>NZ_JBEOZT010000056.1:0-28495 GCF_040298265.1 Nonomuraea sp. NPDC001636
ATGTCCATCGAGATGCGCGACACCGACGAGGACGTCTTCCGCGCGGCGGAGGAACTCGGTATCGATCTGTCCCGGCGTGAGCCGAGCAGCGTGGACGAGGTCTGACGGTCCCGTGCTCCACTGCGGCGCGCCGGTCCGGAGCAGGGTCCGGCGCGCCGCGGTGGAGCAGGGCCGCAGGGGGTCCGCCGGGGGTCCGCCGGGGGCTCAGCCCGCGGCCTGCCGCACGAGGGCGGCGATGCGCGCCTCGGCGTCGGGGGTCAGCTCCTTCAGCGCGAAGGCGCTCGGCCACATGGCGCCGTCCTCAAGGGTCGCCCCGTCGTTGAAGTCGAGGGTGGCGAAGCGGGACTTGAACTTGGCCGCGGGCTTGAAGAAGCACACGACGCTGCCGTTCCTGGCGTAGGCCGGCATGCCGTACCAGGTCTTCGGCGTCAGGTCCGGGGCGGCGGCCCTGATGATGGCGTGCACCGCCTCGGCCAGCACCCGGTCGTCCTCGGCCATCTCGGCGATCTTCTCCAGCACGTCGCGCTCGCCGTCGGCGGCCGATGCCTTCCCGCCGCGCCGCGCGGCCTTCTTCAGCTCGCTGGCATGCGCCTTCATCGCCGCGCGCTCGTCCTCGGTGAAGCCCTCGAAACCCTTGTCGGACGCGGCGGTGTTCTTCGTGGTGCCCATGGTGAAATCTCCTCCTGTGTGGGGTGAATGCTAGTACTGACCGTTTTATGGTTGGGTGCCGCTCAGCCCCACGCGCCGGCGATCTGCCGGGTGGTGGCGTTGAGCCGGTTGAACAGGTTCGTCACGCCGATCATCAGCACGATCGAGGCGAGCTGCTTCTCGTCGTAGTAGGTGGCGGCCCGGTCCCAGATCTCGTCGCCGACCGCGTCGGGCCGGTCGGCCAGGCGGGTGGCGGCCTCGGCCAGCTCCAGCGCCGCCCGCTCCTCCTCGGTGAAGTACGGGGCCTCCCGCCAGGCGGCCACCGTGGCCAGCCGCTCCTCGCTCACCCCGGCCTTGCGGCTGCCCTTGACGCCCGCGTCCACGCAGGCGCTGCAGCCGTTGATCTGGCTGATCCGCAGGTGCACCAGCTCCAGCGTCGCGGCGTCCACCCCGCCGGCGTGCACCGCCTTGAACAGCTCCTGGATCGACTGCATCGCGCCGGGCAGAACGAAGGCCGGGTTCTTCATCCGGGACTGCATGGTGGTTTCTCCCTTTTTCCCTGGTCGGCGCCCCGTCCCCCGGGGCGTGACTCCATCTCAGCGCAGCGGCCCCGCCGCGACGATGCCCGTGGGACACCGTGGGACAGCCGGAATGCCGGTGGCCTGCGGTGATTCGTCCGGGTAAGTTTCTTCCGCGACGGGACAGAGAGGCAGGAACGCGTGACTCGACAGCAGACGGCGGACCCCCAGGACGAGCTGGCCAACCGCCTGCGCCTGCTCCAGGAGCTCTCCGGGCACGGCGTACGGGCGCTCGCCCGCGAGACGGGCCTCAGCTCGTCGTCGTTGTCGCGCTACCTCAGCGGCCAGTCGGTGCCGCCGTGGGCCGCGGTGATCGAGCTGTGCCGCCTGGTCAAGCGCGACCCGCGCCCGCTGCGCCCGCTGTGGGACCGGGCGGCCAACCCCCTTCCTGCGCCGCCCAAGGCGAGCCGCCAGGTCCAGCCGCCCTCGGCGCCCGCCGGGGCTCCCCGTCCGCCGCGCAACGACCTGCCGCGCGACGTGCCGGACTTCACCGGGCGCGCGGCCCATCTCGACGCCGTGCTCGCCGCGGTCGCGCAGAGCCGGGTGGTCGCCGTGGACGGCATGGCGGGCGTCGGCAAGACGTGCCTGGCCGTGCACGCCGCGCACCGGCTCGCCGCCGACTACCCCGATGCCCAGCTCTACCTGGACCTGCACGGGTTCACCGACGGGCGGGAACCGCTCGACCCCGACCCCGCGCTGCGGTCGCTGCTCGCCGCGCTCGACGTGCCCTCGGAGAAGATCCCGCAGGAGGGCGGCATCGAGCCGCTGGCCGCCTGCTGGCGGGCCGAGCTGGCCGGGCGGCGGGCCGTCGTGGTCCTCGACAACGCCGCCGGCGCCGACCAGGTCCGCATGCTGCTGCCCGGCGCGGGCGAGTCCGTCGCCCTGATCACCAGCCGCAACCGGCTGCTGGGCCTGGAGGAGGTGCCGCCGGTCTCGCTGGACGTGCTCACCCCGCAGGAGAGCGCCGAGCTGCTGGCCCGCGCCAGCGGCGACCCCAGCGGGCCCGACGGGCGGCTGGCCCAGGACCCGCAGGCGGCGGCCGAGGTGCTGCGGCTGTGCGGCCACCTGCCGCTGGCCCTGCGGCTGGCCGGGGCCCGGCTGCGCCACCGGCCAGGCTGGACCGTCGGCATCCTGGTCGAGCGCATGGCCGAGGGGCCGAGCGAGTTCGACACCGCCTTCGCCATGTCCGTACGCCAGCTCGACCGGGCCCAGCGCCGCCTGTTCCGGCTGCTGGGCCTGCTGTCCGGGTCCTCCTTCGACGACTACGTGGCCGCCGCCCTGGCCGGGGTGCCGCTGCGCGACGCGCGGACGATGCTGGAGGACCTGCTCGACGCCCACCTCGTCCAGCAGCCCTCGCCCGGCCGGTACACGCTGCACGACCTCGTCCACCAGCACGCGCGCCGGGCCGCCGAGGAGCAGGACACGCCGGCCGAGCGGGAGCAGGCGCTGGGCCGGGTGCTCGACTACTACGTGCACGCGGCGGCCGCCGCCGATGCCGCGATGCCGTACGAGTCGGGCAGCCGGGCCGCGTCCGCGGGCAGCCCGCCGGCTGCGCTGCCGGCGTTCGGCAGCAAGCACGCGGCGCTGGGCTGGTTCGGCGCGGAGTACACCAACCTCATGGGCGCCTTCGAGGTGGCGGTCGCCACCGGCGCCGACGCGCACGCGTGCGAGCTGCCCCGCTTCATGCGCGCGTTCTTCGCCCGGCGCTGCGGCACCACCCACCTCAACGTGCTCTTCGAACGGTCGCTGGCGGCGGCCGAACGGCTGGGCGACCCGTGGCAGCTCGCCGAGGCGCACAGCGACCTGGGCTTCGCCCGCTACAACGCGGGCCGCATGGCCGAGGCGGGGGCCGCGTACGAGGCGGCGGCCCCCCTGGTGTCCCAGGCCGGCGACGCCCGCTCCGCGGCGGACCTGATGATGCGCCGCGGCTACCTGAGCTGGGACGAGGGCCACGTCGAGGAGCCGCTCGACCTCTTCAGGCAGGCGGCCCGGCTGTACGACGACGCCGGCTGCCCGACGGGCGCGGCCCACGCCGCCGCCGACGAGGCGTGGGCGATGCTGCAACTGGGACGCCGGGAGGAGGCGGCCCGGCTGGCCCGCGACGTGCTGGCGCGGACGCACGGCGAGCCCGGCTGGCCGGCCACGCTGACCGCCCGGATCACCCTCGGCATGGCGATCGTGCACGAGGAGCCGGGCGAGGCCGCGCAGCACCTGACCGCGGCCCTGGAGCTGGCCCGCGAGGACGGCCACAAGCACAACGAGGCGTGGTGCCTCAACTGCCTGGGCGTCGCCCTGCGCCAGATGGGCCGCCACGAGGAGGCGCTGGAGAGCCACCGGCAGGCGTTCGCCCTCCTGGACGAGCTGTTCGAGGAGCACTGGAAGGTGCACTTCCTCTACGGCTACGCCGAGACCTGCCGCCTGGCCGGCCTGCCGGAGGAGGCGCTGCGCCTGCACCGCCAGGCCCTCGACCTGGCGCCCAAGGTGGGCGCGCGGCACAAGGAGGCCCTGGCCCACGAGGGCATCGCGGCCGTGCTCGACGAGAGCGACCCGGCCGCCGCGGCCGAGCACCGCGCGGCGGGCCAGGCCATCCGCCGCGAACTCAACCCGGACGCCTGACCCCGTCTTCGGCGTGCTCGTCCTCGTTCCGGTCACGGGCGGCGGTCGCGCGGGCCAGCTCGGTGCGGTTGGCGACCTGGAGCTTGGCGTAGACGTGCGCCAGGTGGGTCTTGACCGTGCCCCGGCTGACGAACAGCCGGGCGGCGATCTCCGGGTTGGACAGCCCTTCGGCGGCCAGCCCGGCCACCGACCGCTCGGCGGGGGTCAGGCTCGCCCACCCGGAGTCGGGCCGGCGGCGCGGCCCCCGCGCGCGGGTGGCGTGGGCGACCGCCGCGGCCAGGTCCATCGCGCGTCCCCGCTCGACGGCCGCGCGCAGTTCGCGGCCCTCCGCGCCGTCGGCGGCCGGGAGGGGGCGGGGCGCGGCCCCGAGGTTCGCGCGTGCCCGCTCGGCGGCCCCGGCCAGCACCCCGGCCGTCCTGACGGCGCCGCGCCGCAGGTCGAGCAGCGCCAGCGACTCCAGGCCGGCCACCAGGCCGAGCACGAGGTCGTGGTCGGCGTGGATGCGCAGGGCCTCGTGGTGCAGCCGCAGCGCGCGTTCGGGGTCGCTGTCGTGGGACAGCAGCGCCAGCTCGTCCAGCACCCCGGCGCGCACGCGCGGCATGCGCTCGGTGACCGGCGACCGCGACAGGGCGTCCAGCAGCCGTGTCGCCGCCGCTGCCTCGCCCGTCCTGCGCAGCGCCGCCGCCAGCACGAGCTGGGTGTCGGGCGCCAGCCACGCCGCGTCCGGCTCCTCCTGCCAGCGGCCCTCCCGCCAGCACCACTCCACCGCCTCGCCCGGCCGGTCGTGGCCGAGCGCGAGCATCGCCTGGCAACGCTCCCACCCGGTGATGAACGGCAGCCGCCCGAGCCCGTCGATCAGCCGGTCCACGGGCTCCAGGGCGGCGGCGGCCTCGTTCAGGCGGCCCTGCAGGATGCGGATCTCCGCCAGGACGACCCGGGCCGAGCCGGTCCAGTGCAGGTCACGCAGCGGTTCGGCGGTCTCGACGGCCCGTCCGGCCAGCTCCGCGGCCCGCTCCAGCGCGCCCGACCGGGCGGCGGCCAGCGCCCACCAGCCCAGCGCGAAGGAGGCCACGCCGCGGTCGCCGCGCGCCACCAGCCGCTCCACGGCCCGCTCGAAGCACTCGATCGCCCGCCGGTAGTCGTCGCCGAGCACGTGCACCAGGCCGGCGATCGCCTCGGCGCTGTCGGCGACGAACCCGTCCCCGGCCCGGACGGCCTCCTCCCGCACCGCGCGGGCCTCGGCCAGCGCCTCGGGCAGGCCCGTCGCCAGCAGGCCGAGCGCGATCAGCGGCCCGGCCGGCCGGGCGGCCTCCGGGGCGCCGGCCGCCGCGGCCAGCTCCCGCGCCGCCCGCGCCACCTCGAACGCCTCGATCCCCGGCTCGGCGGTGTTGAGCACGAGCGCCAGCGCCGCCAGGACCCGGGCCTGGAGCGGGCTGCGCTCGTCCGCGCCGAGCGCCGCGGCCCGGCGCAGCAGCGCGGCCCCCTCGGCGCCGCGCCCCTCCAGGTGCCACAGCCACGCGCAGTCCGCGGCCAGTCGCCGCCCCAGCGCCGGGTCCGGACGCGACAGCCCCCACTCGATCGCGGCCCGCACGTTGGGGTAGGCGGCGCCGAGCCGCGCCCGCCAGGCGTCCTTGTCGGTCTCCAGCAGCGGCGCCAGCTCCACCGGCAACGACGCGTGGACGTCCAGGTGCAGGTCGCGCGCGGCGCTCTCCTCCCGCGCCGCGGCCAGGCGGTCCAGCGCGTACGCCCGCACCACGCCGAGCATCCGGTACCGGGCCACCGGGCCGGTCGTGTCGGCCACCACCAGCGACTTGTCGATCAGCCCCCGCAACGCCCTGAGCAGACGCCCGGCGCCCGGCCCGCCCAGCTCGGCCAGGCGGGTGACGGCGTCGGCGGTGAAGCCCGGCTCGAACACCCCGGCGCGCCGGAACAGCACCCGCTCGTCGTCGTCCAGCAGGTCGTGGCTCCAGCTCATCGACGCCTGCAGGGTGCGCTGGCGGAAGGGGGTGGTGCGGGCGCCGCCGTCCAGGAGGGCGTAGGGGGCGCTCAGGGAGTCGGCGATCTGGGCCAGCGACAGCGCGCCCGCCCAGCCGGCCGCCAGCTCCAGCGCGAGGGGCAGCCGGTCGAGCCGGTCGCAGATCCGTCTGGCCTGCGATTCGGCCGTCCGGTCCGCGTCCGGGGCGCCGGAGCGGACGCGTTCGAGGAACAGCTCCAGCGCGTCGGCCAGCCTCATCGGCGGCACCGGCCACACCCGCTCGCCGGGCACGCCGAGCCTGGACCGGCTGGTGGCGACCACCGCCACCCGCGGGCACTCGGCCAGGACGGCCGCGACGACGCCGGCCGCGTCGTCCAGCACGTGCTCGCAGTTGTCGACCACGACGAGGAGCTCGCGCTCGCGCAGCGCGGCGGCCAGCACCGGCACCGGGTCCCGGTCGGCGGGCAGCGGGACGTCCAGCGCGGCGGCCATCCGGCGGCCGACCTGGCCGCCGTCGGTCTCCTGCTCCAGGCCGACCCAGAACACGCCGTCCGGCCACGCCCCGGACGCCGCCCGGCACAGGCGCATCGCCAGCCGGGTCTTGCCGCACCCGCCGGGCCCGGTCAGGGTCAGGACCCGCCCGGCCGCCACCGCCTCGCCGGCCGCCGTCAGCTCCTCGGCCCGGCCCACGAACGACGACAACTCTGCCGGAACATGACGGACATCAGACATCGCCCGAAGTATGCCAGCAAACAGGCCAGGCATTCGGCGGCATCTCTGCCAGGTGGCCGATGTTCCCGGCCCGCCCGGACGGCAGGATCGTACCCATCGCACCGAACACCTCACCAGGAGAGCCGGACATGACGCAGTACGACAACATCCAGGGCCGCAGGGTCGTCGGCAACATCTCGCTGTCCCTCGACGGCCGGGTCAGCGGCCCGGGCGGCGAGTACGACATGAGCTGGATCGTCCCGCACGCCCTCAGCGACGGCGCCCGCGACCACATGATCCGGGTGACCGGCGCGGCCACCACCGTCCTGCTCGGCCGCAGGAACTACGAGGGCTTCGGCTCCTTCTGGCCGGCGGTCGCCAAGGACGAGGACGCCGACCCCCGCGACCGGGCCTTCGCCCGGTGGCTCGACGAGACCGAGAAGATCGTCTTCTCCTCGACCCTGACGGACGCGCCGTGGCAGAACTCCCGCCTGGCCGGGACCGGCCCCGCCGAGGAGGTCGAGCGGCTCAGGAAGCAGACCGGCGGCGACGTCATCGTCCTGGCCAGCGGCAGCGTCATCAAGGCCCTGCTGGAGGCGGACGCGCTGGACCGGCTCAGCATCACGCTCTGTCCCGAGGTGGCCGGCGGCGGCGCCCGGCTGTTCGAGGACGGCCTGCCCGCCACGCACTGGTCGCTGACCGACCTGACGACCACCGAATCGGGCGCGATCTGCCTGCTCTACGACCGCCTGCGCCAGGGCTGAGCTCAGGCCCCAGGTCAGTCAGGCCACAGGTCAGGCCCCAGGTCAGGCGGGGAGCGGGGCGGCGGTGGCGCGGTGGCGGGCGAAGGTGAGGGCGACGACCGTCCCGAGCAGCATGCCCGCGGCCGCGACGAGCACCGCCGTGCGCATCCCCGAGGCGAGCGCGGGCCCGGTGGCCTCGCCCACCCCGCCGGCCGCGACCAGCACCGCGAGCCCGAGGGCCGCGCCGACCTGGAGCGCGGTGGACGCCATGCCGGAGGCGATGCCCTGCTCGCCCGCCGCCACGCCGGTGGCCGAGGCGATCCACATCCCGGTCCAGGTGAGGCCCTGGCTGACGCCCGACACGACGATGCCGGGCAGCACCCCCCAGTACGAGCCGTCGGCGCTGATCCCCATCGCCAGCAGCGCGGTGCCCGCCGCCCCGCCGACGGTGCCGAGAAGCAGCGTCACCCGCATCCCGATCCGCCCGGCCAGCCGCCCGCCGAGCTGGGTGCCCAGCGCGATCAGCAGGGACGGCACCAGGAACGCCAGCCCGGTCGCCACGGCGCCGTACCCGAGCACGGTCTGGAAGTAGACGGTCAGGAAGTACGGCAGCGCGTTGAACGTGGCGCCGAAGACCAGGATGACCGCGACGGCCGGGGTGAGGCTGCGGTTGCCGAACAGCCGCAGCGGCATGAGCGGGTCGGCGCCCGCCTTCTCGACCGCGACGAAGGCGGCCAGCAGCACGGCGGCCAGCACGAACCCGCCGGTGATCAGCGGCGAGCCCCACCCCGACTCGGGGCCCTGGATGAGCGCGTAGGCGAGCAGGCTGACGCCGCCGGTGGCCAGCACCGCGCCCGGGACGTCGAACCGGCGGCCCCGCGCGCGGGCCCCGTCGGCGGGCAGCAGCAGCCAGGCTCCGGCGATCGCGACGACGGCGAGCGGCACGTTGACGTAGAAGACCGCCTCCCAGCCCCAGGCGCCGGTGAGCAGCCCGCCGAGCAGGGACCCGAGCGCCAGCCCGCTGGCTCCGGCGCCGCTCCACACGGCCAGCGCCCTGTTGCGCGCCTTCCCCTCGGCGAAACCAGTGTTGACCAGCGCCAGCGTGGCCGGGAACAGCAGCGCGCCGCCCAGTCCCTGCGCGGCCCGCGCGGCGACCAGCGTCCCGGGGCTCTGCGCCAGGCCGCCGGCCAGGGAGGCGAGCGCGAACAGCGCCAGCGCGCCCACGAACATCCGGCGGTGGCCGAGCAGATCGGCCGCCCGGCCGCCGAGCAGCAGGAACCCGCCGTACGCGACGGCGTAGGCGCTGGCCACCCATTGCAGGGTCTGCGGGGAGAAGTCCAGGTCGGCGCCGATCCGGGGGAGGGCGACGAAGACGATGTTGAAGTCGAGGGAGGTGATGAGCTGGGAAAGGGCCAGCAGGGCGAGGATCAGGCCGGGTCGGCGTCTCATGTCCACCTTCATACGATTGTCCGGGAAAGACGTACAGTTCGGGATCCTCGTACAGTTGGGGGACGCTCGTCAAATCACCGGCACGCGGCAATGAGAAGGGGCCCCGCGCGAGATCTCGGTGGCCCCTCGTTCGTGTGCGGGGGACTACTGCTGGTCCTGCGTGCCCTTCGAGGGGAGCGCGTGGGCGAGGGCCGCGCCCAGGCAGAGCGACAGCGCCGCAGTCACCGGTGGGCGATGACAGAAGCCATGGCCGGCGCCGTACGTCTCTCAAGGCCGGTCCAACCGGTCAGGATTCGAGAAGCGCCCGGCCTGGCGTCCTCCGTAGCGTTGCTCCCATCGTCGCAAACGTCTGAAGCACCAAGGAGACACGGCATGAAAGCGCACGTCAGCTCCATCCTCCTCGCCGTCCGCGACATGGAGGCGGCCAAGCGGTTCTACACCGAGGGCCTGGGCTGGAAGATCCAGAACGACTACGGCATCTCGGTGTTCTTCGAGTCCGACGGCGCCTCGCCCGTCGGCTTCTACGGCCGCGAGGGCCTGGCCGGCCAGATCGGGCTGAGCCCGGAGGGCAGCGGGTTCAGCGGGGTCGTGCTCACCTATGTCGTCCGCAGCGAGGCGCGGGTGGACGAGATCATGGAGGAGGCCGAGAAGGCCGGCGCCACGATACTCAAGCCCGCCGGCGCCCTGCCGTGGGGCGGGTACGGCGGCACCTTCGCCGACCCCGACGGCTACGTCTGGAGCCTGGGTTACAGCGAGCAGGGCGAGGACCAGCCCTACGCGGAGTAGCCGCGGCGGGCGCCTCCACGGGAGGTGGTGAGGTCCGGCGCCGGCGCACGATCGCGCCGACGCCGGACCACCGCGCTCCGACCGCGGATCGGCCTGGACGTCTTGTCGGCTTTGCGGAAAATATCTTGATGAAGTAGCGTCACCCCCGTGACTGCCGGGTCGGCCTTGGGCCACGCACCAGAAAGCAGCCCGGCCCTGGCGTGATCGCCCGGCGGGCGCGCGGCCCGCCGCTTCCTCTTCTCCTCCTCAGCACGTCAGAGCAGAGACCTCACCCATGGAGAAGAGTGGATTTCAACAAGCAGGTCATCGACGAGTTCCGCGCCAACAACGGCCAGGTCGGCGGCTATTTCGAGGGAGCGAGACTGCTCCTGCTCACCACGACCGGCGCCCGTTCGGGCAGGCCCCACACCACCCCGCTCGGCTACCTGCCGGACGGCGGCGAGCGCATGCTGGTCATCGCCTCCGCCGGCGGGGCGCCGAGGAACCCCGCCTGGTACCACAACCTGCGCGCCGACCCCCGCGCCACTGTCGAGAGCGGCGTCTTCGTCTTCGACGTCGAGGCGGAGGTCCTGGAGGGGGCCGAACGGGACGCCGCCTTCGCCCGCGCCGTGGAGAGCGACCCCGGCTGGGCCGACTACCAGGCCAAGACGAGCCGGATCATCCCCGTCGTCGCGCTGAAGGTGGTGCCGGGGCCGCCCCGGTCCACCGCGCCCTCCGGCGGGGCGTACCTCAGGCTGGTGCACGACGGCTTCCGCCGCGAGCTCGCGCTGATCCGCAAGGAGCTGGCCGACACCGGACGCCCCGGCCTGGGCGTGCAGTTGCGCGTCAACTGCCTGACCATGTGCCAGGGGCTGCACCACCATCACACCGGCGAGGACACGATGATGTTCCCGGCGCTGGCCGAGCGGCATCCCGCGCTCGCCCCGGTGATCGAGCGGCTGGCCGTGGAGCACGAGCGCGTGAGTGTGCTGGTGGCGGAGCTGCGGGAGGCCCTGTCGGGTGACAACCCGGTGCGGGTGCGCGCGGAGATCGAGCGGCTGACCGACGAGCTCGAAGCGCATCTGGCGTACGAGGAGGAGCAGCTCGTGCCGATCCTCGACCTCCCCTGACCCCCGTTCAGGCCGAGGCGGACCCGCGTGCCGCCGGCGCGGCGGTGAGCCGCCGGGTCGAGACGGCGACGACGAGCCCGAGCACGGCGTAGGCCGCGCCGAGCAGGCAGGCGGCCGGCCATCCCGCGAGGCTGTAGGCCCAGGTGGTGGTGATCGCGCCGAGCGCGGAGCCGAGGGAGTAGCAGGCCATGTACGCGCCGATGACCCCGCTGCTCCGGTCGGGACGCGCGGTGGTGAGCAGGTGCTGGCTGCTGACATGCACGGCCTGCACGGCGAAGTCGAGCACGACCACGCCGGCGATCAGCAGCCACAACGACCACCCCGCCTGTGCGGTCAGCAGCCACGAGGCGGCCAGCAGCGCCAGCGACCAGCCGGTGACCGAGGACGCCAGGCCCCGGTCGGCCCAGCGGCCGGCCCGGGCCGCGCCCAGCGCGCCGGTGAGCCCGGCGAGCCCGAACAGCCCGATCCCGGTGGTGCCCAGGTGCCACGGCGCGGCGCCGAGCGGCAGCGCCAGCCCGCTCCACAACGTGCCGAAGGAGGCGAACAGGAAGAACGCGATCAGCCCCCGGCTGAGCAGGAGCCGATCTCCGGCCACCAGCCGGCCCAGCGACGACAGCGACCGGCCGTACGAGACCCTGGGGCGCCGGACGTCGGCGTCCAGGACCAGGCGGGCGGCGAGCGCGAGCAGCACGCACGACGCGGCGATGACCAGGTAGACCGCCCGCCAGTCGGCCAGCTCGCCCAACAGGCCCGCGACCACCCGGACCCCGAGGATCCCGGCCACCACGCCCGAGGTGACCGTGCCGATGTTGCGGCCGCGCTCGCCGGGCGGTGAGACCGCGGCGACGTAGGCCACCGTGATCTGAACGACCACGGCGAACAGCCCGGCGAGGGCCAGGCCCGCCATCGCCAGGGCGCCGCCGGGCGCGACGGCGGCCACCCCGGCGCCGACCGCCGTCAGCAGCAGGTGGGCCGTGATGAGCCGGCGCCGGTCGAACAGGTCGCCGAGCGGGACGAGCAGCACCAGCCCCGCCAGATAGCCGATCTGGCCGGCGGCGACCAGCCGGCCCAGTGATCCGTCCGCCAGCCCGAGGTCCCGGCCGGCGGCCTGGAGGACGGGCTGGATGCCGTAGACGGGCGACACGGCCACCGCGCACACCAGCGCGAGCACGATCCGTTGCCGTCCGGTCAGTCCTGGCGACATGTCACTCTCCAATTGGTTTCAATATGCAACCGATCGGAGGCTAGGGCATAATGGTTTCGAATTGCAACTGATCGGAGGGTTCAGTGGACGTCACACTCGCTGCCGGAAACGCCTGGACCGACCCGGCCTGCCCGGTCGCCCGCGCCGTCGACCTGGTCGGCGACCGGTGGAGCCTGCTGATCGTCCGGGACGCGATGGACGGCGCCACCACCTTCACCGAGTTCCACCAGCGGCTGGGAATCGCCCGCAACATCCTCACCGACCGGCTCCGCAAGCTGGTCGAGCACGGCATCCTCGACCGGAGGGCCGCCGACGGCAGGCGGCATGCCTACCGGCTCACCGAGGCCGGCCGGGACCTCTTCACCGCCGTCGTCGCCCTGCGTCAATGGGGCGAGCGCCACGCCTTCGCCCCGGACGAGCCGCACTCCGTCCTGGTCGACGGCCAGGGGCGGGAGCTGCCCCGGCTGCACCCGCTCGGCCAGGACGGCACGCCGCTGTCCGCCGAGACCTCCCGCGTGCGGAAGATCACCGCGCCCGGCTAGACCCGTTTCCGCACAGGTGGATCTTCGCGGCCTGCCGTCAGGACGTGATCACGGCGGGGTTTCCCTCGCTCCAGACGCTGGTGATCCTGCGGTGGGTGAACCGCCAGCCGTCCGGGGTGCGGCGCAGCCGGTCGTCGTAGCGGCCCCCGCCAAGGAACTTCTCGCCGTCGGGCAGACCGAGGCGGACATGCTGGGCCTGGTAGTAGCACGTGTGCTCGGCCTCGTCGCCGTGCACTGTGGCGACATGGTTGCCGTTCAGGTGATGGGTGGCGTCGAACCGCTCCACACCGGCACTGATCCTGGCGATGATCGCCTCGGGCCCGCGGAGTCGTTCGCCCGAACCGCTGTACTCCCAGCAGGCGTCGTCGGTGAACAGCGCGCCCAGGGTCGCCCAGTCCCTGGTGTCCAGGGCCGTCGCGTACGCGATGACGGTGTCCACGATCGCGGTGCGGTCTGCGAGTTCCTGAAGCATGAGGCCACCTTCCGGCTTGGTGCACGATTTGATACGGAGTACATGATTGGTGACTGTTGATCCCGGTGGAAGAAGGCACTTTCATGTCCCAGAGTCACATCGATGTGTCAGCCCTGGCCCGCGAGGCGTGCCCGGTCTCGGAGGTCCTCGACCACGTCTCCGGGAAGTGGAGCATCGGCATCCTGGTGGCCGCCGCGCAGGGTCCGGTCCGGTTCACGGAGCTGGAACGCTCGATCACCGGAATCAGCAGGCGCATGCTCACGCTCAAGCTGCGCAAGCTGGAGCGGGACGGCCTGCTCGTCCGCACCGTCCATCCGGTCGTTCCGCCCAAGGTCGAGTACACGCTGACGGAGATGGCCCGGGAACTCCACACGTCGCTGCTGGAACTCACCGACTGGGCCAGGCGACACGGCGCCGCCGTCGCCGCCGCCCAGGCCGCCTACGATCACGAACGCCAGGGTTGACGGCACCCGTCGCCCAGAGGACTCCGTGCCCTTGACGGATCGGAAAGCTAGAGGTCGAGGATGAGGGCGCGGTGGTCGGACACCTCGGGGGCGGCCGCCACCTCGAACTCCTTGACGGCGGCGGGGTCGGAGACGAGCAGGTAGCTCGCGTGCCGTACCGGTTTGCGGTAGCGGGAGGTCCTGGTGTCGGCGGTGCCGACCAGGTCGCGCAGGCCCAGCCCGGCCAGGATCCGGAACGTCTCGCTGCCGGGCAGGAGGTTGAGGTCGCCGCAGACTACGGTCAGGTCGCCGTCCTCGCGCGCGCCGGCGACCAGGGCGGCGAGCCGCCGGGCCTGGGCGCGGCGGGCCGGGGTGTCGGCCTTGCCGCCGGCGTCCCGCAGGCCGTGCAGGTTCACGACGGTGACGAACCGTCGTGCCGGGCGGTCGTAGACGCGTACGGCCAGGGCGGCGCGCGGCCGGTCGCCGGCCGGCCACCCGCCGTGGTGCTCGACGTAGCCGCCGTGCACGAACGCGGACCGTACGCCGACCACGGGCAGCGTCTCGGCGACGAACGTGGCGACCCCGAAGTCCTGCCGGTGCGAGCCGCCCTCCTCGTCCTGGACCGGGCCGGAGTCGCTGACGGCGAACAGCGGCTGGTGGCGGGGGAGGCGCGAGCCGACGTCGGCCAGCAGGTCGGCCCGCTGCGGCAGGGACCGCTCGGCGTCGTCGAACCTGGTCCAGCCGCGCAGGCCGGGCGTGCGCGTCACCTCCTGCAGGCAGAGCACGTCGGCGCCGCACCCCTCCACCCAGGGCGCCAGCTCATGGAACACGGCCCCACCCCACGCGTTCACCGAGACAACCCGCACCCGCTCAACCTAGCGGGACAGTTCAGGAACGAGCGTTCTTGACTGAACGTTCCTTTATTGCCTACGATCGAGGCATGGGACGACCAAGAGGATTCGACGAGGCCACCGTGGTACAGGCGGCGGCGGAGCTGTTCTCGACCCGGTCCTACGACGGCATCTCCATGGACGAGCTGGTGACCCACCTCGGCGTCCACCGCAACAGCCTGTACAAGACCTTCGGCAGCAAGCGCGGTCTCTACCAGGCCGCGCTGAGCTGGTCCCTGGAGCACCACGTCAACCCGCTGATCGACCGGATCGCCGCCGCCGGCGACCTGGCCGGGGCGTTGCGCGTGGCCGCCGCCGAGCCCGCCGCCGCGGTCGGCCTCGACCTGCTGCTGCTGGCCGCGGTCGAACGCGCGCCGGTCGACCGCGAGGTCGCCGACCGGCTCGCCGCCGTGCTGGCCGCCTTCGACCAGGCCGCCAGGGCGGCGTCCGGGAGCGAGGGCGCCGAGGACGACCTCGCCTTCGCGCTCACCGCGGCCCTCCTCGGCCTGCGGCTGCGGGCCAGGGCGGGGACCGCGGACACCGACATCGACCGGGCCGGCGCCGCTCTGGCCCGCCGGCTCACCCACCACCACCAAGGAGCATGACATGGCGAGGATCAGCATTGACGGACAGGCGCTGGTCGTGGAGATCGAGGGCCTGGACAAACTGTGGGCGTTGAAGAGCCGGCTGGTCATCCCGCTGGCCAACGTGCGCGGCGCCACCGCCGACCCCGGCATCGTCGGCGACCCCAAGGGGGTGCGCGCGCCCGGCGCCCACCTGCCCGGCGTCATCACGGCCGGAACGTTCCATCTCAACGGCGAGAAGGTCTTCTGGGACGTGCACGACGCCGCCAAGGCCGTGGTCATCGAGCTGGCCGACGAACGCTACGCCCGGCTCGTGATCGAGGTCGCCGACCCGCGCGCCGCCGTGGCGCTCGTCGAGGAGGCCATCGCCGTCCGGTGACGGCCGCCCGCACCACACACGGTGTGGGGCGAATACAGGACAGGCGCCGTACGCCTCGGCGGGCCGACAATGAGCCCGTGCGACGCCGGGCGGACCCGATCGGCCGTCCCCGGGTCCACGCGGACGACCCCGTACCGGCCCTGGAGTCCCGATGGCGACGAAGTTCCCTCCCCTCTCCCCGGACGACCCCACGTCGGTGGCCGGGTACCCGCTCCGCGCCCGGCTGGGGGAGGGCGGGATGGGCCGGGTCTACCTGTCCGTCTCGCCGGGCGGCCGCCCCCTGGCCCTGAAGGTCGTCAAGCCCGAGTACGCCGCCGACCCGGAGTTCCGCCGCCGGTTCCGCCACGAGGTGCAGGCGGCGCAGCGGGTGCAGGGCGCCTTCACCGCCCCCGTGGTGGACGCCGATCCCGACGCGGCCGTCCCCTGGCTGGCCACGGCCTACATCTGCGGGCCTTCCCTGCACCAGGCCGTGGCCGAGCACGGTCCGCTGCCGCCGGCCACCGTCCGGCGGCTGATCGCGGGGGTCGCCGAGGCGCTGATCGGCATCCACGCGGCCGGGCTGGTCCACCGGGACCTCAAGCCCTCGAACGTGCTGCTGGCCGAGGACCGGCCCAAGGTGATCGACTTCGGCATCGCCCGCGCCGTGGACGCCACCTGCCTCACCCACACCGGCATGCGCGTCGGCACCCCCGCGTTCATGACCCCCGAACAGGTCAGGGGCCGGCCGGTGACCTCGGCCACGGACGTGTTCGCGCTGGGCCAGCTCGCCGTCTACGCCCTGACCGGACGGCCCGCGTTCGGCGAGGGCCCGGCGGACGTGCTCTTCTACCGCATCGCCAACGAGGAGCCCGACCTGCGCGGATGCCCGCCCGCCCTGGCCGGGCCGCTGGCCCGCTGCCTCAGCCGCGACCCGGCCGACCGGCCCGCCCCGGCGGAGGTCGCCGCGCTCGCCGGGGGAGCCGGGGACGCGGCGGCCGGTCCCTGGCTGCCCGCGGCGGTGGCGTCCACGCTGCACACCTACGTGCCGCCGCGCGACTCGCCGACGCGTCCGGCCCGCCCGCGGAAGGCCAGGACGGCCCTCGCCCTCTGGACGGGCGCCGCCGCCGTCGCGGTGACCGCGTCGGCCCTGGCGCTCGCCGGCACCGGCGACCCCGCCCCCGTCACGACGACCGCGCCGCCAGCCGTAACCGTCACGATCCCGGCCACAGCGCTGTCTACAGCGCCTATACGGGCCACCGCCGCCGTGCCCTCCCCGACCCTGCCGGAGTACGAGAAGGAGTACGAGAACGTGCGCTTCACCCTCCCCGGCGGCCCGCCCTGCACCGACTTCTCCCACTTCCAGAACGGCATCGACCTGACCCCCACCGGCCCGAAGGTCACCGTCGGCAGCAACGGCGACCTCGTCTACGACTGCTTCGACGACCAGGTCGCCAAGCTCACCGTCTGGGACGTCACCGGCCAGGAGGCCCTGCTCGACGGCCCCGCGGACCCGGCCGCCTGCGTGGACGCGGTGAACCTGAACCCGCTCGGCTCCTCGCTCACCTTCGCCCGCATGCGGACGGGCATGGGCCTGTGCGTCGTCACGGAGGACCACCAGGTCGTCCACCTCAGGCTGCTCCGCAAGTCCGCCGCCACGCACGCGCTGACCTGGACGGCCACCGCCTGGGCGCAGGGCTGACCCAGAAGCGCTACCGGTCCACCTCCGCGAGCCGCCGCACGGCCTCGGCCAGCTCGGCGTGCCCGGCGGTCGCGGCGAAGCCGAGGCGCAGGAAGGCGGCCGGGAGCTCGGTGGCGAAGTAGCGGTTGCCGGCGCTGACGGCGACGCCGTCGCGGCGGGCCGCGTCGGCGACCACGGCGTCGTCGGCGCCGCCGGGCAGGCGCACCCACAGGTGGAGGCCGCCGGCGGGCACGCGGTCGAGGGTCCAGCCGGGCAGCTCGGCCAGGACGGCGGCGGCCAGCGTCGCGCACCGCTCCCGCAGCGCCGCGCCCAGCGACCGGACGTGCCGCTCCCAGGCGGGGGAGGTGAGCAGGTCGAGCGCCGCCTCCTGCAGCGGGCGGCTGACGAAGAAGTCGTCGACCAGCCGCACGGCGCGCAGGCGTTCCATGACCGGGCCCCGGGCGGTCAGGGCGCCGATGCGCAGGCTGGGCGCGGCCGGCTTGGTGAGGGAGGTCAGGTGCACGACCGTGCCGTCGCGGTCGTCGGCCAGCAGCGGCGGCGGCACCGGCGCGCCGTGGCCGAGGTGGCGCGCGAAGTCGTCCTCGATCACGAAGGCGCCGGCCGCGCGGGCCGTGTCGAGGACCTGCCGACGGCGGGCCGGGGCCAGCACCGCCCCGGTCGGGTTGTGGTAGGTCGGCTGGCAGTAGAGCAGGCGGGCGCGGGTGAGGGCGAAGGCGTCGGCCAGCAGGTCGGGCTTGAGGCCGTCGGCGTCCGTCGGCACCGGCACCGGGCGCAGGCCGGCCGCGCGGGCGGCGGCGATCGCCCCGGGATAGGTGGGCGACTCCATCAGGACGGGGTCGCCCGGCCCGGCGATCGCCCGGAACGCCATGGACAGGGCGCTCTGCCCGCCGGCCGTGACCAGGACGTCCTCGGCGCTCACGCCGCCGCCCGCCATCGTGGCGAACACGCCGCGCAGGGAGGACAGTCCGGCGGCCGGGGCGCGGTCCCAGGCGTCGGGACGGCGGGCCGCGCGGGCCAGCGCGGCGGTCAGGGCGCGGGTGGGCTGGAGCGAGCGGTGCAGGTAGCCGCCGTCCAGCAGGATCGTGCCCTCGGGCAGCGCGCCGACGGCGCCGGTGAGGCTGCGGGTGTCCACGGCCCGGTCGGCGAGGGTGACGCTCTGCCACGCGGTGTCGGGGACGCCGGCGCGCCGCCGCGCCGGGGCCGCGACGTAGGTGCCGCTGCCGGGACGGGTGACCACCACGCCCTCGGCGGCCAGCGCGGCGATCGCCTGGGACACGGTGGCCGGGCCGACCTTGTAGCGCCGGATCAGCTCCCTGCTGCTCGGCAGCCGGTCGCCGGGCGCGAGCCGGTCGATCATCGTGCGCATCCTGGTCGCCAGCTCGGCCGAACTGCTACTGTCGGACATGAGAATCCATGATAGCGCTTCCAGCACTTCGGTAGAACCGCTTCTGGACGTCGCCGCTCTGCGTGCCGACACCCCGGGCGCGGAGGAGGTCGTGCACTTCAACAACGCCGGGTGCGGCCTGCTGCCCGCTCCGGTGCTCGCCGCGATGGTCGACCACCTGCGGCTGGAGGCGCACCTCGGCGGCTACGAGGCAGCCGCCGCCCGCGCGGCGCAGGTCGCCGGCTTCTACGCCGAGACCGCCGCCCTGATCAACTGCGCTCCCCGCAACATCGCCTTCGCCGGCAGCGCCACCCACGCCTTCTCCACCGCGCTGTCGGCGATCCCGTTCGCGGCCGGGGACGTCGTCCTGACCACCCGCAACGACTTCATCTCCAACCAGATCGCCTTCCTGTCGCTGGCCAGGCGGTTCGGGGTACAGGTCGTGCACGCGCCCGACCTGCCCGAGGGCGGCGTGGACGTGCCCGCCATGGCCGCGCTGATGCGCCGGCACCGCCCGCGCCTGGTGGCCGCCACCCACATCCCCACCAACTCCGGCCTGGTCCAGCCGGTCGCCGAGATCGGCCGCCACTGCCGCGAGCTGGACCTGCTCTACCTGGTGGACGCCTGCCAGTCCGTCGGCCAGTACCCGATCGACGTCGAGGAGATCGGCTGCGACCTGCTCACCGCCACGTGCCGCAAGTTCCTGCGCGGCCCGCGCGGCTCCGGCTTCCTGTACGTCGCCGACCGCGTCCTGGACGCCGGGTACGAGCCGCTGTTCATCGACATGCACGGCGCGCGCTGGACCGAGCCGGGCCGCTACGAGCCGGTCGCGACGGCGGCCAGGTTCGAGGACTGGGAGTTCCCCTACTCCGTCGTGCTCGGCTGCGCGGCCGCCGCCCGCTACGCCCGCCGGGTGGGCGTGGACGCCGTCGCCCGGCGCACCCCCGCCCTGGCCGCCGGCCTGCGCGACGGGCTGACCGCGCTGCCCGGGGTGCGCGTGCTCGACCGGGGGCGGCGGCTGGGCGCCCTGGTCACCTTCGCCGTCGAGGGCTGGCAGGCGGAGCCGTTCAAGGCGGCGCTGGACGCGCGGGGCGTCAACTCGGCGCTCAGCTTCCGGCACTTCGCCCAGTTCGACTTCGGGGACAAGGACGTCGACTGGTGCCTGCGCCTGTCGCCGCACTACTACAACACCGAGCAGGAGGTGGACCTGGTCGTCGCGGCGATCGCCGAACTCGCCGCCGCACCCCGGTGACGGGGTCCGCGAACGGCCGACGGCGGTTCCTTCCAGTCATGTCCCAACTTATGGCGAATTTCGCCAGAAGATCTAGACGTACGGCATTACGCGGGTGACAATCCGTTCGTCAATCGAAGATCGCCTGGTCCCGCGCGGACCTCTGGTCGACATGCGAGGACCGATGCGGGTTGGGCGTGGGCTGGTCGCGGCTGTCTTGGCGTTCACGATCCCGGCGGTGCCGCCCGCCGGCGCGGAGCCGCCGGAGGCAGGCGCGCCTCCGGCGGCGAGCGCGCCCCCCGCGCTCTCCGCGCCCCTCGCGCCGGAGACGGCCGCGACCGCCACGGCCAGGCGCACCGGCCGGCCGGTCGAGATCGAGTCGATGCGCAGCGAGACCCGCCAGGTCTTCGCCCGCCCGGACGGCACCTTCACCCTCGAACAGCACGCCCGCCCCGTCCGCGTCCGGCAGGCCACCGGCTGGGTGCCCGTGGACACCACGCTCCGCCTGCGTCCCGACGGCGCGGTGGAGCCGGTGGCGACGGCGGCCGGGCTGACCTTCTCCGGCGGGGGCGGCGGCCCGCTCGCCCGCCTGTACCGCGGCGGCAAGGCCCTGGAGCTGACCTGGCCGGGCACGCTGCCCAGGCCCTCGCTCGACGGCGACACCGCCACCTACCCCGAGGTGCTGCCCGGCGTGGACCTGCGGGTCACCGCCGACGTGGACGGCTTCTCCCACGTCCTGGTGGTCAAGACGCGGGCCGCCGCGCGCGCCCTGCCCGACCTGGACTTCCCGCTGTCGGTCAGCGGCCTGTCGCTGACCGCCGACAAGGCGGGCAACCTGGAGGCGGTCGACCGCACCGGCGGCACGATCTTCATCGCGCCCACCCCCACGATGTGGGACTCGACCGGCGCCGGCGAGGCCGCGGTCAAGGAGGGCCGCGCGCCCGAGGCCCGCCAGGCCACCATGGGCGTCTCGCTGGAAGGCAGGAAGCTGCGGCTGCGGCCGGACCGCGCGATGATGAGCGACCCGAAGACCCGGTACCCGGTGTTCCTGGACCCGTACTTCTCGGCCGCCCGCGGCGCCTGGACCGCCGTGTGGAGCAACTGGCCCAGCTCCAACTACCTCAACTCCAGCGACGTCGCCCGCGTCGGGCACGTCAACTCGCAGACCAACCGCTCGTTCTTCCAGATGAACACCGGCTCCACGATCCACGGCAAGCAGATCATCAAGGGCACGCTGCGCACGTACGAGACCTGGTCGTACTCGTGCAGCGCCCGCGCGGTCGAGGCGTGGTCCACCAACACGATCAGCAAGAGCACCACCTGGAGCAACCAGCCCAAGTGGGTCAAGAAGCTGTCCACGGTGAACGTGGCCAAGGGCTGGGGCTCGGCCTGCCTGCCCGGCGGCGTCGAGTTCGACGTCACCTCCCAGGTCGCCGACGCCGCAGCCAACAAGTGGGCCAACATCACCGTCGGCCTGCGCGCCACCAGCGAGACCGACCAGTACGCCTGGAAGAAGTTCCGCAACAACCCGAGCCTGGTCATCGAGTACAACTCGCTGCCCGCCGACCCGGTGGCGGCCGACGCCTGGTCCGACCCGGGCGGCCCGTGCGTCTCCGGCGACGACCGGCCGATCATCAGCACGCCCACGCCCAAGCTCTGGGCCCGGCTCAAGGACGCCGACAACTCCGTCAGGGGCCGCTTCGAGTGGTACCGGGCCGACGGGACCAAGGCCGGGGAGTACCTGACCCCGCTGGGCTCGACCGGCACGGCCTTCTCCGCCCTCGTCCCGCAGAGCCTGTACGCCGACGGCGCGCTGGTCCGCTGGCGGGTCCGCGCCGAGGACGGCAAGGCCAACAGCGCCTGGAGCCCCTGGTGCGAGGCCACCGTGGACGCCACCGCCCCCGGCCGGGAGCCCGAGGTGTCCTCCGACCGGTTCACCGAGAACGGCTGGAGCGACGGCGTCGGCCTGGCGGGCCGGTTCACCTTCGCCCCCAACGGCGTCACCGACGTCGCCGCCTACGTCTACGGCCTGGACACCACCCCCAAGACCGAGGTCCCGCCCGCCCAGGACGGCACGGCCGCGATCACCCTCACCCCGCGCCACGACGGCCCGAACGTCCTGTCGGTGCGCAGCAAGGACCGCGCCGGGCAACTCGGCCCGATCCGCACCTACGTCTTCAACGTCAACGCCGGACGGGGACCGGCCGGCCACTGGCCCATGGACGAGGGCCAGGGCGGCACCGCCGCCGACGCCGCCGGCGCCCACCCCGCCACCCTGTACGGCGCCACCTGGACCTCGGGCCGGACCGGCGGCGCGCTGAGGCTGGCGGGCGCCTACGCGCAGACCGGCGGCCCGGTCGCCGACACCGGACGCAACTTCGCCGTCGCCGCCTGGGTCCGGCTGACCGGCACCGCCGCCTCCGCCACCGCCGTCACCCAGGAGGGCGGCCGGACCGGCGCGTTCTCCCTGCAGTACAGCAAGGCCGACAACCGCTGGGCGCTGGCCGTCACCGGCGCCGACGCCGACGCCGCCACGGCCGTGCGCGCGCTGTCGGCCGCCGCGCCCCGGCTGACCGAATGGACCCACCTGACCGGCGTCTACGACTCGGCGTCCGGCCAGATCTCGCTCTACGTCAACGGCCGGCTGGAGTCCTCGGTCGCCGTCCCCGCGCCGTGGAACGCCACCGGCCCGCTGACCATCGGCCGCGGCCGAGCCGGCGGCGCGGCGGCCGACTTCTGGCCCGGCGACGTGGACGACGTGCGGCTCTACGGCCGCGCCATGTTCGCCGACGAGGTCGCCGACCTGGTCAACAGCGCCGCCACGCTGGTCGGCCACTGGAAGCTGGACGAGGACGGCGGCCTGTCGGCGGCCGACTCCTCCGGCCGGGCCACGCCCGCCGCGCTGGCCGGCGCCGCCGGCTGGACCGACGGCTGGCTGGACGGCGCCCTCGCGCTCGACGGCGCGACCGGCTACGCCCAGACCGCCGCGCCCGCCGTCGCCACCGGCTCCGGGTTCACCGTCGCCGTCTGGACCCAGCTCGACTACCTGCCCGCCAAGGACACCGCCGCCGTCGCCCAGCCGGGCGCCAGGGCGGCCGGGTTCCAGCTCGGCTTCGACAAGGAACAGGGGCGGTGGGCCCTCGGCATGGCCGCCGCCGACACCGACACCGCCGCCCTCGTCCGCACCCGTTCGGACGCCGTCCCCGCCCCCCTGGAATGGACGCACGTCGCCGGCGTGTACGACGCCCTGGCCGGCGAGCTGCGCGTCTACGTCAACGGCCGCCTGTCGGCCACCACCGTCACCCCCCACGTGAGCACCTGGACCGCCACCGGCCCCCTGCAACTGGGCCGGACCAGGACCGCGGGCGTCTTCACCGGCTACTGGCCGGGGACCGTCGACGACGTCCGCACGTACGACGGCGTGCTCAGCGCCGAGCAGATAGCCCAGCTAGCAGCCCAGTAGGCCCCTCCCTGGGAGAATCCGTGGACAGTGAGTTAGACCTGCCAGAGCCCAACTGGAATCGTTTTCAGCAGCCCGCCGCCGAACCCGACGCCCCCGACCCCCGCTGGAACCGCTTCGAGGGCGTCAAGCCCGAGACCGCCTGGCCGCGCAGGCTGGCGACCGTGCTCACGGTCGTGCTCCTGGCGCCCATGGCGTACGCGATGCCCGCCTCCGCCGCGCCCCGCAAGGCGCCCACGGTGCAGAAGGAGACGCCGGTCAAGGGCGGGAAGGTGCCCGTCCTGCCGCCGCTCGCCGATCCCGCCGCCGAACAGGCGTGGAAGGCCCCGCCCAAGGTCACCTGGCCCGCCGCCGGCACCGCCGAGCTGGGCGGCGCCGCAGAGAGTGCCGCCACGCTCTCCGCCGGGTTCCCGGTGCGGCTCGCCCCCGCCGCCAAGGGCGTGGCCGCGGCCGAGGCCGTCCCGGTCAAGGTCGAGCTGCTCAGGACCGACCTGCTCGGCGTCGCGATGCGCGTCTCACCCGGCCAGGGCGTCACGGCGGCCAAGGCGGCCGGGAAGACCCGGCTGGAGATCGACTACTCCGGCTTCCGGTACGCCTTCGGCGGCGACTACGGCGCCCGGCTGCGCATGGTCAAGCTCGACGAGTGCGCGCTCGACGCCAAGGCCGCCGCCACCTGCGCCGCGCCGCAGCCGGTCCGGAGCGACAACGACGCCAAGGCGGGCAAGCTGACCGCCGAGGTCGAGACCACCGGCCTGTACGCCGTGACCGCCGCCGCCTCCGGCCCGTCGGGCGACCACGCCGCCACCTCGCTGGCCGCCTCGGCGAGCTGGAGCGTCGGCAACCAGTCCGGCGACTTCTCCTGGAGCTACGACCTGCGCACCCCGCCCGCCCTGGGCGGCGACGAGCCCGACCTGTCGCTCGACTACTCCTCCCAGAGCGTGGACGGCCGCACCGTCTCCACCAACAACCAGCCGTCCTGGGTGGGGGAGGGCTTCGAGCTGAACCCCAGCGGCTACGTCGAACGCCGCTACAAGGCGTGCATGATCGACGGCAAGAAGACCGGCGACCTGTGCTGGGACCAGGACAACGCCACCCTGTCGCTCGGCAACTCCGCCGTCGAGCTGGTCAAGGACGCCGCCACCAAGCAGTGGCGGCCCAAGCGCGACGACGGCACCCGCATCGAGTACCTCACCGGGGCGACCAACGGCGACAACAACGGCGAGTACTGGCGGGTCACCACCGCCGACGGCACCCAGTACAGCTTCGGCCTGAACCGCCTGCCCGGCTGGGTCACCGGCAAGCCGGAGACCAAGTCGGTGCAGACCGTGCCGGTGTTCGGCAACAACAGCGGCGAGCCGTGCTACTCCAGCACCCCCGCCAACGCCTGGTGCCAGCAGGCCTACCGATGGAACCTCGACTACGCGGTCGACACCCACGGCAACGCCACCACGTACTGGTACGAGAACGAGAAGAACTACTACGGCCGCAGCATGAAGCCCGAGCTGGGCACCGTGTACGTGCGCGGCGCGTACCTGACCCGCGTCGACTACGGCTACCTGAACACCGAGCTGTTCACCAAGTCCCCGGCCGCCCGGGTGGTCTTCGACGTGGCCGAGCGCTGCCTGCCCTCCGGCACCGTCACCTGCGCCGCCGACCAGCTCAAGAAGGAGACCGCGGCGTCCTGGCCGGACGTGCCGTTCGACCAGATCTGCGACGCCGGGGTCAAGTGCACCGACCGGCTGTCGCCGACGTTCTTCTCGCGCAAGCGCCTGGCCAAGGTCACCACGCAGGTGCTCAACGCCTCCGGCCAGTACAGCCCGGTGGACTCCTGGACGCTGACCCACCAGTTCCCCGCCACGGGCGACGGCCTCAGCCCGTCGTTGTGGCTGGCCTCGGTGCAGCAGAGCGGCCACGTGGGCGGCACCCTGACCATGCCGAAGATCACCTTCAGCGGCGTGCAGCTGCCCAACCGGGTGGACGCCAACGAAGGACGCGCGCCGCTGGTCAAGTGGCGGGTCCAGGCGGTGAACAACGAGACCGGCGGCGAGCTGCGGGTCAACTACGCCGCCGCCGACTGCAAGCCCGGCGACGTGCCCGCCGCGGCCGACAAGAACAACCGGCTGTGCTTCCCGCAGCGCTGGGCGCCGCCCGACGAGGGCGAGGTCAACGACTGGTTCCACAAGTACGTCGTCACCCAGACCGTCGAGGTGGACCGCGTCGCCGGCTCGCCGAACGTGGTCACCGACTACGAGTACCTCGACGGCGCGGCCTGGCACTACGCCGACAACATCCTCGTCAAGCCCGAGCAGCGCACCTGGTCGGACTGGCGCGGGTTCGGCCGCGTCCGGGTGCGTGAGGGCGACGGGCAGGACACCCGGCGCACGCTCACCGAGTTCAGGTACTTCCGCGGCATGCACGGCGACAAGCAGGCCGACGGCTCCAAGCGCGTCGCGCAGGTCGTCGACACCGAGGGCGGCAAGCTGGACGACCTCGACCAGCTGTCCGGCTTCGAACGCGAGGAGATCCTCTACGACGGCGACAGCACGACGGTGCTCACCGCGACCGCCGAGGAGCCGTGGTCGCTCAAGACCGCCGAGTCCACGCAGGGCGGCGTCACCAAGACCGCCTACGTCGTCGAGCCCAAGTCGATGGTGACCCGCACGGCGCTGGCGGGCGGGGCGTGGCGGCGCACCGGCGAGGAGCGCTCGTACGACGCCAAGGGCCTGCTCACCCAGGTGGAGGAGAAGGGCGACCTGGCCACCGCCGACGACGACCAGTGCACCCGCTACACCTACGCCCGCAACGACACCGCCTGGATGCTCGACTACGCCAGCAGGATCCAGAAGGTCGCCGCGGGCTGCGGCACCGCCGTCTCGGCCCTGGCCGCCGGAGAGGTGATCTCCGACGAACGGGTCCAGTACGACAACAAGGCCTACGGCCAGGCGCCCACCAAGGGCGACGTGACCACCGTCCAGCAGCTCGGCGCGGCCGACGGATCGACCGTCACCGACAGCACCCACACCTACGACGTCTACGGCCGCGAGACCAGCGAGACCGGACCGGTCGGGACGAAGTCCACCATCACCTACAGCCCGGCCACCGGCGCCCCGGCCACGGAGATCGTCGAGACCAACCAGCTCGGCCACGTCGAGCGCACCCTCGTCGAGCCCGCCTGGGGCGAGCCGGTCGCCGAGGTCGACGCCAACGGCCGGCGCACCGACATGGAGCACGACGCGCTCGGCCGCCTGATCAAGGTCTGGCAGCCGGACCGCAGCAAGGCCGCCGGCCAGTCGCCCAGCACCGAGTACGCCTACACCATGCGCACCGACGGCCCCAGCGTCGTCACCACCAAGACGCTGCGCGCCGACGGCGGCTACACCGTCAGCCACGAGCTGTACGACGGCCTGATGCGCGAGCGCCAGACGCAGGAACCCGCCCCCCGCGACGACCAGACGCAGGACCCGGCGCTGCGCGACGGGCGCACGATCACCGACACCTTCTACAACTCGCTCGGCGAGGTGAGCAAGTCCAACACCGGCTACTTCGCCACCGGCACGCCCGCCACCGAGCTGCTCGCGGTCGCCGACACCGACGTGCCCACGCAGGTCGTGTCGGTCTTCGACGGCGCCGGCGAGGTCAACGCCCAGATCCTCAAGGCCAAGGGCGTGGAGAAGTACCGCGTCTCGGCCACCCAGCAGGGCGACCGCGTCAACATCACGCCCCCGGCGGGCGGCACCGCGACGACCCGCATCGGCGACGCCGACGACCGGCTCATCGAGCTGCGCCAGTACAAGGGCGCCACCCCGACGGGCCCGTACGAGTCCACCAAGTACACCTACGACCCCGCCGGCCGCCTGTCCACGGTGACCGACGCCGCGGGCAACGTGTGGCGCCACCACTACGACGTGCGCGGCCGGGAGATCAAGACGGAGGACCCGGACAAGGGCGTCACCACGATGACGTACAACGACGCCGACGAGCTGGTCAGCACCACCGACGCCCGCGGCAAGACCCTCTGGTACGTCTACGACGAGCTCGGCCGCAAGAAGGAGCTGCGCGACGGCTCGGCCACCGGCACGCTGCTGGCCGAGTGGAAGTACGACGCGCTGGCCAAGGGCCACATGAACGCCAGCATCCGGTACGCGGGCGGGCAGGCGTACAAGGCGGAGATCAACGCCATCGACTCCGACTACCGCACGCTGCGCGAGACGGTGACCGTCCCCGAGCGGGAGGGCAAGCTGGCCGGCTCGTACGTGCTCAACACCCGCTACACCCTCGACGATCAGGTGCAGTCGGTCAGCTTCCCGGCCGGGGGCGGGCTGGAGGCCGAGTCGGTGGTCTACTCCTACGACGAGCTCAGCCAGCCGACCAAGGTCAGCGGGCTGTCGTCGTACGTGACCGCGACCCGCTACTCCAAGCTCGGCGAGACCCTGCAGTACGAGCTGGGCTCCGGCGGCAAGAAGACCTGGCTCACCTACACCCATGACGAGTCCACCCGCAGGCTGACCAGGATGCGGCTGGACCGGGAGGGCGCCGCCGCCACCGACCTCGACCTCGACTACGCCTATGACGCCGCCGGCAACGTCACCAAGATCGCCGGACGGGCGGGCGGCCAGGACACGCAGTGCTTCACCTACGACCACCTGCGCCGGATGACCTCGGCGTGGACGGCCAACGACGACTGCGCCAGTGGCACGCCGGCCTCGGACAAGATCGGCGGCGTGGCGCCGTACGCGGTCAGCTACGCCTACGACGCCACCGGCAACCGGGTCAAGGAGACCAAGCACGCCTGGGGTGGCGCGCCCGAGGCCGTGCGCACCTCGGTCTACCCGGCGGCCGGCGCCAAGCAGCCGCACGCGGTGCAGAGCATCGGGGCCGACCTGTTCGCCTACGACGAGGCCGGCAACACCACCAGGCGCAAGGTCGGCACGTCCGACCAGACCCTCGTCTGGGACGCCGAGGGCAACCTGGAGTCGGTCACGGAGGCCGGCAAGACGACGTCGTTCCTCTACGACGCCGACGGCGACCGGCTGCTGCGCAAGACCGCCACGGACGCCACCCTGTACGTGGACGACATGGAGCTGCGCTTCGACTTCGCCAAGGACGCCGTCGAGCAGACCCGCTACTACACCATCAACGGCGAGCCGATCGCCGTCCGCACGCCCGACAACCAGGTCTACTTCCTGGCCGCCGACCACCAGGGCACCGCGCAGGCCGCGGTGAACGGCGGCACCGGCGAGCTGGCCGTCCGGCGGATGACGCCGTTCGGCGAGGACCGGGGGTCGCCGCCGCCATGGTGGCCGGGGCAGCGGTCGTTCGTCGGCGGCACCAAGGACCCGACAACCGGGCTCGTCCACCTGGGCGCCCGCGAGTACGACCCGAAGAACGGCCGCTTCCTGTCGGTCGACCCGATCATCGACGAGGAGGACCCGCAGCAGCTCAACGCCTACGCCTACGCCAACAACAGCCCCGTCAGCATGAGCGACCCCGACGGCCAGCTGTTCTGGATCGCCGTCGGCATCGCGGCGCGCATCGCGGCGCGGATCATCGCCAGGAAGCTGGCGCAGGCGGCGGCCCGGCGGGCGGCGCTCGCGGCGGCCCGGGCGGCGGCGC
>NZ_JBEOZT010000057.1:0-26782 GCF_040298265.1 Nonomuraea sp. NPDC001636
CGCTGAACGCCTTCGCCATCACCTTCGAAGGCCGCCTGACCCCGACCACTCGATAACTAATCAAGATCGAGATACACCGTTATCTAGACAGACCCGCGCTCGGGTCTACAACGTCGGCGGCAGTATGACCGTCCACGAGGCCCCGCCGAGCTGATCACCACAGGGCGATGCGGCTGGGCCGGGCTGGGCGGTGTAGCAGCGGGGACAGACGACCACCGTGGCGCTGCCCGGGGACCTTCCAGCGATACCGGCCCAGACGCGCGCGCCGGCAGCGGGTGAGCGTGCCGTTCGGCAGCAGCCCGCCCACCGCGAGCGGGCGACCACAGCAGGAACGGGTCCATTTCGGCGGCCTCTGGTCCCCGTCGACCACGCGCCCGTCGACGGTGGCGAACCGCACCCGGAATCCGGAGATCTGGGCAGGGCTTGCGGCGGCTGCCATGATCAGGCCCCATGGACATCGACGGCTTCTGGGACCTGGTTGAACGCTCCGCTCAGGAGACCGCTACCAGACAGGAGAGAGTGAGCTGGTTGGAGGAGCATCTGTCCCGCCTGTCGGCTGAGGAAATCGTGGACTTTGAGGCATGGTTCACGCTCTGCGCCAACCGCGCCTGCACCTGGGACATGTACGCGGCCTGCTGGACCATCACCGGCTCTGGATCCTCCGACGGCTTCGAGTACTTCGTGGACTGGCTGATCAGCCTCGGCCGCGGCCCCTTCGGCAAGGTCACCGAGTGTCCCGACCGTCTTGTCGAACTTCCCGAGGTGCAGCGGCTCTTCGAACTGTCGCGGAACTTCTCCCACCAGCGGACCTCGGCGTCCAAGGACGGCGCCGTCCAGCTCGTACGGCTGACACGGGTCCGGCGTCAGCGCTGGCCAGATGAGGATTGGCCCGAGTTCGAGTCGTTCGCCTACGTGGCCTGCCACGCGTATGAGCGTGTCATCGGGCAGGACACGGCCCACCCAGCGGAAGCCGTCCAGGCGCGCGGAATCACCAGCGCCTTTCCCTTCCTGAGCTTCCTCGCGGAGCCGGAGGACGAGGCATGGGACTTCAGCGACAGGGCCGAGTACACACGCCGGCTTCCCGGCCTGGCCCGCCACTACGGGATCACCGAAGAGCCCCGGGAACACGACGAGCCGAGCCCTGCCCGCACGCGTTATACCCCTTGGCCTTACGGTCCGGCATGGGGAGAGGAACGGACTCGCGCCTGGTTCTTCCACCGCAACGGTGAAGGAGGACGCCGCACTCGAGAGCGACGCCATCGCTCTTACGGGCCGGTTTAGCCGGTCCGGTGGTCCACGCCTCAGCGGGGCATGTTCATGCGCATCGTCGAGGCCAGCCCGCGGGTCAGGGCGTCCGAGCGGGTGCAGGACCGGTGTTTGCGGCGCCGAGCCCCCATTTGGATACCTCAGCGGGGCGGGTGTGAGCGACTTCCCGCCGACCGCGAGCGGGAAGTGACCGCGTACATGTGGTTGCGGCTGAGCGACGCGGAGGCTGCCTGTGATGCCCCCAGGCTCCGTCTCGGCCCTCTCCGGGCCTGGGCATCCCTCGGGTGAATGATTCTGATTCCACCAAAGGAGAGGCCCTACTCATGGCAGGCGTGGACGACGTGCCAGCACGGCCGGAACAGGGCTGTACCGGGCCACAAGATCGGCCAGCGGCGCATCGATGAAGCCGAGCATCGCCATGATCGCTTCGTGATCGGCGTTCAGATGCCGGTGGTAGATGGGAGCGTGATGGGCGATCTTGTTGCGCAGCACGCGCAGGAAGTCCAGCTTGCGGTGCAGCGCGTGGCGGCCACCCCGATATCCGGGAAATGCCTGGTAGAGCGTTGTGCGCCACAGGCGCTGGTCGTAATTGTTGCCGCGCCCGATCAAGCTCACCCAGAACCCGAACGGCAACTCGGCGACCACTTCCGACGGGGTGGGCGCCAAGCCTTGCCGGCCCAGTTGATGAACGGCTTCGCGGATCTTGGCCACCGCGCCGTAATGCAGATCCACTCCAGGGTGATCCCACCAGTCGTCCCGGCCGAACAGCTGGAACATGCGCTGATCGAGAACGCTGCGCAAGACGAGCTCCAGGTGCTGCAGCGGCCCGTAGAACGCGGCGGCCACCTCGGTGTTCCAGCAAAACAGCCGCAACGCGGCCACCCGATCGCCACCGCAGAACGCCTCATACTCGGGCAGCCGGGCCTGCGACAGCAGCCGATGCAGCCGCTGGGCCTCGGGCTGATCCACCGGCTCGCCTCTTCTCGCCGGACCCGGCGTGCTACCGTAGGTGCCATAAGCCCCGGGATTGCCTCTGCTCGCAAGCAGCCCGGGGCACAGCTGTCTCTGCGGTCATGTCGCGCCCGGCTTCCAGGCGCGAGAACGCGGCAAGACTAGCATGATCATCTTTCGGTTGCCGGACTTTCGCCGCCGGCTCCTGCCGGTCGGCGACCGTGAGGTGGGGGACGATCGAGGCGAACCGGCCTTCGTAAGGCGGGGCCTCGGGCCACCGGGCGGCGACCGCCTCCGTCAGCTCCCGGAACGGCCGCTCCGGGCCGGGCGCGAGGTAGAGCACGCCGGGGAACCTGCCGCATCCGGCGAACCGCACGTCGAACGCCGCATGGGCGGCGATCAGCCGGCCGAGCGCCACCTCGTCCAGCCGGTCGCGATCGAGGAACGGGTAGAGGATCGTCACGTGGGCGGGGACGCCGTCGGCCGCGGCGGCGTCCAGGCGGGAGCGCAGGGGCCGACCAGCGGTTCGGCTTCGGGGATCGTGACCACGAGCGCCGTTCCGCCGGCTCGGTACGTGGCCGGTTCCGTGGGGGCACGGTTAAGGTTCGCAGGGCGTCCGTGGCGCCGGCCACTGGATTACCGTCCGTCAGAGCAGGCGGCGCAGGTCGAGGGCGGCGGCGATGGCGTGGGCGCCCGCGTCGTCCGGGTGGAGACCGTCCATGAAGACGTAGCCGGGTCTGGGCCGGTCCGGCGCGGCCGGGTCGGACATCGCGCGGTCGGCGTCCAGGACGACGTCATAGGCGCCGCTCGTCCGGATCCAGTGGTTGAGCGCCACCCGGGCCGCCTCGATCTCCTTCGTCCAGAACGGGAACAGCGCCCCTCGCAGCGGGATGACTGTGACGCCGACCGTCCTGATCCCGCGGGCGCGGGCGGCGGCGATGAGCCGTCGGTGGCCCGCGATGAGCTCCTCCACGCCCACCTTCGGATCGGGCTTGGCGCACGGGTCGTCGAGCCCTGGATGGGCCAGGTCGTTCGCGCCCAGGTGGACGACCACGGCCTTGACGCCCGGACGGTCCAGCACGTCACGTGCCAGACGGTCCAGGGCCCGGTCGCCGAAGCAGGGGGAGTCGTTCAGCAGCCTGCCGCCGGCGATCCCGGCGTTGACGACCGAGGCCGGGCTGCCCGCGGCGACGAGACGTTCGGCGAGCTGGTCGGTGAACCTGGTCTCGGAGCCCGCAGTGGAGCCGACGCCGTCGACGAGGGAGTCGCCGAAGACCACCACGGCGGGCACGGCGGCGGCGACTTCCACCCCGGTCAGGTAGTACCAGGCGGCGGTGGACTCGGTGAACGCCCTGCCGCCCAGGTCCGACAGCCGGTCGCCGGCGGCCCGGTAGGAGGTCGCGGTGGTGAAGCGGTGGAAGGTGGCCGGGCCGGTCGCCTCGGGCAGGCGCAGCGTCACGGCCAATCGTTCCAGCGGCGAGGTGGGCAGCGCGACCGGGTCGCTGACGGCCTGGCCGCCGGGCGGGATCTCGGTCCGCGTCCGGCCGCCGAAGCGCAGCGCGCGCGAGGTTCCCGGCCACACTGCCGCGCCGCCGGCCGACCTGCCGACCGTGGCGCCGGAGAGCGTGAGCGGCTTGGTGCCGTACCGGTTGGACAGGCGTACCCGCAGTTCGGGGGCCGCCGCCGTCACCCTGATCACCTGCCGGAGCGTGTGGTCGCCGAACCCGGACAGCGACCAGTTCGGGCCGGTGTCGGCGGTGCCCTTGGTGGGACGTTGCATCGCGCTGCCCCAGGTCGCCGTCCAGCTCCCGGTGTCGGTGCGTGCTCCCGCCGCCGCCGCGGGCTGGGCCGCGGCGGTCAGGATCAGGCAAAAGGCGGCGGGCGCCAGTGCCCGCCGCCATCCGGTCGATCTCATGTCGAACTCCCTGCGTGACGTCGATGGTCACGGGAGATCTTCTTGATCGGCGCCGGGGGCCGGATCAGCCGAAAGTGTGATCCTCCGCGCCGTTCGGCCGATCGGCCGCGCCCGGGCCGGACAGCAGCCCGACGTCGCCCGCGTGCATCGGCGGGTGGTTCTTCTGGACCACCGAGGGTGGCGCGGCGGGCGGCGCGAACGCCTCCCGCACCGACACCTGGCCGGCGGGCGTCATCCCGTCGCGGACAGGGATCTGGCTGGGGGCGGTGGCCCAGTCGATGCCGCCGTCGGGCCGCAGCCAGGCGGGCGGCTCCGGGTGCGCAGGTTGTGCCTCGGCCGGGGCGGAGTAGAAGGGCCAGGCGAACCACATGTTCCCCGAGGGCACCCAGCCGCCGTATCAGTCCCCGTTGCTGACGTAGCCGCCGCTGTAGCCGAGAGCATCGTCTCCGCGTCCGGGTAGCCGACCTCGTCGCCGAGCACCAGGCGCTACACGAGCGGTACGAGCAGGCGGAGTCCGAGCTGGCAGGCGAACGGCCGGTTCCGGCCCGCCCCCGCCTCGTGGAGGGTTCAGCGTGCGCGCACTCCGCAGATCGACGGTCGTCGTGGCGCCCACGTAGGCGTGCTTCAGCGCGCTGGCGAGCTCGGCCAGGTGCTCCAGCCGGCTCGAGTTCCAGCGAAGTCAGCACAGGAGTGGCCGCGCCTGCTCCTACGCCTGCCCGTCGAGCAGCCGGGATCGTCCACGGATGATCGATTTCCGGCAATCGCCCGGTTGACGGAGGGGCTCTTCGGTGCCCGGCCGAAGAGCTTGTGCGGGCTCCGGCGCAGAGGTTCGATGCGACCGACACACTCCACCCCCCAGGGAGGCATCATGAAGCGGCTCTTACGAACCGTGGGCGCAGCTGTGGCGGCCGTCGGAACGCTCTTCCTGATGGCGGGGCCCGCGCAGGCGGCCAGTGCATGGGCCCCGATGTACAAGGGCTGTCAGAACTACGTCGCCTTCTACATCGACAGCTACGACCGGATGGCCGGCGAAGCGGCCCAGCTCTGCAACGGCACAGCAGTCATCATGCGCCCCGAGATCACGGTCGTGTACCGAAACCGGTTCTACAACCTGATCGGCAGTTGCACCTTCACCACCTACTGCCAGACAGGGCGGCTGTACGTGCCCCGCGAAAGTGGCTACTGGTACACCGCGACGAACGCGGGGACCGTAGGGCAAGACTTCGCCTGGCCCGACTGGGCTCACGCCAGGGTTGGAGTGTCGGGTGGAGTCCGAGGCTGACGACGAGCAGGCGCCCAGGTGCAGGTAACCCGGTAGGTAACCCTCAGTCTTTGCGCCCATGCGTCAACACCACTCCACCTCGGTAGTCAACGGCCGTCCTCCACACCGCGGCCGAAATCGCCGTCGTCCAGTCCTGCACGTACCAGAGCACACTTCGGCAGTAGCCGACGGCGCATGGGACGTGCGGGACTGCCGCCCGCGAGCAGGGGATGTACGAATTGAGCATGGATGGCAGCATCCTGGAGAGCTGATCACTGTGGCGCGAAGTCGTTCCCAACCCTCACCGGTCCACTCACCGCAGGCCTGTGCTCCAGCACACAGGCCAGATGCTGCTTGGTCGTTCACCCGCCACGGGAACGCCCCCAAGATCGACCTCTCATCGCGCGTGTGAGCGAACTCGGTGAGCAGGTCGAGCACCTGCGGATCAGCTGCAAGACCCTCATCTCGCTGGCCGAGGAGGACCTCGCCCCGACCGAACCGCTCGCGCCGCCGGCGGTCCCCGGCCACCCTGCTTACCAGCAGATTCTCACCGTCTTCGGCGACGCCGGCGGCTCCCTGCGCGCCCGTGACCTGGCCATGGCCCTGGACCTGCTCCTGACGCGCAACGACATCCAGAACCTCCGTGCCAAGCTCAAACGCCTGGCCAGCCGCGGCATCCTCGTCGAGACCGAACCGGGATTGTTCATCCAACCGCGCCCATAGCCCGAATGACGAGTCCCTGACCGACCGCTTACCGACGCGCGTCTGCTTGCACGCCTCCAGCCATCGCCTCTGGCACCGAGGTTGTGGCCAGATGATCCTGGAGCTCACGGTGGCGGAACTGGTAGGCGATTCCAGCGGTTCGCAGGAGCCCGGCGTGGGCGTTGCACCAGTGCAGGAAGCGCCCCAGCCGCCAGGGCAACCCGCTAGTAATCAGCAACATGAGATACCTCATCATCACAGGCCCCCTCTCGAAGAGGGTTGTGAGCCCGAGCGCGAGCCCGAGCGCGAGCCCGAGGGTGAGCCCGAGCGCGAGCCCGGCTGCGTGCCGACTCCAGAGCAGCCCCAAGGCCGCCAGATGGCATCCGTCCCCGAGCCATGCGGCGAAATCGTTGAACAGGGTCATCCGTGGGTCGAAGCCCTTACAGAAGCCATCAGCCGCAAGACCCGTCAAGATCCCGAATGCCAGCCCCACCAAGAGCCCGCACGCCAGCGCCAACGCGAGCCCCAAGGTGTGCGCCGCCACGAACCCACCCGCCAGCCCGACCGCAAAACAGAACGTCACCTTCGCTCGACTGCGGCCGGTCTTGAGCCGCGTCAGGTCGATGGATACCGGAAGGGGCCATGGGTCATCTTTCCATGTCGCGATGAGGCCACCGCCGCAGGCCAGTAGGACCAGGATCGCGAACGGCCAGGGGCGGATGGTCACGGCCAGCGGTGTGAGCGTCAGCAGGATGGCCGCGGCCAAGAGGCGAGTCAGGGTGCGAGGACTGTTGCCCGCCAAAGGCCACAGCTCGTGACAAACCTGTTCCCTCTACCCGGCATCGCCCGAGCAAGACTCCCGTACGGTCTGCCGGGCGGGTTCGAGGTGATCGGCGAGCCGGCGAAGAGCGACCGCGAGCCGGTGGCGCAGGCGGCGGAGAGCACGTCGGCGGGAGCGCGAGGGGATCACGTGCAGGCGCGCGGCCTCGGTTCGCCGCTCAGCAAGGTCCGGGATCTCGCTCGACTCGACGCGCGACCGGGTCAGTTCGCGCCACGGCTTCAACACGGCATTGAGCTGGTCGGCGAGCTGCGCGAGCTCCTCCTTGGTCAGCCGTAGGTGACGGCTGCTTCCGAAGGACGCGTGACGCCAGTCCTCGGGAAGCGCCATGTGTGTGCGTTCGAAGTCGCGTAACCGCTCGAACTGGTCAATCACCCACTGCGAGATCCACGCCTGCAGCGCGGCCCTGGCCTCCGGCGCCTCGAAGTCCCGGACCAGTGCCCACCCGCTCAAAGCTGCCCGTACCCAGCGTTCCCGGCTGTCCCGGGCGAGCTCCGGCACGTCCTCGATCAGCCCGTGTCTCTGCATCTGCCGCAGGTGGTAGCTCACCTGACCGGGGTCGGCATCTGCCCGCCTGGCGAGTTCGCCGACCGTGACCGGCCCGATCCGGAACAGAAGACTGAACAGCTTCATCCGAAACCGGCTGGTCATGACCTTCAGCACGTCCACGTTGTCGATCTGTTGCATGGCCTCGACGGTATGACCGGCAGGTGAAGATGCTCAAGGCACCTACTGGATCTTGAAAACCCGGCGGCGTGGCGGAGGAGTCGGCGCTGGCGTGGTCGTGGCCGGCCATCCGCTCGCCGGTTGCCGCGTCGATTCGTGCTACGGCTCAGCGACGGCGGCCAGGTTCACCACGCGTACATCGCCGTTCTGCGGCCAGAAGGCGACACCGCTGCCGGACGACCACTGCCGGCCACCCGACGGCAGCCGGGCGCCCTAGAAGGTCACGGTCTTCCGTGTGCGTGCGTCGTAGATCTCGCCGGAGCCGGTGAAGAACCGATCCCGGTACGGGTAGTCGCGCAGCTGGGGTGTAGGAGCTGGATCTGTCGTGACGGAGGGGCCATGGTCTCCGTGTCCGGCGAACCGCTCAGACGCCGATGAAGAGTTGCGGCAGTTGCGCCAGCATGCGGTGGACATCGCGGTGTCGTTCCCGCCGATCGACTTCCTGCCGCACCGCCGCCCGCAGTTCGGCATGAATCTCCTCAGGCGTGCGTCCCCCCGGCTACTTCGGCCGCCGGTTTGCTCAGCGCGTCGTCTGGGTCAATCCGCGGAGGCACCCATCCGGCGGGCGCGGGGCGCTCAGGCCAGTCAGAGTCGCTGGCCTTGCATCTGGCCTCAACGGCGGCGAGAGCGGCTGCGGAGAGCGTGGCTTCCACACGCAGGCCGTCGACGGACTCCACAGTGCTCTCGTTGTAGCTGAAAACGTTCTTGCGCAGCGGCGCCTCCTGCAGGCGACCCTGGAGCCACTCGTGAACCGGGGTTGAGACTGCGGACAGCCGTTGGCGGTACCCGTGAGTAACTTAAATGGACCCTTCGACAGGGTCCGGTCGTGATGAGCAAGGGCGGACCCGGCTGGTCGGGCAGTAGCCCGGTCAGAACCGGGCCCGCCGGCCGGGCGAACAGCACCGCGGGAACCGCCGCCGCGACCAGCTCCACCGGCAGCGGGTCGGCCGCGAGCGTGGAGACCAGCAGCGCCCCGTCGGCGTCGCCCTGCTGCAGGTACGACACGATCTCCGCGCGGCTCTGCGCGGTGTCCGCGAACATCAACACTCGTGATGGACCAGGACAAGCCGCCCAGGATGGTGGCAGCCCGGGACAGGAGAAGAACAGCCGAAGCGGGAAGTAGGCATGCTGTTGTCCCACTCTTCTTCGGATCTGGTCCAAGCAGCCCGCAGCGCCGATGGACGGACAGTAATCGAGAGCGCATGGACATCGCTCTGCCCGGCCTGGCCGACGAAGGCCACGCCGACCTGGTGCGCGACAGCCTGATCACTCTGCTGACGGTCATGCGGCCGGACTGGGGCAGCCGTCAAGCCGTCGCCGAGCGCCTGCGCTTCGCCGAGCAGCCTCTGGGACTCTCCCTGCCGCAGCTCTGCCTGCGCACCGTCACCGCCGCAGTCACCCCCAACTCGGCACCAGACTCCTTCATCAGCACCACCCCGGCCGATGCGCTCCGCCACCTGGCCAGTCCTGAGCGCACCTCCGAGGCGATCACCCAGCTTCGCCGCCAACTGGCCGCCAAGACGACCAGCCGAGCCCCAGCATCTGCGTCGCCGGCGTCAAAGCCACAGACGGGCGGTGAGCATGACGATCCGGAACAGGTCGCCGCCGACCGGGCGATGCTCGCCCAGGCGATGGCCGAGGCTCGCCGCAAGCACGACACCCGGCTCTGGGCCAGGAGCCAGCGCGTCGGCGAGCATCTCGACGATGTCCCGCACGCCCTCGACGAGTTCGCCGGTGATGATCTCGCGGAGACCGGTCCTCACAACACCCGGTAGCGCTCCCAGACCTCCCGCAGCCGCGCGCCGCCCAGCAGGTCGGACCCGTGGCCAGCCGCGCCCGCGCCCTGGAGGCCGCCTCGGCCTCGCGAGAGCGGGGCACGGACACGAGCACCCGCAGCCCGGTGCTGATCGTGGTGGCGGTCCGCGAGCCCGCGGTGAGCAAACCCGGCGTGCTGGGCGTCGATGTCGCAGGCATAGAGTCGCAGGCATAGACAGGAAGAGCGCTCGCGTCGCCTGATGAGCGCAGGGTCGGTCGCGGAGTCGAGGGGGAGCACCGTCCAGCGCGTCGTCCTGCTGCCCGACTCCAAGTCGGTTCACATCGTGATCCAAGTGCGCGCCCGCAGGATCGTCTCGTCATCGAGGAAAGGACGAGACATGCGGGTATGGGGTGCCGTGGTAGCCGCGGCCGCGCTGTTGCTGGCTCACGCGGTCCCGGCTCAGGCCGGGGCTGCCGAGGATCGGCCGGTCGTGTCGGTGGTGCCGATCGGGGCACAGCCGCCGTCGTTCAGCGGCGTGTGCTCGCCAGGGGTGAGGTTCGACACCAGCGCCACGATCACCGCCGACGGGCCCGGCAGGGTGATCTACCGGTGGGGTCGCGGCTACGGGGGCTGGAGCGAGCTGGTCTTCACCGAGGCCGGCTCGAAGACGGTCACCGGCCAGGTCTACCACTACACCGGCGTGGGGACGCGGAGCCTGCCGCTGTTCGTGCAGGGCGCCAACGAGGTGGAGACGGCCGTCACCTTCACCCTGGGGTGCGTCGACCCGGTCCCCGCTGAGCCGCAGATCCAGCCCGCGCTCGACTACGTCGGCCGATGCGGCGCCGACGTCATGCACACGATCAGCGCCCAGATCAGCTCACCGATCGCGCAGACGGTCCGCTACCGCTGGCGGGGCTACTACGACCGGCCACTGCCGGGCGGGCTCGGGGACGAGCGCGAGATCGTCTTCACCGAGCCCGGCACCAAGACCGTCAGCGCGCCCTTCCAGCGCATGCCGATCCCGCAGACCAACGCCGGCAACACCATCGGGGTGCAGATCCTCAGCCCCGGCGCAACGAGAGGCCCGGAGGTGTATTACCGTACGACCTGCGTGAGTGCGGAGTTCACCACGATGACCCGCACCATCGGTAATTGCCGGACCGGCATCCCGTACAAGTACGTGATGAGCGGCTACGTCGAGAGCAGCGCCATCGGGGAGATGTCCTACGCCTGGGCCCGGTACGACAATCTGGAAGGCGTGTGGACCCGCGACCCGTGGAAGCCCATGTCCTTCCTCGACGACAACAGCCCCGGCCGGCAGAACGTCAGCAAGACCTGGACCACGGACGCCGGCGGTTCAGGCGTGTGGCGGCTGGAAGTTCTCGGCACCGACGGCACTGTCGTCTCCCAGAGCCGCCCGTACAGCGTCCCCTGCGTTTGACGGTTCAGCGGGTCCCAGATTCGCTCTAGAAGGACCGCGGCTCGAAGACCCGTGCCGTTTGTCTCAGGCCCCCAGACGCAGGCCCAGCAGACGCCAGACCGCCTCGCGCGGGGTTGCGGCCAACGCCGAACCGCACGCCATGATGGCCCGGGTCTCCTACAGCGGGTGCCACCGGAATACGGCCGGAACGGGTCGCGTCCGGCGAGAACCGCAGGTCAGAGGGTGGCTTCGCAAGCCAGGGTTTCGGTCGTGGATCGCGGCCCTCTACAGTGGGGCCGGGTTGCGCCCTGCGGTTGCTCTGCTGCGCTGGCCTGCGTAAACCCGCTTTCGGGAAGGCGCTTTCAAGGGGGCGGGGGCTCTCGGCGGTGCTGGTGGTTGGATGCTGAAGGGTGTCCGGGGCCGGTAGGGGGTCCCGGTAGCAATGTAGAAATTTCCAACGAAGTAGTGTCTGGCCTGCGGTAACGCGCGAGTCTCCGACTGGCGTCTCGGTTTGATCACAGTGTTGGATCATGGCCGAACGGCCTGCGCCTACGCGGCCAAGGCGCCCGTCTGCGCGACATCGCCGCCAAACTCGTCATCACCTTCGGCGCCAAGAAAGGCCAGCATCCCTCCGCCGCCACCGTCTTGCGGATGCTGCGCGAGCACGACCAAGCCGGCGAGCAGACGGCCGCGCTGGAGGCCGCCCTCTGACCTGCTCGACCGGCGCGACCACTGACTCAGAGGCGGATCACCGGCGGTGTTGGTAGAGGTCGACGGCGATCTTGGCTGCGTAGTTGCCGTCGTCGGTGTCGACCACCTTTATCACGGCGACGTCTCCGGTCTTGCGGGAGCGCAGGCAGAAGAACGTTCCTGGGGGTACCTGCCGGAAGCGCACGCCGTACCGGGAGGCGGGCGAGGCCTGCGCTGCGCACCGGTCAGGTGTCAGGGACGGTCCGGTGGAGACGTAGATGTCGGTGTCGTCGGGAATCTCGAAGGCGCCACGTCCGTCGCCTCCGCTGTTGGTGCTCATCGACCACGGTCCGTCTCCTTCGGCGACCACGCCGGTTCGGAGATCGAAGTAGAAGTTGTAGTTCGGAAGCGGCAGCCGCCGGTCCAGGTAGACGGGGGCGTAGGCCGATGTGGGTGATGGAGTGGCGGTCGGCGGAGGAGTCGGTGGGCGCTCTGCTTCCGATGACCACGGTGATGCGACGGCGATGATGACGGCGAGCGCGATCACCGCCGTGGCCCCGGCGATGATCGGCCAGCGGCCGACCAGCCGTCTCGGCTGGTTATCGGCCGCGGCCTCACCGGATTCCTCTGCGATGAGGCGCGGCTCGTCCGCGGCGGTGATCAGGTCGGGGTGGGCGCGTTGCAGCTCGGCGTGCAGCTTGTTCCAGCGTCTGCGCCATTCCTCGACGTCTCCCCTGCAGGCGGCCACGAAGGCGAGGGTGACTTCCAGGGTCGGCAGGGTGTGTCCGGCTGCGGCGCGGGAGAGCACCGAGGGCGAATAGTTCGCCTTCTGGGCGAGCTGGCGGTAGGTCGGCGTTCCGGGGGCGTCGATCCGCAGCTCGCGAAGAGCGAGGGCGAATTCCCGGAGCGGCCCCTTCGGGACGGGTGTCTCTCGCCTGCCCATCGCCACCCCGATCGCGTTGTCCAGGCGGGCTGTCCACCGCAGTATCTGATCTTCGAGCGGACGGGTCAAACGGCCGGATGTTCGATTGTTTCAATGGTGCGGAGTTGTTTTGCCGGTCCCGGGAGATCTTCCCTCGTCTCGGGGCGAGCGGTGACAGTCGAGGTCGCACATGTCGGACGCTCTCATCCCCATCGGAGGAAGCAGATGCACTGATCGTTGGTCACCGCGGCGTTGGCTCTCGGCCTGGTCCTGGCCGCCCCCGTGGCCTACGCACAGGACGGACCGGGCCACGGGCAAGGCGATCAGTCGCCTACCCGCGCGGTCAAGGACTGCTCGCGCAGCGGCTGCAACGGAGAGGATCCCGTGATCCACCACTGCAGCGACGACGCCCGGACGACCTACCGATACCCCACCCGGCTCGGCCTGCTGGAGCTGCGCTACAGCCCTGCATGCACTGCCTCCTGGGCGCGGATCACCGGGGCGGCGGAAGGGACGTGGTTCTACGTCCAGTCCTGTCGTGGGGCGTACACGCAGACCTACCAAGTCCCGGCCGGCTACAACAATGCCTACACCGACATGGTGCCCGGGTCCTCGAACCTGCGCGTGGGCAACCATGCCGGTCACAGCGCCTGCACGGGACCGTCGGAGGCAACGCGGGGGTAAGCCCCGCATCCCCTCAAGGAGAAGCACATGATCCGATCACGCCTTCAGCGGCCCCTCGCCATCATGGTGGCGCTGTGCGCCATGACGACAGCATTCAGCAGCCCCGCCCGTGCACTGGCCTACGCGGGGCCGATCATGAACTACAAGTCGGACAGGTGCATCGGCATCGCCGGAAGCGGCAATGCAGGTCAATGGACCTGTACGGCGGCGGCCGACCAATCATGGGACTGGGGCGGCGGAGTTCTCTACCGCCAACTGGTGAACGGCCAAGGAAAATGCCTGGGCGTCAAGAACAGCGACCGCACCCAGGGCGCGCAGATCGTCGCCAGGTATTGCACCGGAACCCTCGACGAGTTCTGGAAACCTGTCAACGATCCGGCCACGCTCACGTACGTCCTCTACAACAAAACTCCAATTTGGTACTCGCCGTCCAGGGCGGCAGCACGGGCAACGGCGTGCTGCTAGTGCAATGGAACTTCCAGAGCCACAGCGACCAGCGCTGGATCGTCACGCCTGCGCCATAGCGATTCGAGCGGCCGGGTAAGGCACCCCTTCCAGGACTTCATCACGTCCGTTCCCTTGGAGGAGTGGGGGCCGTGTAGATGCGACTCATACCGGCCTCTGAGAGCGTCGGTCGTCCTGGACGACTTACGCCACGGCGGCCGCCGGTCGCCGGCGAGCGGCCAAATGTGACCTGCAACGAAGCGTGACCGGGAATCTGCAGCACTATTTGGCCGCGTACGTCACAGACAGCAGCCGACCAAGGAAGCGTCGACGCAGTGACGTGATCTCAGCCAATTGCCGGCAGGTAATCGTGCTCGAAATGGGTGAGGACGAGTGCCGCGCGTGCGATGTCGCCGATTCTGCTGGGGCTGGCGGTGATGTGCTGGAGGGTCCGCCAGCGGCCTTTGAGCAGGGCGAATCCGCGTTCGCCGAGACAGCGCAGGGCGCGTAGAAGCCGGTTGAAGGTGCGGTTGTCCGGGCTGAGGATCTGGTTCCCATCAGGCTGCCTGATCGGCGTATGAATGCCGATTCCGGCGCCGTCATGGCCGCTGTCGGCAAGAGTCGGCAGGCCGGCTGCGGCAGCGGCGTGCAACGCGCCCAGCACGTGTGTGCGGGCGGCGGTCAGGTCGTGCACGGAGCCGGGCTCGGGCCTTCCCCCTTGAACGTGGACACCTCGGAGACTGGATCTTGAGGTCCAGGGGAAGAGATGTCCCTGATGGTGATGAAGAACTACCCGCCCGAGTTCAAGGCCGACGCGGTGGCGCTGGTGCTGTCGCCGCCAGGCCGACTTGATCGCCTTACGATGCCGGCGGATCACTCCGGCGACGTAGTTCAGCGTTGAACGCGACAAATCGACGGCGGCACGATAAAGCAGCATCCGAGGCCCCTGGTTGTGACGGATCTGGTTGTGGTGATCAATCCATCTACCAGGGGTTTCTTACGTCGTCAGGCGATCGCCAAGCTCGCGATCAGGCTGTGACCAGCGCCCTGCCGCCAGGGGGTGAAAAAGCCTCACTCTAGGCAGATCGGATGTCTTAGCACTCTTGTGATCTTGGCTTGATGATCGCGTTTCGATCAGGGTCTCTGATCGTCCATCTTTGCTGCTGCTCTTTTCATGGCGAACCGCGCGTGCTGTTCGCGACGTGACCGAAAGACGCCCGAGGGCGCCACAACCGCGAACGAGCGGCCAGGCCGCCGGGGCGTGGCTGCCTGGCCGGCCGCTGCTTGCTGCTCGCCGTTCAGACGAGCGCTGGTGTGGGAGCGGGCAGGTAGGGGGTGATGTTACGCCAGGCGCGCTTGACGTATTCCTCTTTTTCGCCGACCGGGGCGACATAGTGCAGCGCGCTTTCGGCGGCGTCGTTGCCCTCGAGGCGGGCGATGATCCAGACGGCGAGGTAGTGCGAAGCCAGGCAGCCGCCGGCGGTGGCGATGTTGTCCTTGGCGTAGAAGGGCTGGTTGAGCACCTCGACGCCGCCGGCGATGACCCAGGGCTTGGTGGTCAGGTCGGTGCAGGCGGGGATGTCGTTGAGCAGGCCCAGCTTGGCCAGCACGAGCGCGCCGGAGCACTGCGCCGCGATGAGTTGGCGCGAGGGAGCCAGGCCGCGCAGGATGTTCATGATCGCCGGGTCTTCGACGACGTCGCGGGTGGCGATGCCACTGCCGACGATGACGGCGTCAGCGGTGCACGCCTCCTCAAGAGTGGACATCTGTTCAATGACCACCCCGTTCATCGACGTCACCTTGGGGGCGCCGGTGGCGATGGTGACACGCCAGTCGTCGGTCTTGACGCGGTTGAGTACTCCGAGCGCGATCAGAGAGTCGAGCTCGTTGTAGCCCTCGAAGGTGAGGATGGCGATGTGCACGACGGATGTCCTTCCGCATAGGTGGGACGGGTCTCGACGGTAAGGACCCGCGACCATGACGGTCAAAGAATTGTCATGGATACAATTTCGGCACATGGCAGCCTCGCGGTACAAAAAGCTGGTCGACGCGCTCGCATCCGACATCCGTACGGGGCGGCTCGCCGCAGGCATGCGGCTGCCGACACACCGCGGGCTCGCCGCCCGTGAGGGCATCGCCGTGGTGACCGCGACTCGGGTGTACGCCGAGCTGGAAGCGATGGGTCTGGTGAGCCGGGAACAGGGCCGCGGCACGTTCGTGCGTGACATTGCGGTTCCCGCCGGTCACGGCATCGATCAGCTGGTCGTCGCCACGGACGCGGTCGACCTCACCTTCAACTATCCGTCGCTGCCCGGCCAAGCCGATCTCCTACGGCAGGCCCTGCGGGAGGTGGCCGCCTTCGGTGATCTCGACTCGCTACTGCGCTACCAACCACAGCGAGGGCGTCCCCAGGACAGAGCCTCGATCGCACGGCACCTGAGGCGTCGAGGCATCACCACCGACGCCGATCGGATCCTTATCGTCAACGGTGCCCAGCAGGGCCTGGCCATCACTGTCATGGCCGCGCTCAACGCCGGCGACGTCGTCGCGGTCGACGCACTCACCTACCCGGGTTTCAAGGTGCTCGCGCACGCCCTTCGACTCGACCTGGAGCCCATCCCCACCACCACCGACGGGCCGAATCTCGATGCCCTCGAGAAGCTATGCGCAACCCGCCCTGTGCGCGCGATCTACACCATGCCCACCTTGCACAACCCTCTGGGCTGGGTCATGCCGGCAACCGACCGCTCCCGCCTGATCAAGATCGCTCGGCAGCACGGTCCGCTCATCATCGAAGACGCCGCATACGCCTACCTGGCCGAGGACCCTCCACCGCCTCTGCTTGCAACCGCGCCGGACATCACCGTCTACGTCTCGGGATTGTCCAAGAGCGTCGCCACTGGGCTCCGGGTCGGCTTCGTCGTCGCCCCGCCGTCTATCGTGCCCTCGCTCGAACGCGCGATTCGGGTGACCACCTGGAACACCCCCGCCCTCACCACCGCCATCGCCTGCCGCTGGCTCGACGACGGCACGGTGGACCACTTGGAAGCGCAGAAACGAGACGACGCCAAGGCCCGCCAGTCACTAGCCAGACAGGAGTTGGCAGGCCTACCACTCATCAGCCACCCCTCGTCCTACTTCACCTGGCTGGCGCTGCCCGACGACGCACGCGCCGATCGCCTGACCGCCACTCTCGCGCGCCGGCACATCTCGGTGACCACAGCGGAACCGTTCACCACCTCGACGCACACGCCGCAGGCGATCCGCCTCGCTCTGGGCTCGACCGATCTGGAGCGTCTCCAGTCGACGTTGCGTACAGTGCGACGAGTCGTCGTCGAAGACGCCTACACCTGAACTCCCCTCGACGGCCAGCCGATTCCTGCCCGCACCGACGTCTGCGCACGAAAGTCCGCAGGCCGAGCGGCGTTGCCGCTCACGGAGTCGTCAGTCGGTCAGGAGGCCAGACCAAGTACGAGGGAATGGGGCAGTGTCCCCTCCCACCTCGGAGAGGCTACTGATCAGTGGGTACGGCGACGGGGCGCCAGGACCGCGATGACCTTGGCGATGGCTTCAGCACCGGGCTTGATCTAGCGCATGGCAGTGCGGGGGGTTCTTGTGCCGGGTCTTGCCCATGATGAGCTGCAGCGGCACTTCGTCGTCGCCGAGGTGGGTGGCGGCGCTGTGGCGCAGCTGGTGCAGGTCGAGCCCGAATGTAGGCCCATGAGTCGGGGTCCTGCCCGATCATGCGGGGCTTGGGGCGGGGCCTGCGGGTGTCGGCTCGAGCCTGGGCCGCGTGCGGCCGGTACTGGCCGCCTAACCGCAGGCCAGGGTGCTCTTGGGACTGCGATGACATCTGGTGACGAGCCCGGGAAGCACGTCAGGATGAGGCGGGTCCGTTGACGGCCAGGATGCGGTAGACACCGCTGCTGCCGCAGAACTGTCATTTCTGTGAATGGGATCATCCCATCGCGCCGACCGAGAGGCGAGGTGATCAAACGAGTGGGCAGCACACCAGTGGGTCACACGGGCGCGAGCCACCGGCCCGGCGCATCAGGCTGGATGAATGATCAATGAATTGCCCGGCCCGACTCTCACACAGGTGCTTCGCCTGCACATCGTGCGTGGCGCCCCTCTCGATCTCGGCGACACCGGATACGGCAGGCGCGTGATCGTGCCTCTGACCGGCGGCCGGTTCACCGGTCCCGAGCTCAACGGCAACCTGCTGCCCGAAGCCGCCGCCGACCGGCAGCTCACGTTCCCGGACGGCACGATCCTGGGCGATCTGCGATGCACGCTGCGCACCGACCTCGGCCACCTGCTCCAGATGCGCTCACACACGATCGCCTACGGTGATGCGCCGGGCGAACTACCGATCCGCGCCACCACGCGATTGGAAGCCACCGACCCCCATCTTCGCTGGGTCAACCGGGGAGTGTTCATCAGCGTCGGATCCCGCCGTGGCGACAGCGCGATCTACGAGACCTATCTGGTGTCATGAGTCGCTCCACCGCGACAGATCGCCACCATCGCGCTCAAGGTCATACTGCTGTCATGACCGACAGCTCTGCCGCCGGCCCGCCCCTGCTCGGCCGTCAGGCCGAGTGCGCCGCCATCGACATGCTGCTCGGGCGCGCCCGTGACGGACATGGCTCGGTTCTGGTCCTGCGCGGTGAGAGCGGGGCGGGCAAGAGCGCGTTGCTGGAGTACGGCACCGCCCGCGCCTCGCTCTTCCGCATCGCCCGGGTGGCGGGCGTGGAGTCGGAGTCGGAGCTCATGGGCGCCGGGCTGCAGCGACTACTCGGAGCGTCGCTGATCGAGCAGGCCCAGCACCTGCCCGGCTCGCAGCGCGACGCGCTTCGCGTCACGTTGGGGCTGCAGGACGGACCGGCGGCCGACCGGTTCCTGGTCGGGCTCGCCGTCCTCGGCATGTTGAGCGAGCTCACCGACGAGCGTCCGCTCCTGGTCATCGTCGATGACGCGCAGTGGCTGGATGCGGTCTCGGCGCAGGTCCTCGCCTTCGTCGCCCGGCGTCTGGCCGCCGAGCGGGTGGCGATGCTGTTCTCGGTGCGTGAGCCGAGCGAGGACACCGAACTGGATGCCCTGCCTGACCTGCTCGTGCAGGGCCTGGGCGCGCACGACGCCCGCCGCCTGCTCGGCTCGGTGCTTCCCGGCGGCCTGGACGATCAGATACGCGACCGGATCGTCGCCGAGACGCGCGGCAACCCGCTGGCGTTGCTCGAACTGCCGCGCACCATGACGCCTGCGGAGCTGGCGGGCGGGTTCGGGGTGCCGGATGCCCGCATGCTGTCCGGCCGCATCCAGCACAGCTTCGTGCGGCGGATCGAGGCGCTGCCCGGCGACACCCGCCTGCTGCTGTTTGTCGCGGCTGCCGAACCAGTCGGCGACATGCTGGTGCTGATGCGCGCATTGGAGCATCTGGGCATCGCCATCGGCGCCGCCGGGCCCGCCGAGTCGGCGGGTCTGATCGATCTCGGCCCGGCACTCGCCTTCCGCCACCCCACGGTCAGGACCGCCGCCTACCGGGCCGCGCCGCCCGAGGTACGCCGTCGCGGGCACGCGGCGCTGGCCGAGGCCACCGACCCGGACTCGGACCCTGACCGTCGCGCGTGGCATCGCGCGCACGCAACGGCGATGCCGGATGAGGACGTCGCGGCTGAGCTGGAGCGCCGCGCCGTCCGCGCACAGGCCAGGGCGGGCGCCGAGGCCGCTGCCGCGTTCTTGGAGCGGGCGGCGGAGCTGACCCCCGACCCGCGCCTGCGCGGGGTGCGGGCCCTGGCCGCCGCCCAGGCCAAGCTGGATGCGGGCGCGCTCGGCGCGGCCGAAGCGCTGCTCGCGCTGGCCGCGATGGCGCCGCTGGAGGCGGCCGAGCGGGCGCGGCTGGAGCGGGTGCGCGCCCATATCGCGTTCGCCCGCACCCGAGGCAGCGACACCCCCACCCTGCTCAGCACGGCGGCCCGGCAGTTGGAGAGCGTCGATCCCGAGCTGGCGCGTGAGACGCATCTGGAGGCGATGTGGGCGCTGATGCGCAGCGGCCGGTTCGGCCGCCCCGACGGCGTGCTGACCGCCGCCGGCGCCGCGCTGGCACCGGTCCGCGACCACCCGGTGCGGGCCGTCGACCAGTTCCTCGACGTGCTCGTCACCCGCGCCACACACCAGTACGCGCAGGTGCTGCCGTCAGTAGGCCGCGCGATCGCGACGTTCCAGCGTGAGGGGTTCCGGCGTGAGAACATCGCCTGGTGCTGGCTGGCCTGTCAGCTGGCCATGGACGTGTGGGACGACGACGCCTGTGCGGCGATGGCCGGCGGGCTGGCCGAAGTGGCGCGCGAGCGTGGCATGCTCGCCGTGCTACCGTTCGCGCTGAACTACTCCGCCGCCCACCAGCTGTTCGCGGGCCGTTTCGATCTGGCCCAGCAGCTCCTCCAGGAAGCCGACTCGATCACCCAGGCGACCCGCAACGTCGCCATCGCCGACTTCTCCATCCTGCTCGCCGCCTGGCGCGGGGACCGGGAACGAACCCTCGGTATGCGCGATCAGATCATCGCCGCGGCGACCGCCCGCGGCGAGGGTTTCGTCGTGGAGGCGGTGGAGTGGGCCGCCGCGACGCTGCATCTGGGCTACGGCGAGTACGGCGCGGCCGCCGAAGCCGCCCGCCGGGCCGCAGAGCCGGACGGGATCGGGTTCACCGTGTGGGTGCTGCCCGAGCTGATCGAGGCCGCCATCCGCTCCGGCGACCAGGCCACGGCCCACGAGGCCTTCCAACGGCTGGAGGAACGTTCGGCCACCAGCGACACGCCCTGGGCGCGCGGCATCGAAGCCCGCTCCCGGGCCTTGCTGAGCCAGGACGGCCAGGCGGAGGAGTTCTACCGGGAGGCGATCGAGCACCTGGCCCGATCCCGCGTCGCCGTCCACCACGCCAGAGCCCAGCTGATCTACGGCGAATGGTTGCGTCGGCAGAACCGACGCGTGGACGCACGCACCCAGCTCAGGGCCGCCTTCCACGCCTTTGACGCGATGGGAACGCAGGCGTTCGCCCAGCGCGCGGAACGGGAGTTGCGGGCCACCGGGGAAACCGTCCACGAGCGCAGCCAGGGCCGGAGCGTACGGCTGACCTCGCAGGAGGCGCAGATCGCCCGGCTAGCCGGCGACGGGCACACCAATCCGGAGATCGCCGCCCGCCTGTTCGTCAGTCACCGCACCGTCGAATGGCACCTGAGCAAGGTGTTCACCAAACTCGACATCACCTCACGCAAGGACCTGGCGCAAGCACTGCGAGCCGCCGAACCGGCGACGGTCTGACCGCACTCCACCCGGCCCCGTAAGGGGCCCGGGGGAGGGCCAGGGAGTGGCACGGGCGCGAAGGCCGGCGGCCGGGCGCGATCGTGAAGACATCACCGCCCAGGCGCCCGGACCGTGAGCCCGGGACCACGACAAGGAGCAGAGATGTCCGCCAATGCCACCCCCACCGCCTCCCGTCCCCTTCGCAGGAGCATCACCGTCGCGCTGTCCGTCGTGGCCACCGCGGCCGCCCTGCTGGTCACCGCCCCCGCCGCCAGCGCGCAGGGCAACTGCACCCATTACGGGCAGGAGGGCTGGGGACAGATGTTCACCGACAACAACTACCAGGGCGACTGTTTCGAGTGGACGCTGGGGAGCGGATACATCGAGCTGCCCGCCTACATGAAGAACAAGGTCTCCTCGCTGCGGATCTGGACTGGCTGGCCGCAATACGGCGCGACCCTGTACGACTACGACGCGAACCCCATGCAGTTGTTCTCCGTCGGGCCGAACGAGTGGTGGCCGAGCCTGCCCGGCTGGATCAACGACAAGGCCGATCACGTTGCCTGAACCCCGATGAGTTTCGCCGCCTGATGCGTGGGGCGGTGCGACGAGACAGGAACCTGGAGCAGGTCACTAGCGACTGCCCGAACGACGCGGGGGCGGGCGGATCCCCGCCCCCGCCATGCCGTGCGGCTCAGAGGCCAGGCCCTGTCACCGAGAGGATGAGTAGTCATGTCCTATACGACTCTGCGCTCTACGCACACCGATCAGGGCGTGCTGAGCGTGGTGATGGACGCGCCGCCGAGGAACCTGATCGGCCCCGAGCTCGTCCGCGACCTGGTGGACCTGGTCAGCGAGCTGGAAACCGGCCAGGACATCCGGGTCGTGGTCCTGGAAAGCGCAGACCCCGACTACTTCGTCCCGCACGTCGACCTGACCAAGGTCGCCGCCTACACCGCCGAAGCGGCCAAGGCAGGCGGCCCCGGCGACGCCTCCCTGGGGATGCTGTGGCATCGGCTCAGCGAACTGCCGGTCGTGACCATCGCGAAGATCCGCGGCCGGGCGCGCGGGGCGGGCAGCGAACTGGCGCTGGCCTGCGACATGCGCTTCGCCGCCCTGGAGAACGCCGTGCTCGGGCAGATCGAGGTCGGCACCGGCGCCCCTCCCGGTGCTGGCGGCATCCAGCACCTGGCCCGGCTGCTGGGAAGAGGGCGGGCCATGGAGGTGATCCTCGGATCCGAGGACTTCGACGCCCGTACGGCAGAGCGGTACGGCTGGATCAACCGGGCTGTCCCTGACGCGGACCTGGACGCCTTCGTGGCCCGCCTCGCCCGGCGGATCGCCTCGTTCCCCGCCGAGGGGGTCCGTACGGCCAAGCGGGTCCTCAACGAGCTGACCCTGCCAGCAGCCGACGGCTTCCGCGCGGACGCGATCCGCTTCCGAGACCTGGTCACGGCAGAAGCCGCCCAAACCAGGATGAAGACCCTCTTCGCCCAGGGACTGCAGACACGAGGGCCGCTCGAACTCAACCTGGGCGACCGCCTCGGCGACCTGTGAAGATCAACGCAAGGTGAGACCGCTCCCTCGGTGGACGACCCCGAGAGCACGCTCGACCGTCTCGTCGTTCTCTCCAACTGGCGCGACATAGTCGAGTACGGCTTGGGCCGCCGCCTCGCCGAGTGTGCGGGTGATCACCCACGTGGCAAGGTACTGCGAGGCCAGGCACCCACCCGCCGTCGCTATGTTTCCCCGGGCGTGGAAGGGCGCATCCAGGACCCTGACATTCTCCGCCTCGACGAACGGCCGGCTCGTCCGGTCGGTGCAGACCGGCATGTCGCCCAGCAACCCCAGGCGGGCCAGCACCAGCGCTCCGGAACACTGCGATCCGATGAGCTGTCGGCCTGGGTCGAGAGGCAGCATGGACAGCAGCCGATCGTCGGCCACCACGTCGCGGGTCTTCACCCCGCTCCCGATGAGCACCACATCGGCCTCGGTCACGAACTCGATCGGCCGCTGCCCGGTCACCGGAACGACGGGTTCAACGAACTGGACAGCTTCATCGCCTCGGCACTGATCAACCGGTGCCGGGCCGACGGGCTGGAAGCCTTCATCACCACGCCGACGCCCGTCGTCACCTCGATGAACGGTGGCCACGAGTCCGATCGGGCCCGCCTTTCCGGCGATCAAGTCGTGAGTGCCCAGGTCGCCGGTCGCGGCTCTGACGTCGATGCCGCGTTCGCGGGCCGCCACCTCGGTGAGACCCACGCCGTCGGCGACTCGCATCCGCTCGTCAGGGTCCAGGACGCGAGCCTGCGGGCCCAGCCCGACGTGCTCCAGTCCGAGATGGTGATGCCGTCGGCGGCGGAAGCCCCCGCGACAGCCGCGGGACGCCTCAAGCTCCGCCAACGGCGAGCGACCGATCCGAGGCCTCGATCACGGTCACGCCGAAGGCGGTCATATGACCATGCGGCACCCCCGTGCCGTTTCGCACCCGTGCCCGCCCCGGGGCGTAGGCCAGGGCCCGTCCCTGGTGCCCCCACCGCGTCGAACCGCGCTTGGAGGCCGTCGCCACACGGGCGTGTGGCGACGGTATGGCGTCGTCGCCGGGGCGCTTCTCAGTAAACCATGGGGTCCTCGCCGGGGGCGAGGTTCTCCTCCACGTAGTTGTCGACCCCCCAGTAGCTCCAGTCCATCCACATCTCGCGCGGCATCCCGCCGTTCACCCCGGCGAGAACGCTCTCGTCCAGCTCGGCGCCGACGCTGTCGAGCTCGGCGAATGTGGTCTTGCGCATGATGACCTCCTTGTGATCTCTGCGGTTGAAGCCCAGTCTCATCGGCATCCCTTGGAAACCGCTTGGAGATCAATGGCAGTCGGTGAGGAGAAGGTCGGCCATAGCGTCGCTGATGGGCAGCCCTGTGGCACGTTCCAGCCACCGCCACTGCCCGCCCAGGTTGATCTCCAGGAAGACGTGCCGCCCGTCGTGGGTGAGGATGAGGTCGATCCCGCCGAAGCTCACGCCGAGCCGCCTGGTGAGCTCCAGGCACCGCTCGGCCACCTCGTCAGGCAGCTCGTAGGGGGACAACTGGCGGGCCTTGTGGTCATGTCGCCGCCAGTCGAAGCGGGTGCGGTTCGACGCCTGCGAGTCGATGGCCACCGCGAACAGCCGCTCGCCGACGACGGTGACGCGGACCTCCTGCCGTTTGGGCACGTACTCCTGCACGATCACCGGGGTGCAGCGCAGGCCGGCCACGTGCAGCACGTCCCGCGTCGAGACCTGCTGCGTGGGACGGGCCAGCCGCGCCACCTGCGGCGCGTTCATGGCCTTGTGGACGACGCGCCCGTCGTGCCTGCAGTAGAAGTCGAGCAGGTCGTCGGGGTCGTTGGTCACGAGCGTGTCCGGCACGTCGAATCCCACCCGCCCGGCGACGGTGAGCTGGTACGGCTTGCGCTGCGCCCGTCGCAACAACGTGAACGGCGCGGGCACCGAACGGCATTCGAGGCTGTCCCAGAGCGCGTCGGCGAAGACCTCCGCCTCGCGCAGCAAGTGCCGCCGCACCTGCGTGCCCGCGATCACCGGTTCGAGCTGGTACGGCATCAGGCGCCGGAACCAGACCGACGTGAGCCGCCTGAGTTCGATCTCGCCGATGCGATGCTGGTTGGCGGTGAGCGAGGCGGGGAAGTCGGCGCTGCGCAGGAGACGCGGACGCGCCCCCCGACGTTCCAGGAGGGTGGCGACGTGGGTGGCGTGGCTGTCGTGGTTCTGGGCGACGACGAGCACCTCCGGCTTCACGCCGGCCCCCAGAACCACTCTACCTTCGCCGTGCGCCGCCGTTCTCGCAACCACCCCTCCAGGTCCGGCATCCGGGTACGCAACCAGGCCAGGGCCGCCTGCTCGGCGACGAGGTCCTCCAGCGCCTCGTGACTGAGCCCGCGCTCGGCCATCCACACCTCGGTCGCTTTCACGGTGAGCAGGCCGCGGGCGCGGCGAAAGGCGTCCATCGCCTCCTGCAACGCGGCGGCATCGAGCTCGGCGGGCTGTTCCTCCAGCAGGCCGCGCAGCAACGCCGCCTCGACGATGCGGTCCATGAGCGGCCGTTCCTGCCAGAGGAAGTCGAGCAGCGCCACGGCCTGCTCGACGCTCACGTCCATGCCGTTGACCCGGCACAGCACCTTCTCCGAGACCCGGTGCAGCCCGCGCAGCGGCCATGGCAACTCCTGCCCCGCCGTACGCGACAGGGAGACGGTCTCGCCGTCGGGCGTACGGGCGAGCAGGTCGTAGTGGAGCGACCCGTCGTACTCCTCTCGCTGCCACAGCAGCCGGAAGACAACAGCGGGGAACCGGGCCCGTAATCCGTCCAGTCGCTCGCGAGCCTCGGGGGGTTCGATCCCGTCCAGGCCTCTTAGGAAGTCCAGCGATTCCGTCAGCATGCGAGACAGCGTGCCGTCCGCGACTTGTGAGCCGGTGGGGCATGACTTGGACCTGAGCGCCCCTACGGGAGCCGGCGGGTTTCGGCACGTAGCGCGGTAATGGTGCAGGAATCAGCGATGCTGATGGGAAGCTGGTTCGTCTACGCGCCGTCGAACCTGCGGATTTCGAGAGCATATGGCGCTGGAGTCACGACCCCGAGGTGATGCGCTGGATGAGCGGCGGCTATCCCAAGTCGTTCGCACAGGCGCAAGAGCGGCTGGCGACGGCGACGCGCAACAGCCATGAGAATTGCCGGTTCACCATCGAATCGCTCCACGATCAGCGTGCCGTGAGGTTCGTCCGGCTGAGAGCGGGTTTGAGAAGATCGTTTATGTACGACGTGGCAGCGTGACGGCCAGCTCGCGGGTGGCCAGGGTGACTGAATGCCCCCGTAGCGCTACCCCTCAGACTTGGCCGACGCCCAATGGGACCTCATCGAGACTCTGCTTCCCGAGCCCAACAGCGGCGGCCGTCCAGAGAGGCACCCATGCCGGGAGATCGTCAATGCCATCATGTACGTGGTCCGTTCCGGCTGCCCGTGGCGGTATCTGCGCACTCGTCGCCGTCGACTGAGCGACCGGCGCCACCTGAGACGAGATCGCTGCCGTTCTGTTGTCAGGCCCGACACCCCCCGCCGCTACCAAGCCTGACCGCATCCCTGTGAACGCAACCGACGACAGCTGCGGCACCTGGAAGTTCATCACCCACCACGCCCGCGTGCTGATCGAGATCGCTCGCGCTCCAGAGGCGAGGACCCGCGACATCGCTGTCGCGCTGGGCATTACTAGCCATGTACGTGAGTTGCGGAGGTGTTTGTTGCTGGGCAGGGAAGGCGGTTTCGTGTGGTGAGGGGTGATGTCGCCGAGTTTTGACGGCAGTGGGACTCTTGCGGTGGGAGAGTCGGTGTGCTTCTCCCGTTTGGGGCTCCATGCGCATATCGGCGACCAAGGTCGAGCCTTATGCGGCGATTCGTAACGTTTGCCCTGGCCGCTACCGGCGCCTCGGGGCGATGCCCCCCGTCGACATGTCCGTGCGTTCGGGGGCACGGCCAGCGCGGTCAACGCGACTCCGAGCCGTCGTTCCGTCGCGAGGGAGCCGCCAACGTGTCGGGATAAATCACGTCAAGCCGTAACTCGCGTGGGCCGGTATCGCAGGGCGATTGCCCCCGACCGGAATTCACGGCGGCCCAGGGGCTCGAGGTGGATGCGCTCGCGCAGACCGGCGAGCAACGTCGGCCCGTGTCCGGCAAGGACCGGCTGCATAAGGAACTCGTACTCGTCGATCAGTCCCAGATCTGCCAATGCCAGGGGGAGCGTCACGCCACCTACCCACAGGCCCTCGCCTGACTCCTGCTTGAGCCGCTGAACCGCTTGCCCGAGGTCGCCTCGCACCAGCTCGGCATTCCAATCGACCGCGCTCAGGGTGCTCGACACGACGTA
>NZ_JBEOZT010000058.1:0-22005 GCF_040298265.1 Nonomuraea sp. NPDC001636
AGGGTGCCGCGGGGGGTCGCGGGCCGCCGCGCGGCGGGCCGCATGAGCGCGCCGAACACCCGCAGCGCGGGCCCGCGGGCCGCGCCCGGCAGCTCCGGCGGCAGCGGCGAGTCGCCGAGGAACACGTTGACCATGCGGTTGAGGTACTGGAAGGTCACCGCGACCGCCACGAGCTCCACGGCCGCCGCCCCCGTCACCGGCGGGCCGCCGGCCCCGGGGGCGGCGCTCGCCCTGGCCCAGGCGGCCAGCGGCGGCAGCCCGGGATCGGCCGGGGTCAGCGCGCGCAGGGTCGCGCCGTGCACGTCCACGCAGTACGGGCAGGCGTTCCCGGCCGAGACCTCCCTCGCCACCAGCTCCCCGGCCACCCGTCCGGCCGCCCCGGCGGCCAGCAGCGACTCGCGCAGGACCAGCCAGCACGCGGCCAGGGCGCGCGGCGCGGGGGAGTGCAGGGCCACCGGCGGCGCGAGCATGCCGAAGTCCCGCTCGACCTGCTCGTACACCCGGGCCACCAGGCCGCGGGCGGCGCCCGGCCGCACCGGGCGGACGTGCCGCACCTGGGCGAGCGCGCCGGGCGCCGTCATCCGGCTGAGCAGCCGTCCCATCGCCGGCGCCCTAACCGCGCAGCGCGGCGGCGGCCAGCGACGCGGTGGCCCGGCGGCCGCTGGTGGAGCCGTCCGGGGCGGGCGCGCCGTAGGAGACCTGCACACCCCGCTCCCGCGCGGCCCTGACGATGCCCGGCACGGCCCGCTCGGCCAGCGCGGAGATGGTCATCGCCGGGTTGACGGTCAGCGCGCCCGGCACGGCCGAGCCGTCCGTGACGAAGATCCCCGGGTGCCCGCGCAGCTCGTGCCCGTCGTCCAGCGCCGAGGTGTACGGGTCGTCGCCGATCCGGCACGAGGCCAGCGGATGCACCGTGTACGCGCCGACCAGGTCGTTCGTCCACGGCGTCACCGTGGCCAGCCCGTCGCGCTCCAGGATCTCCTTGCACTCGGCGTCGGCCATCGCCCAGGCGGCCGAGGTGTTCGCGGTCGGCTTGTACGACAGCCGGCCGACGCCCAGCATCTGCTGGGACACCCGGTCGGCGTTGCCGCGCGCGGGCGGCGGCCCGAAGACGCCCTCGTTGTCGTCCTCGATCATCTGGAAGATGATCAGCCAGGACCGCCAGCGTTCCAGCATCTCCTTCTTGCGCAGCCCGAACCACGTCGGGTCGGGGCCACCGGCCAGCGCGAGGATGGTGCCCAGGCCGGGCGGGAAGTAGAGCTGCTCCAGCGAGTAGCGGGTGTACTCGGGCAGCGAGCCGTCCAGCCGGTCCCAGTTGGCCACCGTCGGGCCCTTGCCGATCTGGTTGGCCGCGTACGCCAGGCCGTCGCCGCGCTCCAGGCCCAGCACCTCGCGCACGCGCTCCTCGTTCAGCACGGCGGTGTTGAGCCGCTCGCCGTTGCCGGAGAAGTAGCGGCCCACGGCGTGCGGCATCGCGCCGAGCGCGGCCTCGCTGCGCTGCAGGATGACCGGCGTGGCGGCGGCGCCCGCGGCGAGGACCACCACCTTGGCCTCGATCGTGCCCTCGCCCTCGGTCAGGCGGTAGTCCTCGCCATGGACGATCTTGTAGTGCACCCGGTAGGAGCCCTCGGGCGTGCGCTCGATGCTCTGCACCTCGTGCAGCGGCCTGATCCGGGCGCCGTGGGCGAGCGCCGCCGGCAGGTAGTTGACCAGCAGCGACTGCTTGGCGTCGAACCGGCAGCCGGCCATCATCCAGTTGCAGTTGACGCAGGCCCCGGTGTCCACGGCCGCGGGCACGGGGTTGGCGGTGCGGCCCGCGTGCCGGCAGGCCGCCGCCCACAGGCCGCCGGAGTAGGAGACGTCCTCCCAGCCCTGCTGGGTGATGGAGATCGACTCGGCGACCCGGTCGTACCAGGGGTCGAGGGTGTCGCGGCTGATCGCGGCCGGCCACATGCGGCGGTTGATGCTGCCGCGGCGCTCGAAGACGAAGCGCGGCGCGCGCGGCATGGCCGCGAAGTAGACCACGCTGCCGCCGCCCACGCAGTTGCCGCCCAGCACGCTCATGCCGTCGCCGACGGTGAAGTCGAAGATGCGGGTGTAGGACGAGCCCAGCTTGAAGTCGTGCTCGTAGTCGGCCGACTCCAGCCACGGGCCGCGCTCCAGCATGACCACGTCGGCGCCGCCGGCGGCCAGGTGGTAGGCGGGGATCGCGCCGCCGAAGCCGCTGCCGATCACCAGCACGTCGGTGCGTTCGACGCCGTTCATGCGGGACTCCCTGAAGCTGTCGTGTCCGGGTGGAGGTCGGCGAGGGGACGGCCGTAGGAGTAGGCGGGGAAGCGCCACAGGCCGTCCGCGTCCGGCGGGGCGATGCCCATGGCGGTCAGGCCGGGATGCCCGGCCCTGATGGCGTCGGCGGTGTGCAGGTGGGCGGCGGAGTCGTAGGACATGTAGCAGAACAGCACCAGCAGCACCCACAGCGCCTTCTCCGGGTGGCCGGGCGCGGTCAGCGTGCGCACCAGCGCGCCGCGCTCCTCGAACGGCAGGGCCACGAACGCCGGGACGCCCTCCTCCAGCACGATGCCGTGCTGGTCGGCGTGGGCGCGGGCGTGCTCGTTCAGCGAGCGGGCGTAGTCGTCCAGGCTCTCGGTGACGCCGGTGGCGTCCCATTCCAGCAGCTCGACGGCGCCGGCCGCGACCGCGCCGCCCGTCGGGCTCATGCCCGCCACCGCCCGGTCGTCCGGACCGCGCTTGGGGCCGGGCACGATGGTGTCCGCGAGCGCCTCCAGCGTCTCCACCCTCGTCTCGTAGAGCAGTGGACCCATGGGTACTCCCTCGTTCAGGTCGGCTTTCGGTCGGTACGGTCGGCGGGGTCGGTGCGCGCCAGCGCGGCCCGCAGGGTGCTCAGCGCCCTGACGGTCTGGCTGCGGACCGTGGAGGACTCGTTGCCCATGACCCGGGCCGTGTCCTCGGCGCTGCGCCCCTCCCAGAACCGGAAGAAGATCGTCGCCCGCTGCCGCGGCCCGAGCCTGGCCAGCGCGCCCATCAGCACGATGCGCTCGCCCACCAGGTCGTAGGGGTCCAGCGCCGCGGCCGCGTCGGGCGGCGCGCCGCTGAGCACCTCCCGCGACCAGCGCAGCGACCTGCGGTCGCTGATGAGCAGCCGCCGCATGATCTGCCGCGCGTACGCCTCGGCGCGGTCGCGCCGGTCGAGGCCGTCCCAGTGCCGGTGCAGCGCCAGCAGAGTGCGCTGGACGAGGTCGTCGGCCTCGTGCCAGTCGTCGGAGAGCCGGAAGGCCACCCGGCGCAGCATGGGCCTGGCCTCCCGCGCGAAATCAGCGAATTCCTGCCCCCGTACCTCGGCCATCACCCTCACCCCCGGAACACGGCCGTGCAATTTCCGCTTTCTTCGGCATGCTCAGAATTGAATGCGCGGTGCGCCGCAACAACCCCTAGCGGACGCCTTCGCGCCCTTATCCACAAAGGCGCCGCCGCCACCCCCTATTCGCCCCTATGGGACCCCTGTTTTTCTCTCCGTGCGCTTCCCGGTCGTTCTCGCGCGCATACGCTCGCGGCGTGAGCGCCTCCGGTGCGGCATTACTGGCGATCAGCGACCTCCATGTCGGATTTCCCGAGAACTGGGCGGCCGTCGAGGAGCTGCGCCCGCGCACCGCGGACGACTGGCTGCTGGTGGCCGGGGACGTCGCCGAGCGGCTGGACGACTTCGAGCGCACGCTCGGCCTGCTCGGCGAGCGCTTCGCCAAGGTGGTGTGGGCGCCGGGCAACCACGAGCTGTGGACCACGCCCGGCGACCCCGGCCTGCGCGGCGAGGAGCGCTACCGGCGCCTGGTGCAGATCTGCCGGCGTCTCGGCGTGCTCACCCCCGAGGATCCGTACGCGGTCTGGACGGGGGAGGGCGGCCCGGTGGCCGTCGTCCCGCTGTTCCTGCTGTACGACTACAGCTTCCGCCCGCCCGGCACCACCCGCGAGCAGGCGCTCGGCCTGGCCCGCGAACAGGGGGTGGTGTGCAGGGACGAGTTCCTGCTGCATCCCGAGCCCTATCCCAGCAGGCAGGCGTGGTGCCGGGCCCGGGTGCGCGAGAGCGAGCTGCGGCTGGAGGCGCTCGACCCGGCCCTGCCCACGGTCCTGGTCAACCACTTCCCGCTGCTGCGCGCCCCCACCCGCGTGCTGCGGCACCAGGCGCTGGCGCAGTGGTGCGGCACCGAGCAGACGGCCGACTGGCACCTGCGCTTCCGCGCCGCCGCGGTCGTCCACGGCCACCTGCACATCCCGGGCACGAGCTGGCACGACGGGGTGCGCTTCGAGGAGGTCTCGCTCGGCTACCCGCACGAGCGGCGGCCGCACCACCGCGACGGCCGGGTGCTCAGGCAGCTGCTGCCGGCCCCCCGCCGCGAATGGGCCCGATAAAAATCGCATTCTCAGATAAATTGCCGAGATTTCCGAAGATTTCCCAAAAAAGGGCGATTTGTCATGCAGCGTACTGCGCGCCCGAGAGCGTGTACCAGGTGGCAACCGCAAGGCAATGCATCCGGAGCGCCAAGGAATCGTCGCGCCTCCCGGGAATTCTCCGGCCGGAGAATCGACGGGGGACGCGCGCCCGAAGGCTTCCGGGTTCCGGGAGACCATATGGACGACGTCATCGAACGAGCGGTCCTGCGGGTCATCGAGAGCATGCAGGAGAACCACGGCGAGCAGCTCACCATTGACGACATGGCGCGGACCGCGATGTTCAGCAAGTTCCACTTCTCGCGCGTCTTCCAGCGCGTGACCGGGCTGTCCCCTGGACGGTTCCTGTCCGCGGTGCGGCTGCGCGAGGCCAAACGCCTGCTCGTGTCCACCTCGCTCAGCATCACGCACATCAGCCACCAGGTCGGCTACTCCAGCGTGGGCACCTTCAGCTCGCGCTTCACCCACAGCGTGGGCCTGTCGCCGAGCAGGTACCGGCAGTTCCTCAGCGTCACGGCGGCGGACCTGGCCGGCGGCGAGCGCGCGTTCGGCGGCCCGGCGGCGACGCTGCACGGCGTCGTGACCTCGCCGCTGGCCGACCGGCCGGTGTTCGCCGGCGTGTTCCCCGGCCAGATCCTGGAGGGCAGACCGGCGAGCTTCACCCTGATCGACCGGCCCGGCCCGTACGTGCTGGAGAACGTGCCCAAGGGCAGTTGGTACCTGATCGCCCAGTCCGTGGCCGAGTCCCGCGAGGACGCCGTGCACCACCCGCCCCAGGGTGACGCCGCGACGTGCATCGCGCGGATCGGGCCGATCGAGGTGGGCGGCGGCGGCAGCGAGCGCGCCGACCTGCGGCTGCGTCCCATGAACGCGCTCGACCCGCCCGTCCTGCTCGCCCTGCGCGACCTGCTGGCCTGGACCGACACCCACACCTGACAGGAAGGGGCGGCACGTGCGGAAGGGCCCGCGGACGACGTCCGCGGGCCCTTCCGTGACCTGCGGTCTCTAGGCCGGGCTCACCGTCATCGGCAGCCCGCCGCGCACCCGCAGCGACAACATGGCCTCCGGGACCGCCCGCCGGCCGGGCAGCCCGGTCAGCCGCAGCTCCCGGGTGACCATCGCCAGCACGAACGTGGCCTCCATCATCCCCAGGTGGTTGCCCACGCAGAAACGCGGGCCCGCGCCGAAGGGGATGTAGGCGTACCGCGGCCGGTCGGCGGGCGCGCCCGGCTCGAACCGCTCGGGCCGGAACGCGTCCGGCTCTCGCCAGTACGCCGGATGCCGGTGCAGCGTGTACGGGCTGATGAGCACGTCCGCCCCCGCCGGGACCCGGTACCCGCCCACCTCGTCGTCCTCCCGCGCCACCCGGGTCAGCGCCCACACCGGCGGGTACAGCCGCATGACCTCCTCCAGCACCGCCGCCGTGTAGGTCAGCTTGCGCAGGTCCTCGTACACCGGCGGCCGGTCGCCCAGCACCGAGACGGCCTCCGCCCGCACTCGCTCGCGCACCTCCGGATGCCGGTCCAGCAGGTGGAAGGCCCACGACAGGGTGCTGGCGGTGGTCTCGTGCCCGGCCAGCAGCACCGTGACCAGCTCCTCGCGCAGGCGCTGCCGGGCGGCCCGCGGGTCCTTCCGCAGCCCGGTGGACTCGATCAGCAGGGACAGCAGGTCGCCGCCGCCGGCCGGGTTCGCCAGCCGCTCGGCCACCAGCAGGTCCACGACCCGGTACAACTCCCGCCGGGACCGGCGGAACCGCAGGTGCAGCGGCAGCGGCAGCCACAACGGCACCATGGCCAGCGTCACCATCTCGAACATGGCCTGGTCCTGGACGCCCTCGAAGGCGTGCCCGACCGAGCCGTGCGCGCCGAGGTCGGCGTCGAGCAGGGTGCGGCCGAGCACCCCCAGCGCCAGGCCGGTCATCTCCCCGGCCACGTCCACGGGCCCGCCGCCCATCCGGGCCCGCAGCCGCTCGACCAGGCGGCCGGCCTCCTCGGCCAGCACGGTGTCCTGCTGGGCCAGCCGCTTGTTCTGGAACAGCGGCTGGATCGTCCTGCGCTGCTGCCGCCACCGCTCGCCGTCGCTGGTCAGCAGCCCGTCGCCGATCACCCGCCGGGCCTCGGCCAGGCCGATGCCCTTGCGGTAGTTGCCGCTGTTGTCGGCCAGGACGTGCTTGGCGTGGTCGGGATGGTTGAACAGGTAGATGCTCTTGGGGCCGATCGTCATGCGCACCGCGTCGCCGTACCGGGCGGTCGCCTTCGACAGCAGCGCGAGCCGGTCGCCGACCAGCCGCCGGTACAGGACGGGCGCCGCCCAGGGCGGCGGGCCGGGCGGCACGCGGCCGCCCAGCGCCACCGGGCGGGTGCCCAGTGTGGTCACGCCGACACCCCCTGAAGGGCGGGGGAGGTCTCGCCGAAACGGCCCCGGTAGACCAGCAGGCCGTCGCAGTCGTCCCGCCGGCTCAGGGACAGCACCTCGCCGACGAAGATCGTGTGATCGCCGCCGTCGTAGGCGCGCCAGACCCGGCACTCGAAGCGGGCCGCCGCGCCCGCGATGAGCGGCACCCCGGTGACCTCGCCCGGTGTCACCTCGACGTCGGCGAACTGGGCCAGGCCGAGCGGCCGGTAGCGGTCGGCGAAGTGCCGCGCCTCGGCCTCCTGGTGCCCGGCCAGCACCGACACCCCGAACGACGTGGCCGCGGTGATGCACTGGTGCATCACGGCGCCCTTGCCGACGCACACCAGCAGCAGCGGCGGGTCGAGCGAGACCGAGGTGAAGGAGTTGGCCGTCATGGCGTGCGGGACCTCGCCGCCCGTGGTGATCACGGTGACGCCGGTGGCGAACGCCCCGAACGCGTCGCGCAGCGCCTTGGCGTCCGCGACCTGCGGCGCCGGGGCCGATGAGTGGAGTTGCACGGTGACCTCCTGGGTCCGGGTTCTAGGCCAGGTACGGTTCGAGCGCCCTGACCAGGGGCTCGGGGACCCTCGCCGGCGCGGTCTTGGTGTTCGGCCCCCGCATGCAGGCCACTCGCTGCCTGCCGCGGGCGACGAGGACCTCGGGCGCGCCCGGGGTGACCCGGACGTAGTCGAAGCCGAACTCGATCTGCGTCTGCGCCAGCTCGATCAGGCGCATCCGGATGGACAGCTGGTCGAAGGCCGTGATCTCCGCGAAGAACTCGCAGTCGACCTTGAGGGTGAACAGCTTGAGGTCGTCCTGCAGGTCGGCGAGCACGTCCCGGGCCCGTTCCATGAGGAACATCTCCCGGCAGCGTCCCTGCCAGCGCAGGTAGTTGACGTAGTAGACGTTGCCGACGAGGTTGGTCTCCTCGAAGCCGACCGTGTGCAGGTACTCGTAGTAGGTGCCCATGGGCTAGGACCGCCCTTCGGTGCGGATCGCGACGACGACGGGGGCGGGCAGGCCGTGCACCCGGGTGGCGAGCGTGGCCACGGCCGCGCCGCCGCCGGTCAGGACCACCCATCCGTCGGCACCGGCCCGGGTGACCGCGAGCGGCGCGTCCGTGCCCGATGCCGTTCCCCCTTCCGTTCCCGTGGTGCGCAGGCAGGCGAGCGCGGCGCGGGCGCGGGCGCGGGCGGTGTCCGCGTCCTCCCCGGAGGCCGCGGCGATCTCGCCGGCGAGCGCGTCCCGCCCGTCGCCCCGGTCGTCCCGGTCGCCCGGGTCGCCGGGCCCGGCGGGGGTGACGGGCTCGACGGCGCAGGACAGCGGCCCTGGGGCGGCCACGCACACCGTCAGTCCCGGAACATGGGCCGACACCGTCCCTACACCCTCTGCCGTGCCGAGCCGGGCCACGGCCAGGTCGCCGGTGTCCTCGCCCGGCTCCACGACGACCGCGACCCGCGCGCCCGTCAGGTCCTCCAGCGTGCGCTCCAGGTACGGGCCGAGCAGCGGCGCCGCCCACGGACCTGCCCCGCCCTTCTTCCGCACGGCCTGCAACCGCAGCCCCTCCCAGCGTTCGACGACCTCGCCGTCCTTCGTCCGGACCGCGACGTCGTAGACGTAGGCGTCGCCGTCCCTGGACCGCTCGGAGGCGCAGTAGCGCACCTCGTCCGCGCCGGACAGCGCGGCCCCGGCCGGGTGCACGCGTTCGATGCCGGTCGGCAGCAGGGTGGCGTCGGGCACGCACACCTGGTTGCCGTGCATCAGCGCGTCCCGCATGCCGGGGTCGCCCAGGAGCAGGTCCGGCGGGAGGAACCCGGCGAACCAGTCGCACTCCTGCGCCACCTGCAGGTCGGCGTCCACCTCGCGGGCCGCGGCCCGGTGGTAGCGGCGCAGCCGCTGGAAACGCCTGCCCTGGAAGAGCACCTCGCCGTAGAGCTGGGTGTCGGGGTCCAGCGCGACCGGCGGCAGCTCGTCGCCGGACTGCTCGGGCGGGCCGGCGGGCGGGGCGCCGGCGTCCAGGCGCAGCACGGCCGTGAAGTGGTCGACGTCGAAGCCGGTCTCCTGGCTGCGGATGGCGACCGCGACCGTGTCGTGCCCGGTGACCGTCGCCGCCACCCGGAGCGTGGTGCTCCCGTCGGGCGGCACGATGATCGGCCGGACGAACTCCGCCTGCTCCACGACGGGCGCCCCGGGACGGCCGGTGGCCGCGTACGCCACCTGAGCCATGGCCTCCAGCCCGAACACCGCCGGGAACAGCAGGTTGCCGTCCAGCAGGTGATCGGCCAGGTACAGGTCGGTCCCGGCGTTCACCTCGACCTCGCTGACCAGCTCCACGCCGTGGTAGCGGACCAGCGGCGCGCCGACGAAGCGCAGCAGCGGCAGCTCCGGCTCCTCCCGGCGCACGGTGTGGATGCCCTCGGTGCGCCCGCTGATCACCACGACGCCGGGCGCGTCGGGGTCGCTCACCAGGCGGCGCATGATCTCCACGCCCCGGTCCACCGGGATCGGCGTGATGCCCTGCTCGACCAGCCGGTCCACGACCGACAGCCGCTCGCCCATGCCGACCTCGGACCAGACCGACCACTCCATGCAGATCGCCCGGCAGCCAGGGTGCCGCTCGCCCGCCTCGCGGGTCAGGTCGGCCAGCCACTCGTTGGCGGTCGCGTAGTGGCCCTCGCCGTGCAGGCCGGCCCGGCCGATGATGCTGCCGAACGTCACCAGCAGCCGCAGCCGTCCGGGCTCGACCGCCGCCAGCACGTTGCGCAGGCCGTCCACCTTGGGGGCGAACGTGCGGCGGAAGGCGTCCATGTCCAGCCCGGCGATGCCCTCGGGCTCGTTGCGCCCGGCGCCGTGCAGGACGGCGGTCACCGGCCCGAGCGCCTGCTCGGCCGCGGCCACGGCCGCCCGCACCTGGGCGGCGTCGGTGACGTCGGCCCTGGCGTAGTGGACGGTGAGCCCGGTCGCGGCCATGCGCCGCAGGTTCGCGGCCAGCTCCTCGTCCTGGGCGGGGTCGGAGCGGCCGAGCACGGCCACCTTCGCCCCGCCTGCCATGGCCATGGCGCACTCGGCCGTGATGCCCTTGCCGCCGCCGGTCACCAGGAGCACGTCGGAGCCGGTCAGCGGCTCCTCCGCCCGCTCCTGCCGGTACGGCAGCGCCCGCAGCGTCGGCACCCGCCGCACGCCGGCGGCGTCGTAGTGCACCTCGCAGAAGGCCGTCGTGGCCGCCGCCTCCGCCGCTACCCGGGCGGCGGCCTGCGGCGCGTCCTGCGGCAGGTGCACGACCGTGGTGGGCAGGCCGCTCTCCAGGTGGAACGTCTTGGCCAGGCCCGCCGCGCCCCGGCCGTGCTGGACCAGGACGAACCGGGTGCCCGGCCCGCCGGCCAGCGCCGCCTTGGCGCCGAGCAGCGCCTGCTCCAGGTCGTCGGCCGCGCACCGCGCGGGTAGGCACACCAGGACACCGGAACCGATCTTCTCCCCTTCGAGTGCCTCGCGCAGCGGCCCCGCCAGGGGCGCACCGGCGGGCGCGAACACCTGCCACGACCCCGCGCGCTCCTCGGCCGTCCGCCGGGGCAGCGGCTGCTCGTCCAGGTCCACGGCGAACGGGCGCACCCACGGCGCCGCGCCCGCCACGCCCCGGGCCGACTGCGCGCGCGGCTGCGCGGCCAGCCGGTCCAGGGCCTCGCCCAGCTCCTGGAGCGTCGCGGTGGCGACGTTGGCCGGCGCCATGCCCGCGGGCACGCCCAGGTGCTGGGTGGCCTGGTCGATGATGTGCATGACGGTGACCGAGCTGAGGTGCAGCTCGTCCAGCGGCTTGCTGTCCTCGGTCACCATCTCCAGCGGCAGCTCGGCGCGTTCGGCGGCCAGCCGCCGCAGCAGCTCGACCGTGGACTCGCCCGGCTTGGCCGCCGTCCCGCCGCCCGTCCCGCCGTCCGGCTCGGCCGCCCGCTCCGCCGGCTGCGGGGCGGCGGCCTTGACGCGCACCTGCGGCGCCTGCTCGGCCGGGCTGGCGAAGAACGAGAACGCCGCGCCGATCTCCAGCGGCTTGACCAGCCGCCCGTGGAACAGCTCCTCGCAGGCGACGGGCACGCCCGCCACGTGCGCGGCGCCGGCCACGCCGAGCAGCCCGGCCAGCGACTCGCCGTCGGTGTCCAGCGCGACGGCCGGCACGTCGGTCAGCTCGGCCGCCAGCCTGCTGAGCACCCGGCCGGGGCCCACCTCGACCAGCAGGTCCGCGTCCGCGGCCACGGCGGCCAGCGCCTGGGCGAACAGCACGGGCGCGGTGATCTGCCGGTGCAGCAGCGCCGGGACGTCGGTCCCGGCGGCCAGGTCCTCCCCGGTGACGGTGGAGACGACCCGCCGGGCGACCGGCCCGAACCGCTCCTCGGCCAGGTAGCCGGCCAGCGCCTCGGCCGCCGGGGCGACCAGCGGCGAGTGGAAGGCGTGCGAGACGTTCAGCCTGGTCCAGGTGAGCCCGGCGCGCTCGGCCCGGCGGCCGGCCTCCTCCACCGCCGCCACCGGCCCGGCGACGACGGTCTGGAGCGGCCCGTTGTACCCGGCGATCACCACCGGCAGGTCGCCCACCAGCTCCAGCACGGTCTCCGGCGCGGCCCGCACGCCGGCCATCGTGCCCGGCTCGCTGCGCTCCCGCATCGCCCGGCCGCGCTTGGTCGCCACGCGCAGCAGCGCGTCCTCGTCCATCGCGCCCGCCCAGTGCAGGGCCGACAGCTCGCCCAGGCTGTGCCCGACGGCCGCGTCCGCCTCGATGCCGAGCAGCGACAGCGCGCGCAGGCCCGCCATCGAGCCGGTGACGATGCGCGGCTGGGCGACCTCGGTGGCCGCCATGTCGCCGTCGGCGGGCAGCGCCGCCGTGGCGTACACCTCGGCGACGTCGGCGAAGCGCCTGGCCAGCGCGCCGCCGTCGGTCCCGCGGCCCGAGCCCTGCCCGGGGAACAGGAAGCCGATCCGCGGCCGGGCCGCCGCGCGGCCGAGGAACGCCTTGCCGTCGGGGGTGGACAGCGCGTTCTCGCCGGACTCCAGCGCCGTCAGCACGCGGGTGAGCTGCCGTACGGCGTCATCGGGCGAGGAGACCACGACGGCGGCCCGGAACGGCAGGCCGCGCAGCCGCCCGCGCAGCGTGGCGGCCAGGTCGGCGAGCTGGCCGTAGGACACCTTGGGCACGAAGTCGAGCAGCTCCGACACCAGGCCGCGCAGCTCGTCCCAGGTGCCGCCGTCCAGCAGGAACAGCTCCGCGTCCTGGGACGCGGCGGCCAGCGCCTTGACGCGGCTGGACACCCGCCGCCGCGGGCCGGTGTTCTCCAGCACCACGTGCGTGTTGATGCCGCCGAAGCCCATGGCGGTCACCGCCGCGCGCAGCGGCGCGCCCTGCGGCCACGGCTCGGCCGTGCGCAGCACCCGCAGCGTGGCGCCCTCGTCGGTGAGCACCTGGTGCGGGTCGACGCACCCGATGGTCGGCGGCAGCACCTGCTCGTGCACGGCCATGGCCGCCTTGATCAGGCCCGCCACGCCCGCCGCCGCCTTGGTGTGGCCGATCATGCCCTTGATCGAGCCGACCGCGGCCGGCCGCGCGGCCGTGGCCCTGGCCCGCGACAGGGCCGTGAGCTCGGTCGCGTCGCCGAGCGCCGTGCCCGTCCCGTGGCCCTCGAACAGCTCGACGGTCTCGGGGCCGAACCCGGCCTTGTCGTACGCGCGGCGCATCGCCAGCAGGTAGCCGCTCACCTCCGGACGGGTGATCCCGCCCTTGCCGTCGGAGGAGACGCCCCAGCCGGCGATCGTGGCGTAGATCCGCCGCCCGGCGGCCAGCGCGTCCTCCTCGCGCATCAGCACGACGATGCCGCAGCCCTCGCCGGGCCAGAAGCCGTTGGAGTGCCGGTCGTAGAGGCGGAAGTCGCTCTTGGCCAGCGCGCCGGTCTTGGCGAACCCGATCACCTCGAACGGGTCGATGGACAGGTCCACGCCGCCCGCGACGGCCACGTCCACGTCGTGGTCGGCCAGCGCCTTGCCGGCCGTCACCACCGACAGCAGGGACGAGGAGCAGGCGCCGTCCACGGTGTAGCCGCCGCCGTTGAGGTCGAAGTGGTTGCAGATGCGCCCGGCGATCGTGTTGGACAGCCCGCCGGCCAGCGTGTCCTCGTCCACCGGCGGGAAGGGGCTCTTGTAGGCCACCTCGTAGTCGGCCAGGAACGCGGCCAGGCGCTCGTCGTCCCAGCCCTGCTCCTTCAGGGCCGCGGCCAGGGTGCGCCGCACGTACGGCCAGCGCAGCCGCAGCACGTTCGCGCGGGTGAACTCGCCGGTGAGCGTGTTGCCCACGACGACCCCGGTGCGCTCGCGCGGCAGCCCCTCGCCGCCGGCGAACCCGGCGTCGGCCAGGGCCCGGCCGGCCATGTCCAGGGCCAGCCAGTGGGCCAGGTCGGTCGACCGGTACGTGCTGCCGGCGATCTTGTGTGCCACCCGGTCGAAGGCGTAGCCCTCGATGACCGCGGCGGTCTTGGCGTAGAAGCGGTCCGGCGCTGCGGGATCGGGGTCCCAGTAGTCCTCCAGCCGCATGCGCTCGTCCGGGAGCCGGCGGAAGGCCCGGCGGCCGGCCACCGCGTTCTCCCACAGCTCCCGGGGAGAGGCGGCGTCCGGGTACCGGCAGGCCATGCCGACGATCGCGATCCTCGTCATGCCTTCGCGACCTCTTCCCGCGCGTGCTGCAGCGCCTGGGCGGCGGCTGCGCTGACCCTGGCGGCGTCGAGCTCGCGCGCCTTGTTCACGATGTGCAGCGCCCACAGGAAGCCGCCGCGGATCAGGCAGACCGCCGCCGTGGCGAAGAAGATCCCGTACGGGATGTTCATCCCCATGAGCAGGCCGTACACCACGGCCACGCCGCCGCCGAAGGCGACCTGGGACAGCGGTCTGGACGGGCTCGTGCCCGGGTCGGTGATCATGTAGTTGGTGAACAGGATGAACGCCACCCCGGTCATCATCGACAACCCGCCGAGCATGGAGATGTCGTCGATGATCAGCCCGCGCACCACGGCCTGGAGGGCGAAGACGCTCACCCATCCGCCGATCAGCCACATGCGGCCGGTCAGCTTCCCGTTGATCATGGTCCCGCCGATGATGATGATCCCCGGGATGATCCAGTCGATCGGGTTGTCGACGTTCTCCGTGAAGTGGTACGGCGGCGCGATGCTGGCCCACGGCAGCAGCAGCAGGATGATCGCGATGCCGAAGTTGGACGGGTTCATGAAGTGCCGCATCCGCCCGCGCACCGGCGCCTTGAGCACCCACTTGGCGCCCACGGCGACGGTCACGCCGAACATCATGACCAGCACCTGGTCGTTGACGTAGATCAGCATGTTGAGCGCGATGGAGGTGATGTGCGCGGGGTAGAGGAACTCCATCAGCCCGCGCGGCCCGTTGCCGAGGAAGCGCGGCGCGCGGCCCTCCTGGCGGGCGCCGATCACCTCAAGGATGATCTCCACGGTGTAGCCGGTGGCCAGCGCCACGAACGGCCACGACCACGGCTGCTCGAACCCCAGCACGGTGTAGCCGAGGATGTTGAAGATGGTGATCGAGATCGCGAACCGGCGCAGCGCCGTGATCACTTTGGGATCGTGACGTGGCGGGGTGATCGTCTTGTCGGCCATGCCGTCACTTCTCCTTCGCTTGCGAGCCGAGCTGGAGGGTGTGCCAGCCGGGGGTGAGCGTGAGCTCCTGCTGGTGCCGCTGCCCGGCGCGGTCGCGCCAGCTCAGCTTGACCCGCACGGGGCCGGTGACGTTCGCGCCGAGGCCGATGTGCACCGCGTGCGCGCGCTTGCCGGAGTGGCCGCTGCCGCCGTCCACGCGGCCCATGAAGGTGCGGCCGTCGGGCGTGGTGGCGGTCACCGTCGCGCCGATCACCGGCGATCCGGCGGCGGGCAGCGGGCCGGCCGCGGAGGGGGTGTCGTGCAGCAGGCGCAGCCCGAGGAACGAGCCGGCCGACCGGCTGGTGTTGAGGTAGAAGGCGGGGGCCTCCCACTGGCGGGCCACCGCGAAGTCGATCAGGCCGTCGCCGTTGACGTCCCCGGTCGCGATGCCGCGCGTCGGCACGGGCACGGCCAGGCCGAGCTGCTCCGACAGGTTGGCGTAGCGGCCGTCGGGGCCCTTGGCGAAGAAGGCCAGCGTCTGCGCGCCGGCGATGTCGCCGCCCTCGGTGACGTTCGGCCACGACTTGGGGTTGCTGGTCACGCCGTCGTTGGCGGCGGCCAGCTCCTGCAGCGGCGGCCAGCGGTTGACGTCGCCCTTGACGAACCCGGTCGCCTGGACGATCTCGTTCTCGCCGTCGTTGTCGAAGTCCTCGATCTTCGGGTCCCAGCCCCAGCCGGACCAGGCGGTGCGCAGCTCGGCGCTGAGGTCCTTCCACGGCGCCTCGCCCTGCCGCAGCTTCTCGCGCAGCTCGGCCTGGGTCTTGACGGTGGACAGGAACGTGAAGTTGCTCTCCTGGATGCCGTACGGGGTGGTGATGTTGCTGACGAAGAAGTCCAGGACGCCGTCGTGGTTGAGGTCGCCGGCGTCCGAGCCCATGCCCTTGAAGGAGTCCTCGCCGAGCACCTTCGACTTCGGCACGCCGATCTCGTGCGTCCCGACGGTGGGGGAGAACTTGATCGTGCCGGGCGAGGAGGTGTTGTAGAGCAGGTGGTCGGGCCCGAAGTCGTTGTTCAGCAGCAGCTCGGGCAGGCCGTCGCCGTCCAGGTCGGCGCTGGTCGCGCCGAGCTCCCAGCCGGTGGAGACGTCCGGCGGCAGCACGCCGTCCAGGCGGGTGAAGCCGCCGTTGCCGGTGCCGCGGAAGAAGTAGTCCCGGCCGCCGTTGACGGCCTTGGACAGCGAGTGGTTCATCTGCACGCCGCCGTCCACGCGGCTGTCGAGGACCGGGCTGCCGTCGGGGAAGTAGTTGCCGACGAAGATGTCCTGCTTGCCGTCACCGTCGAAGTCGGCGACGGTCGCGACGTTGCTGTTCCACACCTCGCCGGTGTACTTCGCGCCGCCCGCGTTGGGCACCAGCTCGGCCGCGTCGAAGGCGGCGGCGTCGAACCGGGCCGCGGTCGGCCGCTGCAGGTGCAGCGTGGGCGTGCGGCCCCACCAGTAGACCAGCAGGTCCGTCCGGCCGTCGTCGTTGTAGTCGGCGGGCACCGCGCCCATGGGCGCCATCGCGTCGGTGACCGGCAGCGAGCCGAGCGACAGCGCGAACGGCCGGTACCGCTCGCCGCCGCCCTCGACCGGCGCCGGGGTGACGACCACCTGGTCGGTACGCGGGTCCACGATCACCAGGTCGTCGTCCCTGCCGTTGCCGTCGAGGTCGTTCAGCGCGATCGCGGCCCCCACCGAGGAGATCCAGGCGTCGATGTGCTTGTAGGCCTGGTTCACCTTGCGGACGGTCTTGGCCGGGCCGCCGCCCGGCATCGCGATCGCCAGGGACTTGAAGCCGTACGCGCCGGCCATCTCGGCCTTGGTCGCGTCGGAGGCGAAGGTCGGGTGGCCGATCGCGAAGACGGCGATCATCAGCGCGAGTGCGGCGACTCCGGCCGCCTGCTTGCGCAACCACGCGGCTACCGAGCTCACGAGGGAACACCTCCATGGAAGACGAACGTCTCGGCGATGCGCCGGCGCCACCCCTCATAGGCGGGCGGCGAGTCCTGTGCTGTCGCGGTGGGGCGGGTCACGCGGCTCACCTCGGCCGCCTGCTCCGCCGTGGTGCCGCAGAGAACGCCCACGGCCGACTCGGTGTGCGGGAAGAGCAGCCCGGCGCGGATCCTGGCCTCGGCGGCGAACACGCTGCCCTGGGCCAGCGGCCCCCGGTGCTCCCCGGCGCGCTCGCGCAGCCACCGCAGCTCGGCGTCGTCGGCGCCGCCCGCGTAGGTGGCGGCCAGGCCGATGCCGGCGTAGAGGTCGGCGTGGCGGGACTCGGGGAACCGTTCGAGCAGCGTGACCGCCCGCTCTGCGCTGGTGCCGGCGACGAACCACAGTGCGCGGCCGATGCCCTGGTCGAGGGCGTGGGCCGCGTAGTCCTCCTGGCCGGCCGGCCAGGAGAAGCGGGGTTCGCGCACCTGCTGGTGCACGTACCGGTCGGTGTGGAAGTAGGCCTGGTGGAAGCCGTACCCGTCGTGGACCAGCCACAGCAGCAGCGGGTCCAGCAGCCGGGGCTTGGGCCACAGGAAGCGGGGGAGCCGGGCCATGGCCCAGCCGATCCCCACGTAGATCATGTAGTTGTGGTGCTGCCCGCGTCCCTGGAGGCAGGCGTTGACCCGGCGCAGGTCGCCGAAGGTCATGCAGTCCAGGATGGCGAAGCCCATGCCCGCGCCCTCGTAGGCGAAGCCGCGGAAGCGGGCGGGCACCTCTTCGAGCCGGTCCTCGGCCTCGGCGACGGTGCGTGACTCCACGGCGTGGGCGTAACCGGCGAGAAAGTACTCGCCGACCGTCTCCAGTAATTCAGTGGACGCCGCGTTCTTCACCCAGAAGCCGCGCGTTTCGACTTTCGTCTCGCCGACGTCCGGCACCAGAATTCTGCGTCTCAGTGACCGCAATGCGCTTGCCAATTGAGCCTCCGCCGCTTATAGCCCGAACAATCCAATTTCATTGACACATGCCGCCCGGTGGCCGGACAACTTCGGGTTTGCTCAGCTCGGAGGCTCATTTTTGGGCGTGCGAAAGCGAATGACGTGCTTATTCCGGGAAACGCTCAGCGAGCCGGGAGCTCGGCCTCGGCCGCGAAATGCGCACGCACCCTGCCGCGCCACAGCTCGTAATCCGGGACGCGTTCCGACGTGCCCGCGGCGACTTCGCTCTCGTCGGCCAGCGCGACCGCGCCGGCCACGTCGAGCCCGGTCAGCACCGCGCCCGTGGCCGCCGAATGCTCCGGGACGAACCCCGAGTAGTGCCGGGCCTTGGTCGCGAACACCGAGCCCTGGGCCAGCTCGCCCCGGTGCTCCCCGGCCTCCTCGCGCAGCACCGCCGCCGCGCCCGCCGCGCACCCGGCGAACGTGGCCGCCAGCCCGACCCCGCTCCACAGGTCCGCCTGCCGCCCCGCGGCGAACGCGCGCACCGCCGCGGCCACGTCGCCCGGCCTGCCGCCGTGGATGAACCACAACGCCCGGCCGACGCCCTGGTCCACGGCGCGCGGGAAGTAGGCCGCGTTTCCCTGCCAGGGGTAGGGGGCCGGCACCTGCTGCCCGTCCACGTACCGGCGGGTGTGGAAGTAGGCCAGGTCGAAGCCGTACCCGTCCACGGCCAGCCAGCTCATCACCGGGTGGTACGGGGTGCCGTCCAGGTCGGGCAGCACCTTCTTCCACAACACCCGCGGCAGCCGGGCCATGGCGAAGCCGATGCCGATGTAGGCCAGGAAGATGTGCGGCTGCCCCGGGCCCATGAGCAGGTCCCGGGTACGCCGCCCGCGCCCGCCGCCCATGGCGTCCAGCACGGTGAAGGCCATCGTCGCGCCCTCGTAGGCGAAGCCGCGCTGCTCGACGTCCACCAGGGACAGCCGGCGCTCGATCTCCCACTGGTCGCGGACGTCGATGCCCCACTCGAAGCCGCACACGACGGCCTGCGGGATGGCCTCCAGGCGGCCGGTGAGCGCCGAGGGGACGACGGGGAAGCCGCGTGCGCCGAAGGTCACGTCGGCCAGGGATGGCGCCAGCACGAGCCGGCGCAGCGAACCGAGCAGAGACGACATGGTGTGCTCCTCCTCCAGTACCGTGAAGACCCGGGTCAGCTCGCCCAGGCCGCCAGCCGCCAGTCGCCGCCACCGCCGGGCAGCGGGCTGCGCACCAACACGGACGGGTCCGACCACGCCGACGCCTCGCGCTCGGCCGCCTCGGCCAGGCGGCGGAAGACCGCCGCGACGACCGCTTCGAGTTCTTCGGGGGTCGCCTGCCCCCGCACCACGGTGAGTTCCATGCCTTCGACGCTCGCCCGCGGGCCCGCGCGGCCGCAACTTCCTGCATGCCCGGTGCCCACCGGGAGCACAGGTGAGCACGGGTGAACCCGGTCCGGCGGCGGACGGCTCACCGGACCGGGCGGGCCCGGGGTCAGGGCTGGGCGGTCAGGATCGGGCGGTCAGGATTGGGCGGTGTCGTCGAACTCCACCACGAGCGGGAGGTCGGCCCGGCGGCGGATGTTCAGCTTGCGGTAGGTGCGGGTCAGGTGCTGCTCGACGGTGCTGATCGTGATGTAGAGCTTGGCCGCGATCTCGCGGTTGCTGTAACCGGCCGCCGCCAGCGCGGCGACCCGGCGCTCGCCGACGCTCAGCACGCCGATCAGGTCGCCCGGCAGGGGGGACGGCGCGCCGTCCGCGTCCGCCGCCCGGCTGAGCGCGCCGATCATCGGCTCGGCCCCGCACTCCAGGGCCGCCGCCTGCGCGCGTCCGGCCACCGACCGGGCCCGCCGGAACTCGCCCAGCGCCTCGTACGCCTCCACCAGGTCGAACAGCGCCCTGGCCAGCTCGTACCGGTCGCCGGCGAGCTGGAGGTACTCCACCGCCTGGCGCAGCAGCGCCGGACGGCGGGCCGGCTCGGAGACGGCCGCCTTGAGCCGCATCCCGATGCCGCGTCCCCGGTAGGCGCCGGGGCCGCAGCCGTCCAGGTGGGCCTTGATCAGCTCCCTGGCCTCCTCGGTCTGGCCCATCCGCAGGCACGCCTCGGCCGCGTCGGCCTGCCAGGGGATCAGCGCCGGGTTGTTCAGGCCCCAGGCCGTCACCAGCTCGCCGCAGCGCAGGAAGTCGTGCAGCGCGGCCACGAACGACTCGCCGGCCAGGTTGTAGCGGCCGCGGGCGTACAGGTAGTGCAGGCCGTAGCGGGTCTGGAACATGGCCTCGGCGACCGGCCGGTCCAGCGGGTCGCGCACGGCCTCGTGCCGGCCCATCGCGGTCAGCGCGATGACCAGGCTGGCCAGCGGGCCGCCGATGGCCACGCCCCAGCTGCTCATCGGGATCGTGTCCAGCGCGATGCGGGCGTGCCGCTCGGCCGCGGGCATGTCGCCCTGGCGGATCGCGATCTCGGCCCGGATGGCCGCCAGCCGGGCCCGGCGGCTCGGCGCCTGCCTTGCCGCCGCCTCGTCGCCGAACAGGTCGCACAGCGGCGCCGCGCGCTCGCAGCGCCCGGCGTAGGTGAGGGCCAGCAGCGAGTTCTCCACGACGTCGAGGGACATCTCGTCCAGCCGCTCGCCCTCCAGGATGCGCTCGACGGCGTCGAGGTTGTGCTCGCGCGGGCCGTGCGTGAGCACCTCGGCCAGGGCCAGCGTGGACTCCAGCCGCCGGTTGACGGCGACCGACACCATCCCGGCCAGGATGTGCTCGCGCGGCGGGTTGGCCACGTACGCGGCCAGCGGCGGGCAGGTCACCCGCAGCCAGAGCTGCGCCACGACCAGCTCGGCCAGCGTCGCGTGGTCGGACGCCGACGCCTCCTGGTTGAGCTGCTCCAGCACATCGCGGGCGTCCTCGAAGCGGCCGTGCCACAGCAGCGCGCGGGCCAGCACGACGGCGTCGCTGCCGTGCAGGCTGCCCTTCTGCAGCGCCTCGGTGAGCTGGTCCAGGTGCCCGGCGGGGGTGGCCGGGTTGATCCGCCACTCCGCGCGGACGAGCATGGTCATCAGCTTGGAGCGCTGGAGCTCGTCGGTGCACTCGCGCCAGGCCAGCTTCAGGTAGGCCACCGCCGACTCCACCTCGCCCTTGCGCAGCGCGGCCAGCGCGGCCTCCTCCAGCGTCGGCACCACCCACGGCGCCTCGACCCGGGCGGCCTGGAGCAGGCGGTCGGCGACCACGCCGGGCCGCACGCCGCGCGTGTAGGCCAGCTCGGCGGCGCGGCGGTACAGCTCCTTGCGCTCGGACAGGTCCATGCCGGCCAGCACCGCCGAGCGCACCGCCTCGTGCCGGTAGCCGCCGCCGCGCAGCAGGCCGGTCGCGCCGATCGTGAGCAGCTCCCTGCTGACGTCCACGGCGGGCAGTTCGAGCATCTCGGCCAGCCCGTCGGCCTCGCCGAGGACGGCCAGGCCCTGCGCCACCCGGACGGTACGCGGGTGGCTGCGCCGCAGGCACGTCTCGACCGCCCGGACGAACCGGTCGCCGACGACCAGCTCGCGCGGCGGCTCCTCCACGGCCCGCAGGTGCTGTCGGTAGTCGGCGGCCAGCTCGCCGGCCAGCAGCGGGTTGCCGCCGCTGATCGTGTGCCACTCGTCGGCGAACCGCTCGGTCGCGCTGAGCCCCACCTGGCCCGCGACCAGCGCGGCCACGCCCCTGCGGGAGAGCGGGGCGAGCTGCAGGCGCAGGCAGTGCGGCAGGCGCAGCAGGTCGGTCTCCAGCGGACCGTCCGTGCCCTGCCGGTCGTTGAGCGCGAACACCGCCACGATCCGCGCGTTGCGCACCCGCCGCGCCAGGTAGGCCAGGCAGAGCAGGGAGGTGCGGTCGGCGTGATGCACGTCGTCCACGACGACCACCAGCGGGCAGCGTTCGGACAGGTCGAGCAGCACCGTGACGAGGGCGTGCACGACCTGCGGGTCGAGCAGCCGCTCGGCGTCGGCGTGCGCCGCGGTCGCGGTCCGCACGCCCTCCGCCAGCAGTTTCTCCGAGCGCTCGCGCTCCTCCTCGACCAAGGGGGCGTCCTGGATGAGCTGGCGGAGCAGGCCCAGCTGCAGGTCCTGCTCCATGCGCGATCCTGTCGCCGTCACCGCGAGCGCGCCCAGCTCTATGGCCTGTTCGGACAACGCGCGCAGCAGCGCGCTCTTGCCCGTCCCGGCGGGCCCGCTGACCAGCGCGACCCGTCCACGGCCGAGGATGGCGTTGGCGACGAGCGACTCCAGGCAGGACATCTCCTCCTGCCGTTCGATGAGAGTCATGGCCGTCTCCCCACATGTCGTGTTGGGCTCACGCTAGGCCGGGGTGATATTCGATCTCTATCGTCCCGCCATCAGCCGCCGGTTCCTGGCCGCGCGCCGGCGTCCGGGCTCGGGAAGGGGCAGCTCAGGGGCGGCGGCGGGTGCGGTGGCGGGCGGGTGCGCGCGGCGGGCGCGGGCCGCAAGTCCACCGCCTACGACGAGCAGCTCAGGATGCTCTCGCGGGTGCTGGAGCTGTGGGACCAGGTGCCCGACGCAGCCGATGCGCTCGGCGGCGTCGGG
>NZ_JBEOZT010000059.1:0-19085 GCF_040298265.1 Nonomuraea sp. NPDC001636
ACTACGTTCCCGACATGATCGATCCTCCTTCAACGCAGTCACTCGCCACGTGCGACCTCATGTCGCAAGGGTCGGTGTCACCAGACGCAAAGTAGCTGTAAGTAACCGGGAGCTCCCGGACGGCTTGACATAAAAGCTGTTAGCGAGCAACGCGACCTGCGGAAACGTCTCCGCCGTCGTTATCGCGGTGGCGAGCGCCGGACTCATCCCCGAACGCCCGGACCGAAACTCGCGGTCGGGCACCGCAGCCGTCACCCGCTGTGGCCTGCGGAAACGCTCTACTTTGGGGCTCATCGCACGGACCCGAGCAGAGGGCCCAGACGGTGGGTGGCCAGGTCGAACAGCACGATCGGGCGCTCGCCCGTGGTCCAGGCCCGCTTGTAGAGCCAGCAGGCCAGCGCGAACCACTGCTCGCCCGCAAAAGCAGTGAAGCCGTAGCCGGTGCGGATCTGCTCCTGGTGATCCCAGCGGGCCTCCTTCTGGCCGTACCCCTTCAGGTCGGAGGCCTGCAGGCCGAGTTGCTCGGCGACGTAGTCGACCACCGCGGTGGGAACGTCCTCGGGATTGTCCAGAAAGCAGTTCAAGAACCGTGCGGTGCCCAGTTGCACGGACCAGCCGAGCTGGTTGCGCGCGCCGTTGGCGGCCATCGCCCGGCGCCGGTCATCGGCATCCAGATGGAAGAAGGCGCCCAGCTGGGCGATGTCTGGCACGGCGTTGAAGACGCCGTATCGGCTGCGTTGCTCGGTTGTGAGGAAACTGACCGGCACAGGGGGCCTCCAGGCATGCCAGAGCGCCCCCACCTCGCACGGCGCGGCCGGGGGCGCCCTCGGATATCAGCAGCGGTCAGGCCAGATGATCGACGTGACCGATTACGTGGTGAATTGTTCCAGTCTCACGCCAGTCATGATCATCGATGTCCGGCTCATGACGGCCGGGGTTGCACGAGTGTCCGGGGTGCGAGCAGGAATCGTGCTACTCATCGTCGCGTTGATCGCTCAGTCGCTCCTGGCTGAGTTCGACGCGCCACCCGAAGGCTCCTGGGAGGAAGACCCTGCGGGTAGCGCGGCCGACGTCAAAGGAGCGACAGGTCGACGGCGGCGGCCATCGCCCGGTAACCCGCGTCACTCAAGTGCAGGTGATCGCCGGAGTCGTGAGCGGGATCCAGCACGTCGCCCATCGCCCGGGCCAGGTCGATGACGGCGTCGTACTCCCCAGACTCCAGGATCCAGGCGTTGAGTTCGGCCCGTTTGGCTTCGCTGCGCATGGTGGAGAACGCCGAACCACGCATGGGCAGCAACGTGGCGCCGACCACGCGCAGCCCGGCGGCGCGTGCCTGCCTGATCAGGTCCCGATGCCCGGCGATGACCTGCTGCGCCGAGACCTCGGTGTAGGGCGCGAACTGCGGGAACGGAGAGTTCTCCGCCACCTCGCTAATGGAGATGTCGTTGATCCCGGCCAGGATGAGGACTGTGCTCACTCCTGGCAGATCCAGCACATCGCGCTGGAATCGGACGGTGGCACGCTCACCCAGCCAGACCGAGTCGACCGTCACCCGGTTGCCGCCAACGCCCTGATTCAGTACGGCACGCCCCACCAGCCGCCGTCCCAGCAGGTCGGGGAAGCGGTGGTCAGTGTCGGGGGTGCTGCCCGTCCCGTCGGTGAGCGAGTCGCCGAAAACCACGATGCCGTCGCTCGCGGTCGCGTCGACGTCGACGCCGCCTAGGTAGTACCAGGACTGTGAGGTCTCGGTGAAGGCGACACCATCATGGTCAACAAGGTGGTCGCCCGCCGCCCGATACGTGGTGGCCAGCGCCTGCGTGTGATAGGTCGCCGGCCCTGACGGCTCGGCCAGGTAGATCGTGATGGTCACCGCGTCCAGCGCCTCGGTGCGGAACGGCACGCCGTCGGTGGCCAGGTCGGCCCCCGCGGGGATGGAGAAGGCGGTGTCACCGGCCACCGTCAACTCGCGCAGGGTGTCGGGCTTGACCTCGGCGCCGCCCGCGCCGGCCGCGACGGCCAGGCCGGTGACGCGGAGTGGCGCCGTGCCGTACCGGTTGGACAGCCTGACTCTCAGGGTGTCGCCGCCGATGCCGAGCCGCACCGTCTGGCGGATCGTGTGGCCGGCGAAGCCCTCCTGCGACCAGTTGGGCCCGAAGCCAACGCCCGGCGGTTGCGGTGCGGTCGTCCAGGCCGCTCCCCAGCCGCTCATGCGAAGAACCCGATGATGCTGCTGATGCGGTCGCCGGTGAACTTCACCACGTCATAACCGATGGCGACCGTGCCGAGCCGCCAGGTGAACAGGGCGCGGTCGTGGTGGGTGCTGATCACGGTGTCGAGGGTGAAGCGCAGGTCGCCGAAGTTCTGCTGGGCCCTGCCGATCGCCTTCGACAGCTCCGCGTGCCCGCGCAGGCCCGCGTGGTCGGGGTCGGAGTAGAACGAGTCGTCGGTGAGGACGGATGTCATGAGCGCCTCACGGGCGGCGATGTCACGCTCGTTCCAGATGTCGAGGTACTGGAGGATCAGGTCGTTGGTGTTCATGCGGTTACTCCTTCGGGAGTGCGGGTTCGGGAGGGTTCGAGGGCCAGGGCGATCAGGCCCCCGGCGACGGTGAGTGCCGCCGCTGTCCAGCCGGCGACGTGCAGGCCGCCGAGGAGGTTGGGCGAGGCGGTGGTGATGGCGACGATGACGGCCAGGCCCATGGCGCCGCCGATCTCCTTGGCGGTGCTGGCGATCCCGGAGGCGACTCCCTGCTCGTGTGGCGCGATGCCGGATCCGGCGGAGGCGAACAGGGTGACGAAGGCGATGCCGCCGAACAGGCCCCAGACGACGCTGCCGGGCAGCAGGGTCCACAAGCCACCCGCGGGTGTGGTGCCCATGACCATGAGGGCGATGCCGACGCCGGTACCGACCGTCGAGACCGAGAGTGTGGTGCGGATCCCCCAGCGGCCGAGCGCCATCGGGGTGGCCTTCACGGCGGCGAACATGCAGACCAGGGTGAGCGGCAGGAAGCTCAGGCCCGCCTGGAGGGAGCTGTAGCCGAGGACGGGCTGCAGGTAGGAGGTGAGGATGTAGTAGCCGCCGCCGAGGGTGCCCTGGAAGATGGCGATCACGATCATGGTGGTGGCCAGGGAGCGGCCACGCGCCAGCCGTAGCGGGATCAGCGGGTCGCGCGTGCGTGACTCCACCACCAGGAGCGCCACCAGCAAGAGGGCGCCTGTGACCAGCGAGCCGTAGACGCGGGGCGAGTCCCATCCGGAGTCGGGGCCGCTGGCCAGCCCGAACACCAGCAGCGCGGCGCCCCCGGTGGCCAGCAGCGCGCCGGGCACGTCGAAGGAGCCCGGGGTGCGGTCGGGATCGGCGGGCAGCAAGCGGGGTGCGGCCAGGGCGCAGATCAGCGCCAGTGGCACGTTGACGTAGAACACCCATTCCCAGCCGAGATAGTTGGTCAGCACGCCGCCCAGCAGGGATCCGGCGGCCAGTCCCGCGCTGCCCGCCATCCCCCAGGCGCCCAGGGCCCGGTTGCGGGCCGGTCCCTCGGCGAATCCCCGGTAGATGAGCGTGAGGGTGGCGGGAGTCAGCAGCGCACCGCCGATGCCCTGGACCGCGCGAGCGGCCACCAGCATCTCCGACCCGGTCGCCAGTCCGCCGGCCAGCGAGGCGACGCCGTACAGCGCCAGTCCTGCCATGAACATCCGGCGCGGTCCGATCCGGTCGACGGCCCGTCCGCCAAGAAGCAGGAGCCCACCGAGGCCGATCGCGTAGGCGCTGACCACCCACTGGACCGACGACGGGCTGAAACCGAGCGCGTCCCCGATGTCGGGTAGCGCCACGTACACGATGTTGTAGTCGAGAGCCACGATGAGCTGCGTCAACGCCAGCAGCCCAAGGCGCAGTCGTGGCGATTCCATAAATACCTTCCTACATGCCGTCGAATTCCTACACGGCGTTCACCATAGGGCACGGCGTTCAATAGTCAAACCCTGTAGACTGTCGGCATGGAAGCGACCATGAACCGACGCGAACGGCTGCGCGCCCAGACCAGCGCCGAAATCAAGGCGATCGCGCTCAAGCTCATGGCCGAGGGCGGCCCCGACGCGATCTCGCTGCGCGCCATCGCGCGCGAGATGGGCATGACGGCGGGCGCCATCTACAGCTACTTCGCCACTCGCGACGACCTGGTCACGACCCTGATCGGCGACGTCTACACCTCCCTCGTCGAGACCGCCGAGTCAGCGCGCGACGCGGTGCCCGAGTCCGATGCCGGCGGGCGGCTCATGGCCTGGGCACAGGCCGTACGAGAATGGGCCCTTGCCAACCCCGAGGGTTTCCGGCTCATCTACGGTGACCCGGTGCCCGGCTACCAGGCGCCGGAAGACAGCCCCGGCATTGCCGCCGGAGTGCGCGCCTGCACCGGCATCATCGGTCTCGTGGCAGCCGCGTGGCCGGCCACCGGGAGCGCGCGCCAGAACTATGACTGGGCCGACTTCGACGCCGGCTTGGTCGCGCACACCCGAGAGGAGTTCCCCGACCTGCCGCCCGCGGGGCTGGCCCTGACCATGCGCGTGTGGGGGCGCATGCACGGCTTGATGGCGCTGGAGATCTACGGGCACCTGCGCGGACTTGTCCACGACCCAGCAACCGTCTACCGCGACGAGATGCGCGAGCTCATCGCCTCACTCGGGCTGTAGCACATGAAGCTGCGGTTCAGGGCCATGATGGCCAACCCGCCCGATGACGGAGGAAGCCTCCGGTACGGCCTGAGTGTCGATCAGAGTGTCGTGGTTTGCGCGCATTGTGCGCTGGACTGATCGGCTGCCTGCTGCGATACCGGCGTATTTCCGGTGCGGTCGGCGGCGTAGCGCGTAACCAGCAGGCGAATCCCCAATAGATCAGCTCTCACAAACGCTCGATTCCCAGAGAAGATCACCGGAAGGCTCCGCAGGCCAGTTCTGATCGCCAGAGAAGCTGATTCCTTCTCAGAACTAGTTCTCATGCAAGTTGGTAGATCGCCGGATTCTGGGAAATGTTTGTGAGAACATCTGGGGCATGGCCGAGGCCCCGGAACCCCGCGAACACACCGAATCCGCCCCTTTGTCCTTCATCGGCGAGGAACACCCCCATGATGCCGATGAGGTCGAGCGTCACCCGTGTCCGCGATGCGCCGTGGCGTCGGGTTCGCCGTGCCGGTCGCGTTCGGGCGCGGTGGCCGGCACATACCACACCGGCCGGTTCACCAAGGTGCCCCGGCTGGCGAAGCTGTTGCGAGTGCCGACCCCGGCCAACCGGAACCCGGGCCAGCCGTGGCGGCCGGGCACGCCCCCGCCCGCGCCGCTCAGCGACGATGGGCCGTCGGCCGACATCCGGATCGGCTACGCCCGCTGCTCCGCCCTCACCCAAGAATTGCAGTCGCAGCTGGACGCGCTGGCCGCGCACGGGATCCCCCGGGAGAAGATCTTCTCCGAGAAGATCTCGACCCGGGTCAAGGTGCGCCCCCAGTTCGAGGCGGCGCTCACGCTGGCGCGGCAGATCAAGGCCCACGCCCCGCACTGCCGGGTCATCCTGACCGTCTATGAGATGAAGCGGCTGGGCCGCGACGCCGCCGAACTCACCGCCCTGGCCGACCACCTGACCGCGCACGGCCTGGTGCTGGAGATGCTCGCCGGGCCGCTGGCCGGCATCTATGATCCGTCCGGACCGGGCCGGATGCTGTTCGCGTTCTTCGCCGCGATGGCCGAGACCGAACGCGAGGCCATCCGCGAGTCCACCTTGGAGGGCCTGGACGCCGCCGCCCGCAAGGGCAAGCACGGCGGCCGCCCGGTGGTGATCACTGACGACATGCTGCACACCGTGCTGCGCCGCAAGGCGGCTGGGGAACGCGTCGAAGACATTCGCAAGGACCTGATCATCCCGACCGGGAGGCGCAAGGGCGAAAACCCGTCCCCCGCCAGCATTTACCGGGCCCTGGCCGAGCACGAGAAGACACAGGCCTACCCCGAAGCCGTCGAGGCGGCCCACGCCGACTTCGCCCTCCTGCAAGGCGAAGACCTCCCCCGACCCCGCCTGGCCCGCATCCGGCGCCCGGGCCAGGCGCCGACGGCGCAGGAGACCGAACTTCGCCATCGCCTGCAGAGCCAACCTCACCCGGACGCGGAGCTCCGATAGCGCACACCATCAACCCCGGCGCTGTCAGCTGATCAAAGCCCGCAAAAGTCGCTCGCGCTGCTGCTCGTTCAGCGCGCCAACACGCTGTTTCTCCTCCACCCCGCAGGTGGCCATCAACGCCGCGACCCGGGCCGGCCCATACCCGGGAACGGCCCGCAGGACCTGAACCACCCGTGTCCTGCCGACCAGATCCTGCCCGCTGCGCTCGAACACCTCCGCCACACTCACCGCGCCGGAGGCCACCTCCGCCAACAGCGCACGACGCGCCGTACGAGCCTCGGCCGCCTTCGCCAACGCCTTCGCACGCTGCTCCACCGTCATCACCGGCAGGGCCATCAGGCACCTCTCCTCTAGAGATTGGCTGGTCAGTGACTCCCGCCAGAGATCACGACAGGGCCGCCGTCGATCATCCTCCCGCACAGCGTCAACAGATGTGACACCAAACCCGGTTCGCCGTTCCACTCCTACTGGCAGGCCATGACCAGGCGACTGACCAGGAAGAGGCCGTCGGCATGGGTCCGCAAGCCAGCCTCCGCGCCGCAGGCCGCCTGAAAGGCGTCCTGCTCCCGAAGGCGTCTCCAGCCCCAAAGTAGCGATGAGATAGATCACGATTACTGCTCGTGGTTTTACGGGTAGGTGGCCGGGTCTGGCTGGTTGGGAAGGAGATCGGCGAGGGCGGTCCGTATGGCGGCGCGGCTGACGCCGTGGGCGCGGGCGAGCGCGGCGATGGAGGCGCCTCGTTCCTGGTATGCGGTCGCGCCACAGCTCGGCGGTTCGCAGCGCGGGCGGGTGGTAGTAGGTGGCGTCGACCTCGACCAGCGGGAATTTCGCCGCGTAGTGGTCGAGGCGCTCTTCTGGCGTGGTGGCCGTCGGTGGATACCAGCCAGACTCCAGCAACGACCGATCCGTCCACGACGCCGTTCCCACCAGAACCCTGCCCATGGCGGTGTGCACTGCCCCGATGAGGGCCGTGTCAGACGCCTTGGCGTATGTACAGGTCGCGCAGCAGGCCGATCTCGCCGCCGTGATGCGAGACCTCGACCAGGGCGTGCAGCGCGAGCTTCAGGTAGGTGTAGGTGCTGTCGGCGGGGCCCATGCCGATCGGCGCCAGCAGGCGCTCGTCGTCGAGGGCTGCAAGACGGGAGGTGAAGTGCTCCCAGTCCTCGGCGAGCGCCTGGAGGCCCTCCTTCGCGGTGCCCGGCCACGCGTCGCGGTCGCCGAACTCGGGGGCGTCGTCGAAGAAGTAGATCACATAGCCGCGCAGGCAGAGGTTGCCGATGTGCCAGATACGCCAGGCGATCGTGGTGACGGGGTCCGGTGCATCTGGGCTCGACTCTGGAAAGACCGCGTCGACGCGGAAGACGCCGTCGTCGCCGGGGCGCAGTCCGACGCAGTCGCTGACCGGCTCCCAGTGGTACTCGGCGTCGGTCAGGCCCTCAAGGCGCCCGAACAGCCGGGATCGCGCGTGTTCGAAGGTCAGGAGAATGTCCCGGGTGGCGGGATCGGTCATGTCCACCCGATGCACCCTATAGTCCGGATCTTTGAGCGCTATGCCGGGAATGTCGCATCGGTGATGTCGGAGATACACTCCCACGAGCAGTAATCGTCATCTAGCTCATCGCTACTTTGGGGCCGGGGACGCCTTCGGGAGCAGGACGCCTGAAACGCCCGAACCCTCCGGGGGAATCCTGGCCCGAGGGCATGGACTCCCCCTACGGGCCTTGCCTACTCCAGGACGAAGATCGTCCAGTTTCGAGTTGAACTGATGCGACGGTGCCTGCACGTGTAGTCCTTGACCACGCCGTGCCGCTTCAGGATGGAGCCCTCCACAGTGCAGCCGGCCTCGGTCATGGTCGCCGGCAGGAATCGCGCCACACGGGCGGTGCGTGACCCGGAACGTGGCGCAGTCCCACACCGTGGCCTGCGGCGACGCCGCTCATCCAAGCTGTCTGGCGATTCCCACCAGCGGACCAACACGTCTTCCCACATCATTCGTACGGAGTGATCTCGGCGATCGCGGTGGCGCCGCCCATGCCGTTGTCCACGCGCAGTCGCAGGTAGCGGGCCTTGACGCCATTGAGGTGGACGTCGTTCGGCCCGGTGATCCGCGGCCAGGTCACGCTCGCCACCTGCGCCCACCAGGTGCCGTCGGCGCTGACCTCCAGCGCACCTCTGAGCGGTGTGCCGGTCATGTTGACGACCGGATTCTGGGCATCCGAGATGGCGGCGGCCAGCTTGGGCACGAATCGGACCGCGGACAGCGTGCGCTCCTGCCCCATGTCCACCGTGATGAAGTGCGGCTGGGCGGGGCTCACCGTGGGATCGGCCGCGTCGGGATACCGCGAGTGGTAGTAGGTGAACGGGTCACCGTCGACCGCGAGTCGGGGGTCTCCCACGTGCGGTTTGAACGTGCTGGCCGTGGCGGACAGTTCCGCCGGTGGAATCGGGGTTCCCGCCGGCGGCGCGGGCCAGGCCCCGGGCGCGTACTCTGGCTTTTCCATCACGATGGGACGATTCGGGCCCGGACCGGTTCCGGTGACCAGCACGTCGGCGATGACCGCGCCGTGGTCGGAGTAGAACGGGTATTCCTGGTCCAGGTAGCCGCCCTGGTGGCGGGGCAGGCGGCGCACGTCGGTTCGGGCGCCCAGCACGCGCATTTGCGCCTTGTTGTCACGGAAGAGCAGGTAGTCGATGCGAGCGGGGGCGACGCCGAAGCCGCTCTTCGTGCTCCAGGTGCGGCCCGGATAGAGCCCGGCGTCGGCGTTGATGTAGCGGAAGACGTCGTAGAAACCGGCGTCGACGTACTGCTTGGTGTAGGTCCATGGCACGGTCAGCCCGGCGTGTCCGCGGGCCTTGGCGAACTGGCCGGTCCAGTCCCGATACGACCACGCGTTGAAGTCACCGCCCATGATCACGGGGGCGTCGTCCTTGACGTAGTACGGCACCACTTTCTGCAAGATCGCCTGGCCCTGCGCGTTACGTTTCGTGTCGTCGTAGGTGAGGATCGTGTTGATCGACGGCGAGATCGGTTTGCCGAACTGGTTGTTCACCACGGCGTGGTGCATGGGGGCGAAGACCGAGTCCTCGTGCCGGGACCAGACGGTGAAGGCGTGGATGAGCTTGCCGTTGGGCAGCTGCAGCTTGGCGCCGCCGAAGTGGAAGTCGGTGATCTCCGGCCGCTCGGTGTAGCGCTGGACGACCTTCAGCTTGGTGAAGAGCCAGAGATTGCGGTACTTCGCCTCTTCCGCCACAGTGATCGGGACCGAGCTGTACAGGTCGGTCGTGGCTCGCCCGGCGTTGAGCCCCTGGAGGATGGCGGTCTCCGAGCCGTAGGCCTCCACGACGAAGAAGACGTCGGGATTGACCTCGTTGACGTACTCGATCAGCTGCTTCAGGTTCTCATCGGTGTAGTCCTTGCCGTCGAGCGTGCCTCCGCCGAAGAGGTTCCAGGTCATGAGCCGTACCTGGGTGCCCGCCTGTCCCTGGGCGAAGACCGCGTCGCTGGCGTCGAGCTCGAACTCGCCCTGCGGCACCACGAAGGGATGTGACTCCGCCTTGCCGTTCGTCGTGTACAGCGTGGCCCGCATCCACACATACCCCAGGCTCCGCTGCCTGATGGCCATCCTGATCTCATGAACCTGACCGGCCACCGCCGGTCCTTCCGCCAGGATCGTGCAGAGCTTGCCCACCTGCTCCGGGCCCGGCGTTGTCAGGATCTTTCCGTCGCAGCGGTAGGAATACACGAAGCTGACCGCTGACGCCGCAGCCGGTACGGCCCAGGGCAGCAGTAATACGGCAACGGCGATCAGTAGCCGCCTTATCGGTCTCGTCATAAGGATCAAGTATGTCTGTGACAAAGGGAGACACGAAGCCGTGACTGTAGTACAGGTCATTTTCCGGCGGCCCCTGGCCGGACCGGGCGCGCCATTTTCGAGCGTCCAGCTAGCTCCGATGAAAGGGACGTCATAGGCAGGAGGTCGGCCGTTCATCAGCTCGGTCAGGTCCTCATCGGTCAGGGCAAGCTCGAAGGCACTGCCTGTTCACCGGGGATGCCAGCCGCGATCGAGTGCCATGCGTATGGTCGCCGTCATCAGTGCCGGCCGTACGGCCATTGTCCGTTCGCCCTACCACGCGTCCGGCCGGGAGCAGGGAAGCGACACCAGCGGGACGCGGCCCGACACGCCGGGCAGTTCCACCGCGAACGTCATCGGACCCCAACTGTTCCCCTGGCAGTAGGTGGGCTTACGACGGACGCACCAGCGGAATGTCATGTCGTCAATGGTGATGAGCCGCGAACCCTTCTTTGGAATCGCCATGAACAACCTCCTGCCCTGTTCCGTCATTGTTCCGGGGATGGCCGAGAACGGCGAGCAACGACCAGAGCCAGGCGTAAGAATAACCCCTCGTCAAACCCTGATCGACAGGGTTTTTGCGAGGTGGCCAGGGAGAGTACCGAAGCTCACCACCACAGCCACGACGCCATTTCCGCCGTCATCCATGCCGATCTGCGTGGTTCGCTCGATATTTGATTGCGTGCTCAACCGGCTCAGGCAGGCGTCCACGTCGGCCAGAGCATCGGCGCAGCTGGTGCAGGAGGCCGAATCCTTCCCGGCGCCGGGAAATTACTGGTTTGCCGTCTGATGGGAGGGCGGAAATCGGTCGCTTCGAGAGCGTCGTCGCAGGCGCCGTCAGCCAGCCAGCGACCGTTGCCATCCGACGAGCCATCGCGACTCTCCCGAGCTGCAGCGATACGTGGCGGTGTCCGGACACTGCCATTCAACTTCCACCGAGGCGACGCCCCGCGCTTCACCCGACGGGGCCGTCAGATCGAGCGCGGCCCCGTGGTGCGAGACTGCGGAAGAGGCCAGGACCTTGGCCAGCATGGACGGGCCCATGGTGCTCTTCCCCGCCCACGTCACCCGCTACTGGGCACGGCCGGACATCGCCTACCCGCCGGTCACCGACCTCCCGTCGGCCTCTCCCTGCTCTTGATGTCGTCCGTCACCCTCGGGTGAGATCTGATGCCAAGCGGGCCGGGTGTTGCCTGGCTGTACGCCGATTCGCGCTGTCCCCGTTGGGCAGGTGAGTGCCGGCGTCGCAGTCGTAGGAGCCGACCCGGACAATTACGAGAGATCGAAGGGGGCGGGGGAGTGGCCTTCCCAGATCTGGCGGGATACCTGTTCGGGGTAGGGCAGAGTCTTCGACTCGGCGTCCAGGACGCGGGTGAGGTGCCCGCCGGGCCGGTGGGCGGACCAGCCCGCGTCGCCGGTGGTGACGAAGCGGACCCATGCCTCCTGGAGTTCGCGGGAGAGCGCGACGGCCTCGGGAGAGGGCTCCTCGCCGATGAGCTGGGTGCCGACGGGACTGTCCAGCGTGCCGAACGCCAGGGGCACGTCGAGGCTGTGGCAGGCGCCCAGGATGCCGCCGAGGGCCGGGGCAACCCAGCACAGTTCGAACAGGTACGAGGTGCCGCCGGCTGCGGCGTTCGCCTCGGCCAGCTTCTGTGACGGCATGCGGAAGAGGGCGTCGGAGTACACCGTCTCCACCAGCTCCTCGGGGCCTGCCTGCGGGAACGCGGCACGGTAGGCCCGCGCGCCGTCCGGCTGCGGGGCGTGCAGTTCCAGGGCTGCGTGGGCGTCCTCCTCGGTGAAGGTGCCGTACCGTCCGCTCATGACGCTGAAGTACCGGAATTCGTCCCGGGTGTGGCCGACGAGCAGTTCGGTCCCGCTCGCGCGCGCGCCGGTCAGCGCGGGCCAGGGCGTTTCCGGGAGGACCTCGCCGTCGACGACGGGGCACAGCGCGGTGCCGGTCTCCGTGAGGCGTCCCCAGCTCTCCCGGTGCGCATGGAGGCCGGCGTTGAAGGAGGTGAGTTCGGCGGCCAGGTGCCATGGGTCGATGTCGCGCAGGGCCTCGGCGGTGGGGGCCGCCGCGCCGAGCCGGTCCGCGAACGCGGCGGTGACCTGCTGTGCCAGCGCGGGGGTGCTGTGCAGCCCCGGCACCGAATGGGCGATGGCCCGCCGGAACAGGCCGCGCGCCGACTTCATCGTCAGCAGGGCGGCGACCGACCCTGCCCCGGCAGACACCCCGGCCACGGTGACCCGGCCGGGGTCGCCTCCGAAGGCGGCGATGTTGCGCTGCACCCACTCCAGCGCCGCGATCTGGTCGAGGAATCCGCGGTTGGCCGGAGCGTCGTCAAGGAACGCGAAACCCTCCGCGCCCACACGGCAGTTGATGGTCACCACGACGAGTCCCGCCTCGGCCAGCGCTGCCGGGTCGAGCATCGGGTCGCTCGACGCCGCCGAGAGGTAGCCGCCCACGGGGATCCACACCAGCACCGGCAGTCCCGCCGCGCCGGGATCCGGAGTGCCGACGTTGAGCGTCAGCCAGTCGGTGCCCTGCGGGGGCACGTCGATCGGCAGGGACAGCGGCACCACGGGGCCGAACTCGACCGCCTGCCTCGTCCCCTCCCAGCGGTGCGGCGGCGCGGGCGCGGCGAAGCGGAGCGCTCCGACCGGGGGCTGGGCGTAGGGGATGCCGCGGAACACCGCGTGCCCCTGCCGCCGGCGCCCCTGCACCACGCCTTCCGTGGTCCGTACCTTTGGCTGTTCGGACATGACGATTCCTTCCCTCGAATGGACCCCAGGATTATGGGTCAGATGTATTATGTCAACTGTATTGGAACAGTGCGGGGTACGAGGAGGGGGGCGGCGATGCCGAAACAGGTGGATCACCGCGGACGCCGCGAAGCGATCGCCCGCGCACTGTGGCGGGTGGTGGAGCAGCGCGGCGTCACACAGCTGACGATGCGCGTGGTGGCGCAGGAGGCGGGCATGTCACTCGGGCAGCTGCAGCACTACTTCGCCTCCCGGACCGCCATGCTCTCCTTCGCCATGGACTTCGCGTCCGAGCAGACCTCGGCGCGCGTACACCAAGGGCTCGAAAAGCTCGGTGACCGTCCGCACCCTCGTGACGTGCTGCGACTGACGCTCGCGGAAATGCTCCCCCTGCATGCCGACGCCCGCGCGACCAGCAGGATGAGCGCCGCCTACGTCCTGGAGGCGCTGCACGACGAGGCCGTGCACGAGCAGGCGCGCCGCGGCCTCGTCCAAGGGCGGGCCCTCGTCGAGCAGTTGGTCCGCCAGGCGATCGCCGACGGGCACATCGACTCCGGCCGCGACCCGGCGACCGAGACCAACCTGCTCCTCGCCCTCACCGGCTTCACCTCCCTGATCGAACTCGACGTGATCGAGCCCCAGGACGCGCTCGCCGCGATCGACATGCATCTGGACCGGCTGTTCAGAAGTACGTGATCTGCCCGGACTGGGATGTCGATTTACAGCCCCTCACCATGCGGACGCCCACAAGCACGGCAATGACATCACATGTGCCATCATGACATCATGGATGTCATAGAACCCGGTGGCGCCGTCGCTGCCGACGACCTGCTCCATCAGGTGATCAGACGCCTGTGGCCGTTGCACCGATCGGTGGTCCGAGCGGTGGAGCGGGAGCTGGACGGCACGGGCATCACCGCGGCACAACATGCCGTTCTGGACGCGCTCACGGTGGCGGGGCCGCAAACGGTGCCCCAGCTGGCGCGCACGCTGCGCCTTGATCGCCAGCCGGTCCAGCGCACGGTCAACGAGGCGTCCGCCGCCGGCCTGGTGAAGACCGCGCCCAACCCTGGGCACCGCCGCTCCCACCTGATCCGCCTGACCGCGCACGGGCAGGCGACCATCACCGCCATCGTGCGATTCGAACAGACCGAACTGCGGCGCAGGCTGTCCGACCTGTCCGCCGCCGACATCACCACCGCCCTGCACGTACTCGACCGCCTGAGCGCGGAGTTCCAGCAGCTGGCACGACCGGACTCAACCGCGCTCGAACGGGAGAACCCGACATGACCCACACCACTGTCACCGCGGCATCCGTGCTCGTCAACGGCGGGCATCTCTTCTACGAGTCGACCACGTCCGGCGGGCCCGCCATCGTCCTTCTTCACGGCGGGATGCTGGACCTGCGGATGTGGGACGAGCAGTTCACCTGGCTGGCCGGCACGGGAGCCCGCACGATCCGGTACGACGCGCGCGGACACGGCAGGTCCTCGACCGTCGCGGGCGACTTCGCCCCGCACGACGACCTCGCGGCCCTGCTCGACGCCACGGAGGTGCCGCAGGCCGTGCTCGTCGGGCTGTCGGGCGGCTCGCGCATCGCGCTGGACACCGCGCTGACCCATCCGGATCGCGTGATGGGGCTGGCGCTGGCCTCACCGGGGATCAGCGGGCGGGAGTTCACCGACCCGTTCGTGCTCGACCACCTCACCCGCCAGCTCGACGCGATCGGCGCCCCGGACGGCGCGCAGATCTACGTGGAGCATTTCCTGCGCATGTGGGTGGACGGCCCGAACCGGCGCCCAGAGGACGTCGACGCCGCGCTGCGCGAACGGATGCGCGCCGCGGCCGCGGCCAACGTCGCCAGGCACGCCGCCGGGCTCGGCGTGGGTACGCTGCGGGAAGCGGGAGCCGCCGGCCGCCTGGCGGAGATCGGCGTGCCGGTGCTGGTCCTGGACGGCGCCCTCGACAGCACCGACATTCTGTCCAACGCCGAACTCATCGCCAGCAGCGTCCCCGGGGCCCGCCATGTCCGGATCCCGTCGGCCGCGCACATGATCAACCTGGAACGTCCCGCCCTCTTCGACGCGGAGCTGGCCACGTTCCTCAAGCCCATGCTGCGCTAGCGTCGCGGCATCGGGGAGGTTCTCCATGAAGTCAGATGCTTCAGGTCCGGCCTCGTCCATCTGCGACGGCAGTTCCTTGGCCTCGTGCTCATCGGGGCACCGGGTTGGGTCGGACCGAGGCGCCCTGCCGTGATTGCTCACGGTGGGTTTCCCCGGCCCGCCCGCCGCACCCGGCGTGCGTGTCTCCACGCACCGGGCGCTCCACGTGCCTGCGGGGCCGATGGGCGAGGTGAACGTGATGCGGTCCTGAGGGGTGAGCGTCAGATCAGGGAGTCCCTCGCTGGTGGCGCGTAGCCCGTCTGCCTGGAGGGTGATGCGTGCTCACGTGTGAGGTGTAGCGACCGGTGTAGCGGTCGAGGTCGGTGGGCGGGTTCTCGCGGTGGGAATCGGTCTGCTGGTCAGCCGCTGCGCCGGTGTCGTCCAGGAGGGCGCCGACGGCGTTGGCGCCCTGGTCTGAGTTGGTGAGCACGATCAGGATGGCGTCGGCGGCCGGGTCGGCCACGATGGTGCCGGACTGGCCGGGGACGGCACCGCCGATGCGGGCGCTGGCCAGAGAGGGAGCGTCCCACACCATCCAGCCCAGCCCGGCGCCGCGCATGCCGGGCACTCCGCCGGGCGCTGTGGCGTGCAGTTCTCGCATGGTTTTGGTGTCTGGGGTTTGCAGGTGTGCGGTGACCAGGCGGGCGAGGTCGTGCGCGGTGGAGGTCAAGGTGCCGCCGGCGGGGGCAAGTCCGCGGGAGCACATCGGGTGCTCGATCCGGTGCGGAACCGGGACGGGTTGGTCGCTCTTGACCAGGTGTCCGCGGGCTGCGGCCGGATCGTGGTGGGCGGCGTGTCCGGGGGAGAAGTCCGTGTCGGTGGTCGCGGCCGGGTCCAGCAGATAGGTGCGCAGGGCCTGTTCGTAGGGCTGTCCGAGCACGATCTCCAGTACGCGTCCGGCCAGGACGAATCCGCCGTTGCAGTAGAAGAAGGTGGTGCCGGGCGGAAACAGTGAGCCCGTGCCGGTCACGTGCTGGTCGACGTAGCGGGCGATGCAGTCGTCGTCATCGCCGACGTCGACGAAGATATCGGCGGCGTCCAGGCCGGAGGAGTGCGAGATCAGGTGCTGCACCCGTAGGGCGTCGTCCCAAGGGCCGGGGACGTAGCGGCTGACCGGGTCGTCCAGGGCGAGCTTGCCGTCGTTGACGCACTTCATCACGAGGCCCGCGGTGAGCAGCTTGGTGATGGATCCCGGCCGGAATCGGGTGGTGGCGGTGACGGGTTGCCCGGTTTCGGCATCGGTCACTCCGGCCGCGCCGAGCCGGATCGTGCCGCCCGCGATCCCGGCGACCTGCACGCCGGGCACCTGGGGCAGGGCTGCCAGCCGGTCCGCCGTGGCCTGGGGGTCGGCCGCGAGCCGCTCAAGGGGGTTGTACATGGGGTTACTAGACGGTCGACATCAAGGACTCGCGAGAGATCAACGCGGGTTGGGCTCATCGCCGTGCCTCTTTCTCTGTAGCGCCAAAGTTCGGTCCAGTCCCGGAGGCCGACCTGCAAGAGGAGACCAAAGATCCTAGATAACCATCGCTCCAACGTCCGGTCATGCCGATGTGCCGACGTGCTCCGGATCGGTGGGCGAAGGTGCGGTGACCGGTTGGACATGGCGTCCGGGGAGCGATCTGCTAATGTCGTTTCATGTCGCAACGAAATGATCGTGTGGAACTGGCGCGTGCGGTCATGGAGCTCATCGACCAGGGACACCGCCGGCTCTCCCGGCGCTTGGACCTGACCCGGGTTGGGGTGTTGGGGACCGTGGCCGCGCTCGGTCCCGTCCGTCCGAGCATGATTGCCGCCGAGCTGGGTCTCACCGCGTCCGCGACCAGCCGACACCTCGCCGCCCTGGAGCGCGCAGGGCACCTGGCGGTAGAGCCTGATCCGCACGACTCCCGCACGTTCCTCGCGCGGCTGACCGAAGACGGACACGCGGAGATCAACATCACGATTCAGGCCGGAGCGGCCGTGTTCGCGGACGTCATCTTCGACTGGCCGGACGCGGACGTGTCCACCGCGCTGACTCTGATCACCCGGCTCAACCAAGCCTGGGCACAGCGCGGCGAGATATCCGGTGCCAAGCCCCAGCCCGGCACCGGGCCCCGGTGGCTCCGAGCGCGAGGTCAGGGAGCACCGCGAACAGAGGAAGACTAGACATGCAACGATCAGCTCAGGTCATGGCATTGCGGACTCCGACGTCCGTCCAGGCGGCGCGGGTACTGCTGACCGCCGTAGCGATCAGCCATGTGGTCGTGCCCGTGTTGATGAGCGTCAACCAGAGCGCTCTGCGCAACCAGATCGCAACCCAGCACCCCGATTTCGGCGCGGGCGAGGTTGCCCGGTCAGCCGTCATCGCTGTGACTTCCGGAGCCGTCTTCCACGGCATCTACCTGGCGCTTTGCGCGCTGCTGGTGTGGAAACTGGCCACCGCGCGACCGTGGACACGTCGACTCGCCACGGTGTCCCAGCTGCTGTCCGTGGTGTTCAGCGTCGTGTCCTGGTCATCCTCGCCGATGTTCCATACTGTCATCCCGGTCATCTGCGCCGCGCAGATACTCACCGTCGCCCTGCTCTGGTTTCCCTCAACAGCGAGGGAATTCTTCGCCCAGCGCTCCTGAGCGCACGCTTCTGTCGCGATGAGCGCATTCTCCGGAGCGCACTTGTAGCCGTATAGCGCGTGTCTTCCAACCGTGTCGGCTGGCTCGCCGCCGCGGTTGGCGCAGTGGCGAGCCAGCCGGGCTCGGGTCAGCGAGGGGCGGCGATGGTCGGCATGCCGAGATCGACCTCGCAGGTGACCCGAGTAAGCCGCAAAGCATCGGCCCGCTTGTCCCGCAGGCACTGGAGGGTCCGGTCGATCCCCTCGATCTCGCCCAGCCAGCCCTCGGACACGGCCTGCTCTCTCCGGCCGTCACGATCGTCAAGCGCAGCGACGACCTGCGCGACTTCGTCGTGCTGCCCCGCAGGTGGGTGGTGGAGCGGACGTTTGCCTGGCTGGTCCGCTACCGCCGCCTGGTGCGCATCTACGAACGCAAGCCCGACCATCATGAGGCCCTGATCTGGTGGGCCACCGTGCACCAGATGACCCGCCGCCTGACGCGCGAGCTGGCGGGCCTGCCATCCCCAAGCAGCTGGAGCGACCCGCCACCGCTGCCGGTCTTGTCCAGCCTCGACCGGCGCGGTAAGGTCCTGCAACTCCTGGCCGCTCAGCCGTGGCGAGCGTGGAGAGGAAGTGAACTGCGACTCCAAAGACATGATGCAGAAGGACATGCTTCCCGCCGTGCTGACCGAGTTCAAGCACGACCTCAACGCCTACCTGGCCGCCACCCCGGGCCCCCATCCCAAGAACCTCACCGAACTCATCGCGTTCAACAAGCGGGAGCGGAGAATACCTCAACGAGAGTTAGATCGAATGAGCATGCGGGAACGTCCTGTGAACAGTTTTCGCCGCCCCTTTCACCTTGTTGGTCCCACGCTTCGATCTTGAAGCGGAACTCAAAGGGGATCATGTCACTGTCTCTCATGTACTCGGGCACGACTGACATTTGCACGATGTGCGATTTCGCCAGCTCGGCGACGCAATCCGCAACAGCGGGGACCGCCGAAGTGCGCGCGGACGGGGGCCAGCCAGTGGCGGCGGTCAACGGCCTCGGAGAACAGCGGTACAGCCAATAGCGCTACCCGTGAGTAACAAAGCTGCCGCCATAGTGGAGTTCTACGACATCGAGCGGACCCCGGCGCGGCTGGTCACTGTCAGCCGATCACCGTGCCGCCGTGCCGGCGGTGACCCATGGGGACGTTCCGTCGCGGCGTGACATCGCGCAGATCCCTCGCGAGGATACGGATGCCATCAAGTGCGTCTTTGACCCAGCCGGCCTGTTCGCGATCCCGGACCGTCAAATACAGGGTGACCTCCCCATTGGGCTTTTCTGTCCCAGCGAGGATCGCGTCGGGCGCCAGCACGGCCTGGAGCGCAACCGTGGCCATGTCTGTATCATCTGCGCGCACCGTCACTGCCATGGACCACATGGCTCCAGCACACCACAACGTGCGGCGCCCGGACAGTGAGGGGCCACGGTGATTCCAGACAGCCATGTTATGAGCGCAGCCTATGCGGCCGTTTGGGTTGAAAGGGCCTCGTTGAGAACCTCCAGGGGCG
>NZ_JBEOZT010000060.1:0-18443 GCF_040298265.1 Nonomuraea sp. NPDC001636
TCAGGACTCACCGTCCAGGAAACCGGAGTGCTCACCTGCCGGCGGCTACCACCAAGGAGTCTGCCGGATGGCTTACTCCCAGAACTGATTAGGAAGCCGTCTATGACGAGCGACCGAACAACCCTGCCTCCCGTACGGGTGGACACGGAGCTGAAAGACCGTCTCCGCAGGTACGCCGAGTCGCAGGAGCGAGATGTGTCGTGGGTGATCAGGAAGGCGATCGAGGAGTACCTCAACCGTCACGAGAAGGGGTGATCCCTTGGCCAAGATCCTGATCGGCAAGTACGAAGCGACCATCTATCCCGAGGGAGAGGGCTACACGGGAGCCATCTCCCTCGGGTTCGGCCCGGACGGCAGACGCCAGCGCCTCAAGCGCAAGGCCAAGACCAAGACAGCGGTCAAGGACAAGCTGATCAAGGCGGTCAAAGACCTTGAGGCAGGCGTCAGCGCATCGGAGACCTACACCGTGCGCGATGCCGTCAACGACTGGCTCACCAAAGGTCTCAAGGGCCGATCCGAGAACACCGTAAGTAAGCTCCGCATCCTCGCTGAAACGCACGTCATCCCGAACCTAGGGAAGATCAAGCTCAAGCAGCTACGTGCCGACCACGTGGACGCGTGGCTGGACCAACTCGCCGAAGAACTAGCCACTACCACCTTGCGCGAGATCCACGGCGTATTGAAGCGAGCCATCCGGCAAGCCCAAGCCCGTGACATGGTGCTTAGGAACGTCGCCGAGCTGGTCACCACGCCCAAGGGCACGAACGGACGCCCCAGTAAGGCACTCACCCGACAGCAAGCAGAGGCCGTACTCAAGGCCGCCGAGTTCTCCGAACTCCACGCTTACGTGGTGCTGAGCCTCACGACGGGCATCCGTACCGAAGAAGCCCGCGCACTGCGGTGGGATCACGTCGTGGCCTGGATCCCGAGCCTCAAGCAGTGGCATCCAGTCACCGAGGCCGGCTTCAAGCACAAGAAGTTCGCCATCTACGTGTGGCGAGCCGACCGAGTAGGAGGAGACACCAAGACCCGCAAGTCACGCCGAACGCTGGAACTGCCCACCATGGCAGCTCAAGCACTCAAGCAGCACCACACCCGCCAAGCCGCCCAGAAGCTCAAGGCCGGCGAGGCATGGCAAGACCACAACCTGCTCTTCTGCACAAGCGTCGGAACCCCACTCGACGCATCGAACGTACGGCGGGCATTCCGCAGGATCACCAATCGAGCGGGACTCGGCACCACCTGGAGTCCCAGAGAACTCCGTCACTCGTTCGTCTCCATCATGAGTGACCAGGGCGTACCGATCGAGACCATCGCCGATCTCGTCGGACACGCGGGCACCAGCGTCACAGAAGCGGTCTACCGGCACCAGCTACGGCCAGTGATCACCAAGGGTGCCCAGACCATGAACACCATCTTCGGCGAGAAGCCCACGGGTTGAGAATCCGAGTGAGATGGCTCCCCGATTGGCTCCCATCGACTTCCAGACATGAGAAAAGGGCCCCTGGATTACTCCAAAGACCCTTCTCACCTGCATCTTCCTGGTGGAGATGAGGGGATTCGAACCCCTGACCCCTTCGATGCGAACGAAGTGCGCTACCGGACTGCGCTACATCCCCAAGGACTCGACCAGATTAGCAAACTCCCAAGGGTCCTCGCGCCATCCGCTCAGTCCCCCACCGCCCGTCTGGGTGGTTCGGCGTACTGGTCGAACAGGACGTCGGCGTGCAGCGCGGTCAGGTCGATCACCTCGGCCTCCACCTCGGCCGCCGCCCGGCGCCGCTCGCGGGCCCGTCGCAGCCGCTCAGAGCGCGCCTGGAGCGCCCGCTCGCGGCGTTCGCGATCGACCTGTACGGCGATCCGCAGAAAGGCCATGTACGACAGCATGACGACCACGGACGGCGCCACACCCCACCACGGGATCATCTCGACCCCGGCCGTGACCACCGAGGCGATGACGAGCAGCGCGGTGAAGAACAACAACCTCCGGCGGCGCGCTACGATGATCGCCCTACGCCGAAGCCGGAACTGCCGGACATCGACCTTCTCGCCCTCCGGCGCGTCCTCGTCGCCGAGGGTGGCGTCGAGGTTGTCCAGGTCGGGCAGGGCGTGCTCGCCGGTGTAGTGCTCTTCGAGTTCGGCCAGCTCCTGGAGGTTCGTCTTGTCCCGGCGCAACCACATCGGGATCAGGACGCACAGCCACATCACCACAATGGCGACATAGAGGAAGGCGCTGCTCACGACCACCTCCGGGCAGCACGAAAGCGCGTCTGTGCTCGTCGCGCCTTCATTGTGCTCACGTCACGCACCGTAAGACCGTGTGTCACTGATTGACGAGCATTCGGTGCGGTGTGTCGCGAGATCGTCAAACCTCTTCGATCGGAGAACCGCCGTGAGCGGCCGCCTCACGGGCGCGCCGCCACTGTACGAGCAGGCCGCCGGGGACGTCCTCGACGGTCAGCGCGTAGCAGATGTGGTCGCGCCAGGCCCCGTCGATGTGGAGTTGGCGACGCCGAATGCCTTCTTCCCTGAACCCGAGCTTCTCCACCACCCTACGGCTGGCCTGGTTCTCAGGACGGATGTTCGCCTCTAGCCGATGCAATCCGGTGGTGAAAAAGCAATGATCGACGGCCAGGGCCAGGGCGGTGGGGATGATGGCCCGCCCGGCCAGCGCGCCGTCCACCCAGTAACCCACCTGGGCGGAACGGGCAGATCCCCACACGATGGCCCCCACGGTGAGCTGCCCCGCGAAGCGGCCGCCGTAGGTGACCACCCAGGGCAGCGCCAGCCCCTGCCTGGCCTCGCGGCGCAGGGTGCCGACCATGGAGATGTACGGGCCGAGCCCCGTCCTGAACAGGGGGGTCTCGGGGTTGCTCGGTTCCCAGGGACGCAGCCAGTCGGCGTTGCGCAACCTGGTCTCGCGCCAGACGCGTACGTCGCTCAGCCGCAGCGGCCGCAGGCCTACCGGGCCTTCGTTCAGAATCGCCGGCCAGCCACGAAGTCGATCCACGCCTCTCATCATCCCCCCATCGGGCTCGATGTCGCCACGGATCATCGATCGGCAGACCGAAACCTGGTCAGCGGGGGTGGTCGCCGCCCTTCATCTGCTCGACGGCGTGCCGCAGGACGGGCGCGAGCACCGCCACCCCATCCCGGACGCCCCCGGACGAGCCGGGCAGATTCACGATCAACGTGTCACCCGCCTGACCGGCCAGCCCCCGGGACAGGACCGACGTGGGCACCTTGTCGCGATTCGCCAGGCGAATGGCCTCCGCTATACCGGGAATTTCCCTGGTGATCACGCGGGCGGTCATCTCCGGCGTCAGGTCGAGGGGCGTGAGCCCGGTGCCGCCGGTGGTGACGATCACGTCGTACCCCTGCGCGACGCCGTCCCGCAGCGCCGCCTCGACCGCCTCGCCGTCGGGGACGAGCACAGGCCCCGAGACCTCGCAGCCGGCGTCGGACGCCAGCAGCTCGGCCAGCAACGGCCCTGACTTGTCGGCATAAATCCCAGCGGACGCCCGGTTCGACACGGTCACCACGAGCGCCCTGATCACGTGGCTTCCCTGGTCCACAGACCGGTCTTGCCGCCCACCTTCTCCTCCACCCGGACATCGGTGATCACGGCGGCCGGATCGACCGCCTTGACCATGTCGATCAACGTCAGCGCGGCCACGGTGACGGCGGTCAGCGCCTCCATCTCCACCCCGGTGCGGTCGGCCGTCTTCACCCGGGCGGTGATCGCCACGCCCCGGTCCTCGACGTCGAGCACGACCTTGACGCCGTGCAACGCGATCGGATGGCAGAGCGGGACGAGGTCGGGTGTGCGTTTCGCCCCCATGATCCCGGCGATCCTGGCCACCCCCAGCGCGTCGCCCTTGGGCACCTCGCCCGACCGCAGCAGCGCCACGACCTCGGACGACAGCAGCACCCGCCCGGTCGCCGTCGCGGTACGGACGGAGACGTCCTTGGCCGAGACGTCGACCATGCGCGCCGCGCCCGTCTCGTCGATGTGCGTGAACTCGCTCAAATCCGGATCACCTCCACCTCGGACCCGCCGGGCACCTCGGTCACGTCCTCCGGCACCACGATCAGCGCGTTGGCCGAGGCCAGGGCCGCGAGCTGGTGGGAGCCCTGCCCGTGGACCGGCGCGACCGTGCCGTCGGAGGACAGCACGCCGCGCAGGTACGAGCGCCGGCCTGACGGCGAGCGCAGCGCCGCGGTGACGTAGGCGGTCACCGGAGCCGTGTCGGTGGGCAGGCCGCGCATCTTGTCGAGCGCGGGGCGGACGAACAGCATGAACGACACGAAGGAGGACACCGGGTTGCCCGGCAAGGCGAAGATCGGCACCCGGTCGTCGCCCAGGACGCCGAACCCCTGCGGCATGCCGGGCTGCATCGCGACCTTCTCGAACCGGACCGTGCCGAGCGGCGACAGCGCCTCCTTGACGGGCTCGTAGGCCCCCATGGAGACCCCGCCGCTGGTGATGATCGCGTCGGCGCGCACCAGATGGGTGTCGAGCTGGTCGAGCAGCACGGCGGGATCGTCGCCGACGGACCCCGCGCGGAACCCCTCGGCGCCCGCCTCGCGGACCGCGGCCGTCAGGGTGAAGCTGTTGGAGTCCCAGATCTGCCCGCGGTTCAGCGGCGCCCCCGGCTCGACCAGCTCGGCGCCGGTCGAGATGACGACGACGCGCGGCTGCGGACGCACCCACACGCGCCGCCGGCCCACACCGGCGATGATCCCGAGCTGGGCCGGCCCGATCACCGCGCCGGCCTTGAGCACCACCTCGCCCGCCTGGACGTCCTCACCCGCCCGGCGAATCGCGTTACCGACCGGGACATCCCGATTGATCCGGACGGAGACCGTGCCGCCGTCCGTCCACTCCACCGGCACGACGGAGTCCGCCCCGGCCGGCATCGGCGCCCCGGTCATGATACGGACGGCATGCCCGGGGCCCACCGCCCGCAGCTCGTCGGAGCCGGCGGCGACGTCGTCGATCACCGGCAGCGTGCCGGGGACGTCCTCGGCCCTGACCGCGTAGCCGTCCATCGCGGAGTTGTCGAACGGCGGCAGCGGCACCGGCGAGGAGACGTCCTCGGCCAGCGTGGTGCCTAGCGCCCGCTCCAGCTCCAGCTCCAGAGGCGCCAGCGGACGCACAGTGGCCAGGATCTCGGCCAGATGCGCGTCAACCGATCTCATCGAGGAACTCCCGCAGCCACGGCACGAACTCCGGCGCCAGATCCTCGCGATCGGCGGCGAACTTCACCACCGTGCGCAGATAGTCGAGCTTGTCGCCGGTGTCGTACCGCCGCCCGCGGAACAGCACGCCGTGCACCGGCCCGCCCTGCTCGGTGCCGCGGCCGGCCAGCGTGCGCAGCGCGTCGGTGAGCTGGATCTCGTTGCCGCGCCCCGGTGGGGTGTTCTCCAGGACCTCGAAAATGGCGGGATCGAGCACGTATCGCCCGATGACCGCCCACGTGGAGGGCGCCTCGTCCACCGGCGGCTTCTCCACCAGGTCGGTCACGCGCACGACGTCGTCCTCGACGGTGCCGGCGATGGTGGCCACGCCGTAGAGCGAGACCTGCTCCCTCGGCACCTCCATCAGCGCCACCACGCTGCCGCCGAACGTGTCACGCACCTCGATCATGCGCTTGAGCAGGTGGTCGCGGTAGTCGATCAGGTCGTCACCGAGCAGGCAGGCGAACGGGTGGTCGCCGACGTGCTGCTTGGCGCACAGCACCGCGTGCCCCAGCCCCTTCGGCTCGCCCTGCCGCACGTAGTGCAGCGTGGCGAGCGAGGCGGGCTCGCGGACCTGGGACAACCGTTGCTCGTCGCCCTTGGCCTCCAGGGCCTCTTCCAGCTCGAACGCGCGGTCGAAGTGATCTTCGATGGACCGCTTGTTCTTGCCGGTGACCATGAGGACGTCGAGGAGCCCGGCGGAGGCCGCCTCCTCGACGACATACTGGATCGCGGGCTTGTCGACGATGGGCAACATCTCTTTGGGTGTCGCCTTGGTCGCCGGGAGGAACCGGGTGCCCAGACCCGCGGCGGGCACGACGGCTTTCGTCACAGGGTCGAAGTCAGCCATGAGTAGACCCTAGTGGAGGTACCTGTGGACAAGCTGAACCTGCGTCGCCGACTGCTCGCGGCGCGTACCGCTCTGTCCCCCGAACAACTGCGGGCAAACGCCACCAAGGTCCGCGAGACGCTGCTCGAACAGCCGTGGGTCCAGATGGCCGGTCTGGTGGCCTGCTACTGGTCGGCGGGGTCGGAGCCGGAAACGCACGGTCTCGTGTTCGCTCTGTGGAAACACGGCGCGACGGTGATCCTTCCGGTGCTGAAAGAGGACAATGACCTGGATTGGGCGGTCTACGACGGGCCGGACACGCTCGCGCCTGGCCGCTTCGGCATCATGGAACCGGTCGACACGCGCCGGGGCGTCGACGCCGTCCGCACGGCCGCGCTGGTGATCGTGCCCGCCCTCGCGGTCGACCGCCGCACGGGGGTGCGGCTCGGACGCGGCGGCGGTTCGTACGACCGCGCGCTGGCCAGGGTGGGGCCCAACGTGCCCACGGTGGCCCTGCTGCACGACGGCGAGCTGATCGACGACGTGCCCGCCGAGCCGCACGACCACCGGGTCCGTTTTGCGATGACGCCGCGCGGACTCACTAGGCTTATGTGACCGAAGGGACGAGAGGGGGCTGGATGACGCTTGATGTCTGGCTCCTGATCGGCGCCGGAATTGTCATCGCGGCCATCGCGTCCGTACGCATCGCACATCGCAGCGGTCTGCCCAGTCTTCTCCTCTTCCTGGCGCTCGGCCTGGTCCTGGGGGCCTCGGGGTTCGGCGCCAAGCTGGAGAGCCCGCAGGCCGTCCAGCAGATCGGCCTGATCGCGCTGGCGGTGATCCTGGCCGAGGGCGGTCTGACCACGACCTGGTCGCACGTCCGCAAATCGGTGCCCCTCGCCCTGATCCTGGCCACCGTCGGCGTGACGGTGAGCATCGTGGTCGTGGCGCTGGCCGTCCAGGGGCTGCTCGGCATGGATCCGACCGCGGCGCTCGTCCTCGGCGCCGTGCTGGCCTCGACGGACGCGGCCGCCGTCTTCTCGGTGCTGCGCAGGTTGCCGCTCCCGACCCGGCTGGCGGGGGTTCTGGAGGCGGAGTCCGGATTCAACGACGCCCCCACGGTCATCGCCGTCGTGCTGCTCAGCGGGGCGTCCCGGCGGCCGGCGTCCGTGGGAACGTTCCTGCTGGAGACGGCGATCGAGCTGGTCATCGGCGCGGCCGTTGGCCTCGCGGTCGGACCGGCGGGCGCGTACGCGCTGCGCCGCGTCGCCCTCCCCGCCTCCGGCCTCTACCCGATCGCCGTGCTCGCCCTCACCTTCGTCTCGTACGGCGGCGCGGTGCTGCTGCACGGCTCCGGCTTCCTGGCCGTCTACCTCACGGCCCTCATCCTGGGCAATTCACGCCTGCCGCACCGCGCCGCGACCAGAGGGTTCGCCGAGGGTGCGGCGTGGCTGGCGCAGATCGGGCTGTTCGTCATGCTCGGCCTGCTGGCCAGCCCCAAGGAGCTGCCGTCGGCCATCGTGCCGGGCGTGATCGCCGGGTCCGTGCTCGTGATGGTGGCCCGCCCGCTGTCGGTGCTGGTCAGCTCGACCGTGGCGCGGGCGTTGCGGCTGGATCGGGTGAGCTGGCGCGACCAGGCGTTCCTGTCGTGGGCGGGGCTGCGCGGCGCGATCCCCATCGTGCTGGCCACCATCCCGTGGGCGTCCGGCGTGCAGGGCTCGAAGGAGATCTTCAACCAGGTCTTCGTGATCGTGATCGTGTTCACGCTGCTGCAGGGGCCCACACTGCCGTACGCGGCCCGGCTGCTCGGGGTGAGCGCCCCGGGCGAGGCGCACGACCTGGAGGTGGAGTCCGCGCCGCTGGAGGAGCTCAAGGCGGACCTGCTCCAGGTCAAGGTGCCCGTCGGGTCGCGGCTGCACGGCGTGGAGGTCTTCGAGCTGCGCCTGCCCGCCGGAGCGGCCGTCACGCTCGTGGTCCGCGACGGCAAATCGTTCGTGCCGGACAACAGCACCCGCGTCCGGGCCGACGACCAGCTCCTGGTGGTCACCACGGCCGCCTGCCGTGACCAGGTCGAACGCCGCCTGCGCGCGGTGAGCCGCAGCGGCAAGCTGGCCGGTTGGTACGGGGAGCGGGGGTTGGAATAGGTGTTTGGCCCAATCGGTTAGCATTAGCAGTCGCATCGCTCGAGTGCCAGAACGTATAAGGAGGAGCGCGTGCCGACCTACCAGTACGCCTGCAACGACTGCGGCGAGCAGCTCGAAGTCGTGCAGAAGTTCACCGACGATGCGCTGACGGTGTGCCCCAACTGTCAGGGCAACCTGCGGAAGGTGTTCTCCGCCGTCGGCATCGTGTTCAAGGGTTCGGGCTTCTACCGCACCGACAACCGCTCGTCCTCGACATCCTCCGCCTCTTCGACCACCCCGTCGAAGCCGGCCGAGAGCAAGTCGAGCGAGTCGTCGTCCGCGTCGTCCTCGTCGTCGTCCACCCCGGCGCCGGCGCCCGCCGCGGCTTCCAACTAGGCGCGTCACCCCGCCCGCACGGGCGGGGGCCTCATCGAGGCCGGTCGGCGTACGCGCCGAGCAGTTCCGGCGCGATGCGATCGACGAGCCGCGTCAGCTGTGGATCGGGCCCCCAGTCGGCCACGAGGCTGCTCAGCCCCTCGCGTGAGCAGCGCACGAGCCCCAGGGCCGCCCGGTCCCCCTTCGGCGTGAGCCGCAGCCGCTCGCCGTCCTCGGAACGCTCCACCAGCCCCTCGTCCACCAGCCGGTCGACGTGGGGCCGTCCGCGCGCCCTGCTCACCTTGGCGCACTCGGCCAGCTCGCCCGCGCCGACCCAGCCCTTGCCGTTGAGCCTGGCGAGCACCCACACCCCTTGCGGCGCGAGGCCGCCCAGCCCGGCCAGGGCCCCCAGCCTTTCGTAGTAGCCCCTGCGCAGGTCGGCGTCGGCCAGCCGCATGAGCCCCCGTTCGACCTCCTCCAGCGACGACCGCTCGGCCGACGTGGCGCCCAGCCCCTCTCCCAGGTCCGCCGCCTTGGTGGTCTCCCTGAGCCGCGTCTGCGGGATGAACCAGCTCAGCGCGAACGCGCCGAACATCACCGGCGCGGCCACCCGGAAGACGGTGGCGATGGCGTCGGCGTACACATGGAGGAACTGACCGGCCAGCGCGGGAGGCAGCCGCTGGATGACGGTCGGGTCGCGCTGGATCCTGGACGGGTCGAACCCCGCCGGCAACCGGGCCCTGGCCAGCACCTCACGCAGGTCGCCGTTGAGCGTGCCGGTGAAGACCGCCCCCAGCGTGGCGACCCCGAAGGACCCGCCGATCGACCGGAAGAACGTCGCCCCCGACGTGGCCACGCCGAGGTCCTTGAAGTCGACGGCGTTCTGCACGACGATCACCAGCACCTGCATGGTCATCCCCAGCCCGACGCCGAGCACCAGCAGATAGCCGCCCATCGTCAGCAGACTGCTGCGCTCGCTCAGCCCGGACAGCAGGAACAGCCCCACCGTCGCCACGGCCGTGCCCGCGATGGGCAGGAAGCGGTATCTGCCGGTCTTCGAGATCACCAGCCCGCTGACGATCGACATCGTGAGCATCCCGGCCATCATCGGCAGCAGGTACACGCCGGACAATGTGGGACTCACCCCATGCACGACCTGCAGGAACAGCGGCAGGTACGTGAGCGCCCCGAACATCGCGAACCCCACCACGAACCCCACCGCGGACGACATCGCGAACGCCCGCACCCGGAACAGCCCCAGCGGCAGCACCGGCTCGGCGGCCCGCCGCTCGACGGCCACCCACGCCGCGACCAGTGCCGCCGCCCCCAGCGCCAGCCCGGCGATGACCGGGCTTGCCCAGGGATAGGTGGTGCCGCCCCACGTCGTGATGAGCACCAGGCACGAGGTCGCGCCGCCGAGCAGCACCACCCCGGCGTAGTCGATGCGATGGCTGGTGCGCGTGTCGTCGCCGGGCAGGGCCGCCGCGATCACGCCCAGGGCGATCGCGCCCAGGGGCAGGTTGACGTAGAACACCCAGTGCCAGGACAGATGGTCGACGAACAGCCCGCCGAGCAGCGGCCCCACGATGCTGCTGACGGCGAAGACGGCGCCGAAGAAGCCCTGGTAGCGCCCTCGTTCGCGGGCCGAGACCACGTCGCCCACGATCGCCTGCGCGAGCACCATGAGCCCGCCGCCGCCCAGCCCCTGGATCGACCGGAACCCGATCAGCTCCCCCATGTTCCGGCTCAGCCCGCACAGGGCCGATCCGAGGAGGAAGATGATGATCGCGGCGATGAAGAGCTTTTTGCGGCCGTACTGGTCGCCCAGTTTGCCCCACAACGGCGTGGAGACGGTCGAGGCGAGCATGTAGCCCGTCACCACCCAGGAGAGCTGCTCCAGCCCGCCCAGGTCGCTCACGATCGTCGGCAGGGCCGTGGAGACTATGGTCTGGTCGAGAGAGGCCAGCAGCATGCCGAGCATCAGCGCGAGGATGATGAGGCCCAGCCCTTTTTGCCGCATGCGGCGATCCTACTCTTCGTACTGGTGTGCGTACGCTCCGCGTTCAGGCGGTGTGATTACGCGGATGCGGTTGTCCACAGAACGGCGTTCGGCGTTCTCGCGGCCCTCGGCCGTCCGGCTACTCTCGGCGCCATGGTCACTCGCGCAGACATCGGCGTCCTCGGCGGCTCGGGCTTCTACTCCCTGCTCGACGACGCGGAGGAGATCGAGCTCTCCACCCCCTACGGGCCGCCCAGCGACGTCGTCACCGTCGGCCGCATCGGCTCGCGTTCGGTCGCGTTCATCCCCCGGCACGGCCGGGATCACCGCTTCCCTCCCCACCGCATCCCCTACCGCGCCAACCTGTGGGCGCTGCGCTCGCTCGGCGTGACCCAGGTGCTCGCCCCCAGCGCCGTCGGTTCGCTCAAGGCCGAGTACGGCCCCGGCGCCATCGTCGTGCCCGACCAGATCGTCGACCGCACCTCGGGCCGGCCGCAGACGTACTACGACGTCTCGGGGGCCGTCCACGTCTCCTTCGCCGACCCCTACTGCCCGTCCGGCAGAGCCGCGGCCGTGGCCACGGCCCGCTCCACCGGCTGGGGCGACGTCGTCGACGGCGGCACGCTGGTGGTCATCGAGGGCCCCCGCTTCTCCAGCCGGGCCGAGTCCCAGTGGTTCGCCGCCAACGGGTGGTCGATCGTGGGCATGACCGGCTATCCCGAGTCGGTGCTGGCCCGCGAGCTTGCCCTGTGCTACACCTCGCTCTCCCTGGTGACCGACCACGACGCCGGGGTTGAGGCAGGTCAGGGCGTGACCCACGACGAGGTGCTGGAGTTCTTCGCCCGCAACGTCACCCGCATGCGCACGCTGATCGCCGAGACCGTCCAGGCCCTGCCCACCGACCGCACGTGCTTCTGCGGCTCGGCCCTCGACGGCATCAAGCTGCCCTTCGAGCTGCCGTGAGCAGGCAGCCGGCCTGGCTGCGGGCGTGGGCCCGGCGACGTCGTCTGATCGCGGCGGTCCTGGCCGCGGTGGGCGTCCTGTCGGCCTATGTCGCCCTCCGTCCCGCCGCGGGCCCCGAGGTCCTCGTCGCCGCCCGCGACCTCACCCCCGGCCCTCTACGTCCCGGTGACCTCCGTCCGGCGCCGCTCGCCCATCCGCCCGACGGGGCCGTCCGGTCGTACGCGGCGGGCCGCTACCTCGCCGGGCCCATGCGCCGGGGCGAGCCGCTGACCGACGCCCGCCTGCTCCATCCCGTGCCGCTGCCGCCGGGCACGGTGGCCGCCCCCGTGCGCATCGCCGACCCCGACGCCGTCGCCCTCATCTCCCCCGGCTCGACCGTCGGCGTCCTGGCCGCCGGGGAGGGCGGTCAGCTGGCCCAGCTCATCGCCGACGACGTCCGCGTGATCACCATCCCGCGTCCCGCCGACGACTCCCGTACCGGCGGCGCGCTGGTGGTGCTGGCGGCGACCCCGTACCAGGCGGCCCAGCTGGCGGGCGCCCAGGCATCGGGCCGCCTCTCCATCACCTTCAAGAGTTAACCCAGAGTAATCGTTCGACTACGATTCTTGGCCATGAACGGATTCAAGAAGTTCCTCATGCAGGGCAACGTCCTCGACCTGGCCGTCGCGGTGGTCATCGGGGCGGCCTTCAACTCGATCGTGCAGTCGTTCGTCGCCGACCTGCTGACCCCACTCATCTCGGCCTTCGGCGGCCTGCCCGACTTCTCCTCGCTGAAGGTCACCGTCGGCGCGTCCCACTTCATGTACGGCAAGTTCGTCAACGCGGTGATCTCGTTCCTGATGATCGCGGCGGTGATCTACTTCCTGGTCGTCAAGCCGTACACGCATTTCAAGGAGCGCGCGGCGGCCCAGGTCGAGGCCAAGACCCGCGACTGCCCCGAGTGCCTGTCGGAGATCCCGAAGGCCGCCTCCCGCTGCGCCTTCTGCAGCGCCGAGGTCGTGCCCGCCTAGAGCTGCGAGTCGATCTTCGGGTCGTACTCCCAGTGCCACGGCTCGAACGGGCTGCTGTAGGCCCAGGCGGGATGGAACCACCCGTACCTCTTGGAGTTCTTCTCCATCCACACGAACTCCGTGGACCGGAACCGCTCCACGCCGCCGCACAGGTCCACAGCCAGCCCGAGACCGTGGTTGCTCCGCCCCGGCACGGCCGCGAACCCCGGCCGCCGGTAGTAGACGGACTGCTGCTCGGCCAGGCTCCGGTAGGCGTCCGTCACGCAGATCGCCTTGCCGAACCGCCTCCGGTAGGCCTCGTTCAGGCTGACGAAGGCGATGGTGGCGTCCGCCCGCAGACTGAACCCCTTCTGCTGCAACGGACAGAGCATGCTCTTGGGGATGAGCCCGTTGGGGTAGTTGTTGGCCGTGGCGGCCTGGAGGGGGTTGCAGCCCAGCGCCGCCCGCCCGACCTTGTCGATCTTGATGCCCAGCTTCACCAGCGCCGCGGTGAGCGACTTGACGATCTTGTCCGAACGCTGCCTGAGCGTGTCGATCTCGGCCGCCATCTGCGCCTCGGCCAGCAGGTTGCCCGCCCTCAGCTCCTGAGCCTCGGCGGCCAGCCGCTCGGCCTCCTTGTACAGGGTGCTGGTCTGCTCCACGGCCTGCTGCCGCACCCGGACCATCTCCGTCGAGTCCGAGAGCGCCCGCAGGGTGCCGACGCCGGCGTCCCCCGACAGGAACGGCACCACGCCGTCCGCCCCGACGGGCTGCTCGTAGAGCAGCTCCGCAAGCTGCGAGACCGGCTGCCGGATCACCGCGAGCCTGCGCTCCAGATCCTGCAGCCCGTTCAGCTTGGTCTTGAGCTCCTTCTCGGACGCCGCGATCGTGGCACGCCGCTTCTCCAGCGCCTTGGTGGCGTCCTCAAGCTCCTTGGCCGACTTCTCGGCCTCCTTGCGCAGCTCCGCCAGATTGCTCGGATCCCGCCGCTCCACCTGGGTCCGCGCCTGCGCCTGAACCGCTGATGGCACGAAGAGAGAAGCCATCGCCATGACGACCGCGATCAGACCCGCTGATCGAGGGGATGGCACGTTCGACTCCTCCGTTTGCACACTCGTTACCCGGGTCAGGCACGCACGTTACTACAGCCCCCCGAGTGTCCGGACCGAACTCCGAAGAGCTGCTATGAGACAAAAAGCGCACTATGTACGGCTCCCCCTCCCCACCAGCGGCATCGCATCCCTACCTCCATCTCGCCACCGAACAGTGCGCTTTCGTGGACCTCTCTGTCGGTGTTCAGGCGGCCTTTGAGGCGCTGTCACTGCGCGGCCCGGAGATGGCTGAGAGACTGCGCACACTGGCCAGCCGGGCCAACCGCAGCCCTGCCTGTCATGCACGTTGCGCCCTTTACACCGTCACCCCGCATTCACCCTGACCTGCAGCCGCGCCGGCCTGGCACATCCCTACGCACGACTCCGCCTGAGCTTCCTTGCGGCGGCTCGTCTCCGATGTCCGCTACAGCACCCGTTTCCACCTCTCCGAGGCCTTCGGCGTCCCCCTTGTCGCGAGGACCCGCCTTTGCGGAACCTTCCATCGCCTGATCTCCGGCGGCTCGGCCTCCTCCAGGAACGGTGCTCCCCACTCCCTTGCGTCCAGCTCCTCCCGAGATCACCGCCGACAGCGTCCCCAGACCTCCTGAGCCTGTCGCCGTCTGTTGGGCCCGACGGGAGGTCATGCCAAGTGCTGCGCCACTCGACCTACAGTCCTCCACACGCCGCTCAACGTCGCCGAGCCCCGAGCCAGTCCCGACCTCACCCCAGCCCTTGGCTTCAGCACCTTCACTCCAGCCGCGCAGTCGCACGCAGGTCCGCCGGAAAGAGTGACCAGGCCATCCGCAACGGCCTCCAGCGGGCCCACCGAAGCCGACGTCCCCTGCCCCACCAGCACAGTGCCCCCCGATCGGGAAACCCCACCCGCAATCAAGACGAACCCCCACGCCACTTCCGCCGCCATACCGCCCCGAGCCCCAGCCCCTCGGGGATAACGGTCACCGCCCTAGCTGGCCGCAGGCGGCCTGGGCGCCGCCGCACCCCATGACCACCCCCTCCTCAGCCAACGTCCCTCGCCAACTTCACAAGCCCGACAACCAGCCATAGCGGGCATAGCGGGCATTCTGTGCCGCCTCCTGCTCCCGCTCCCGGCACATGTCCCACAGCCAGGTGTCCTCCCACTCCCCCGCACACCCAGGCGAGGACCGCGGAGCCTCAGACGCGTACGACTCCTCCTCATCCACAGGATCCGGCTCCGGCGCAGGGGCAGGCACCGAGGACCGCACCTCCAACGCCTCAGACACCTCGGAAACCTTCCGCACAGGCGCCGGAATCACCCCTTCGTACCGCCGATCAGGATGCGCAGGCGCGGGCATCCACACGGGCTCGAACGCCAACCGCACCGCCCTCCGCTCCTCCATCCCCACCGGGGCACCAACTCCCTCGAACCCCCGCATCTCCCCCGCCAACAGCCCGCCGGCAAGAATCGCCGGCGCCAGCAACGCCCCGAACAACACGACGGGCCGCCTACGAGCTTGCGTGGATCGCCTCCTGGTCACAGGCAGAAGCTAGCCCCGCACGAAGCACCGGAATCCCACCGCTTGCCATGCCTTTACCGCAGCTCAGAGCACCCATAACCAACCTCACCAAACTGACCCCGGCCCGGCGGCCCACGCACTGCCCAACTTTCGCTAGGCTTACGAGAGTCCGCCTCCGTAGCTCAGGGGATAGAGCACCGCTCTCCTAAAGCGGGTGCCGCAGGTTCGAATCCTGCCGGGGGCACTCATCTCCACCAGGCGTTCCGCCTTCTGACCTGCGGTTTCTCAGCCGCAGGTCTTTTGCTTTCTTGACCCCTGATAGGTCGCCGAGGGCACCCGTATGCAGCCGTAAGACCTTGATCACGGGAGATTTGCGGGATGATCTTGAGGGCGTAGCCCCAGCTCAGCAACGAATTCCGCCCTCTGACGTCTGCTGGCCGCACAGCAGGTGACGTACGAGGTGCTCATCGTGGGGCGGATTACGAGCAGGTCGTCAGCGGCATCGCCGTGGCGCTGCTCGGCAAGCTGACAGGCAGGTCAGTCGGCCTACACCCCGGCTCGCAATCCTTCACCCAGACGAGCACCGCTACCCCGACTGAAGCAGCAGCAGATCAAGGATCACATCAACTACTCCAGAACTTCAGCTACAGCGATCAGCACGCCCGGACGTCAAGCATCGCTCGCAGGGCCACCCGCCCACCACCGGGAAACCGTAGCCCACGGCCGGCCGCGAACAGATGCCGCAACGAGCGCGGTGTTGGCACCACCAATCCTCACACCGTGAATCCGTTTCTTCTATCGCAGGAGGCATCAGCTCCCTCCAGCGCTCGATCATCCATCTTGGGCATTTTTGTCTGTTTTGACAGGATAGATACGACACGTTATCAATGCCTATCTAAAGTCGGGAGAGGGCCATTGCGAAGGAGCAGCTCCCGTGGCATCACGATGTCTGTATCAGGCGACCGCTAGTGAACTCGACGCACTTATCTCGACAGACAGGCTTCTCCCGGAGCTCAAGCGCGGCTACGACGATCTGATCGGCGGCGTGCTGAACCCACAGGAGGCTGAATCGTGGCGCAACAGTATTCCCACCGTCATTGATCTCCTGTTGGAAGAGGGCCTTGGGGACATCCAGGTTCTGATCGAGCTGAAGACTCCGATCAGCGACGTGCGGATGGACATGGTCCTGATCGGTTCCCACCCGCAAGACGGCCGGATGTCGCTGGTCATCGTGGAGAACAAGCAGTGGCAGTGGGCCCGTCCCGGGCCGAGCCCGGAGCTGGTCTACTTGTCCAACTCAACGAACCCAAGGCCGTACACGCACCCCATCAGGCAGGTGTGGGACTACCATCAAGTCCTCACCGATTACATCCCTCTGGCACGAAACTCCGCGAAGGTTCATTGCCTGGTCAACATGCACAATGCTGTCAGCGAGAACTTGGCGACTATCCGTCCTGCCCGTGTCGGTCTCGAATACGACTCCTCTTTGATTCGGATGTTCTGCTCCGATCATCGCGACTACTTCAAGCGGGCACTTCGTGACCTGCTCTCACCTCACAAGGCGTTCCACTACGCGCAGGAGTTTTTGGAAGCTCCGGTACTGCCGACCGAGAGCCTGATGACAGTGGTGAGCGAGAGCGTGTGCCGACGGTCGGTCTTCCCTCTGCTCGATGAGCAGAGGGAAGCTTACGAGTATGTCAAAGCAGCCGTGAACGCCAGCAAGCAAGGAGCTCCTAAAGAAGTCGTCCTGATCGTGGGTGGGCCGGGCACAGGGAAGAGCGTCATCGCCGTGGAGTTGCTGGGCTCCTTGAATCGGCAGGGCATTCGTGCCGTTCACGCCACCGGCAGCAAGTCGTTTACTCTTACGTTGCGTGACAACGTCGAGAAGGTGGACCGACGTGCCGCCCGCAGCTTCTCCTATTTCAACAGCTACACTCACGCCACTGCGCACAATGTTGATGTCCTGATCTGTGATGAAGCCCACCGGATACGTGAGACGTCGGACCGTCGCCGCACCACATGGGACGGCGAGCACAATCGCCGTCAGGGCAAACCTCAAGTACAAGAGCTGATCGAGGCCGCTGCGGTTCCAGTGTTCCTCCTAGATGAACACCAACTCGTCCGCCCGGGCGAGGTGGGTTCCGTTCAGCTGATCCGCGATGCCGCAGCCCGCCTGGGAATCAAGGTTCAGCAGATTGATCTGCAGCACCAGTTTCGATGCGGCGGTTGTCCCGAGTACGTCACATGGGTGGAGCAACTGCTGGGCCTGGGATGGGAAGGCGGCCCGCAACCGTGGCAGCATCTGGAGTCCTTCGAGCTGTACGTGGCCCGTACTCCTGAGGCAATGGAGGAGTTTCTGCGGGCCAAGCAGGCAGAGGGCCGCAGCGCTCGGATCGCCGCCGGCTTCTGCTGGCCATGGAGTGACCCTCGCCCTGACGGGTCTCTTATCAAGGATGTCCGAATCGGCGATTGGCACCGGCCCTGGAACTCTCGGGCTGAGCGTGAGAGGAACGGCATCCCTCCATCCAGCCTCTGGGCCACGCACCCGGCCGGATTCGGCCAGATCGGATGTATCTACACGGCACAGGGATTCGAGTACGACTATGCCGGCGTCATCTTCGGCAACGACCTGGTCTGGAGAGGACAGAACTGGCAAGCCAACCGCCGAGCTAATCAGGACAGAGAAGTGCAGGGCGCTCCCCGATTCGGCGACCTGGTGCGTAACACCTACCGAGTCCTAGCAACCAGAGGCATGTCGGGTGCGGTCCTGTACTCGACTGATCCGTTTACCAACCGCTTATTCTCAGAGCTTGGCGTACCCGTACTGTGATCCACATCCATGGCGTACCAGCGCGTCCTAGCCAGCCACTTGCTTTCAAACTTTGATCCTCCACCGACTGACGGTTCCGGTCTGCCGACGCATCCGGTCCATTGATCCAAGGGCCCCTAACCACTACAAGCGAACTGCACCGCGATGGCTTCACCAGAGAGCAACCGACTGCCTGCCTGGCAGGGGTCTTTACCCCTGCCATCACCCTGAACAGCGCGGTTCGCCTGAGACCTTCACCGGCCTCTCTAGTCACGGACACCTCGCGTCCCGAGAGCTTCGACTGTGTGGGCGAGAGATGGGTGCCGTCTCCTGGCATGTTGAGGTGAAGGGGACGATCGGCGACCCGCAGGAGATAGTCCTTACGCTGAACGAAGTTCAGCGTAAGGACTACTCATTTTCGTGCTCAGCAGCATCACTGAACGTTTTTCATCCTCGCGCCGCCTGCGCGACTCGGTGATTTTGCAGGACGGCGATGGCCTTGCACAGGTGGCCGGCCTTGGACGGGCT
>NZ_JBEOZT010000061.1:0-15082 GCF_040298265.1 Nonomuraea sp. NPDC001636
AGCCCTGCCTCGTGATGGCAGCAGCCGTCGAGCGTGACGTTGATCGAGTATCGAAGCGGTCTCATCTCGTTGCTCTCCCTTGATGCGCGCAGCGCCTTTTTACCGGACGTGTACTTGGACGACTGTCGGCGCCATTTCTCATCGGCGCCCGATGCCATCTGCTCAACACCGTCGTGATGCGAACCAGACCGCAGACCGAGCGCGCGACCGAGGTCAGCCAGCAACTGCGGGCCGCCCACGAACTGTTTGCCGACATGGGAGCAACCGCCTTCGCCGAGCGAGCCCGCATGGATCTGGCGCCGCCGGCGGGCACGCCCAGTGATCAACTGAACGAGCGGCCCGACGAGTACCGATCATTCAATCAATGACTCCTGCCAGCCCAACCCCGGATCAGCGGCGTGGCGGAGGAGATGTCAGCCGGGCGATGTAGACACACCTGACTTCATCTCCCCATTTCCAGAGATTCCAGCGTTTCATCGATCTCGTACGCTGTGGCATGTGATCCCTGCCGAGAGCCCAGAGAGTTCAGTGGCGATCAAGCTGGTCATCGCGGACGATCAGGCGATGATCCGGGCCGGGCTGCGGCTCGTCGTCGAGACGGCGCCCGGCATCGAGGTCGTCGGAGAGGCGTCCGACGGGCGGCAGGTTCTCAGCATGGCCCGTCAGTTACGGCCGGACGTCCTGCTGATGGACATCGCCATGCCGGGACTGGACGGCCTCAGCGCCGCCCGGCAGCTCCTGGAAGACCCCGATCCGCCCAGGATCATCATGTTGACCACGTTCAACACCGACGACAACCTGCACGCCGCGCTGCGCGCGCGGGTTCACGGATTCCTGCTCAAGAGCTCACGCGCCGAGCAGCTGATCGAGGCCGTACGCGCGGCGGCGGCCGGGGACGCGGTCATCGACCCGGCGGTCGCCCCACGCGTGATCGACTCTTTCGCGGCCCAGCCCCATCCGGCTGCTCCGCCGGAGCTTGAGACGCTCACCCCGCGCGAGCTGGAGGTGCTGCGGCTGCTCGCGGACGGCATGTCCAACCCCGAGATAGCACGGGAGCTGCACATCGGCGAGGCGACCGTACGCACTCATGTCACGCACCTCCTGCAGAAGCTCCGCTTACGCGACCGCATCCACGCGGTCGTGTTCGCCTACGAGACCGGAATCGTACGGCCCGGACGGCCACGGCCGCAGGGTCCGCGGGACGAGCCGTGCTGACGAAGCTGTTCCGTGGCCGGCCACCCACCTGGGCGGATCTGCTGCTCTCCCTCGCGGTGACCGTGGCCGGGTTGGTGGAGAGCCTCGGCCGCCAGGGGATCGGCTACGAGCGGATCGAGAACCCGGCACCGATGGCGGCGGGAGCCATCCTCGCCGGCGTGCTGCTGCTTTTCCGGCGCGCATTTCCGATGACCGCTCTTCTGACGCTGACCGCTCTCGGCTTCACTCTGCAGAGATTGACGATCGGGGAGTATTACGCCGCGTGGCATTTCTACTCCACCTTGATCCTTCTGCACACTGTGGCGAGCGCGGCCGAGTCGCGCAGCCGCCGGGGGATCGCCGGGCTGGGGTGCCTGCTGGTCGCGTACGCCCAGCTGCAGATCATGCCCCACGTCGACGTCCCGGAAGTCCTGATCACCGGCATCTTCGTCGGGGTGGCGTACACCAGTGGAATCCTCCTGCGCAGGCAGATGGACCGGACGGCCCGGCTGGCGCAGCTCAGCACCCGCCTGGAGATGGAACGCGAGGAGCGGACCCGCTGGGCGGTGGCCGAGGAACGCGCGCGGATCGCCCGCGAGCTGCACGACATCGTCTCCCACAACGTGAGCCTGATGACCCTGAACGTCGGCACCGTACGCAGGATGCTCGGCGACAGCCCGGAACGGGAACGCGAACGTGCCCTGCTGCTCGGGGTCGAACAGGCCGGCCGGGAGACCATCGGCGAGCTCAGGCTCATGCTGGGGATGCTGCGGTTCTCGGGCGACGGCGACTCCCTCACCCCCCAGCCCGGCCTGGACCGGCTGGACGAGCTGGTCGCCCAGGTCAGGGAAGCCGGGCCGCAGATCGAGCTGCGGATCATCGGCACCCCGACGCCCCTGTCACCAGGGCTCGACCTGTCCGCCTACCGCCTGATCCAGGAGGCTCTGACGAACGTGCTGAAACACGCGAGCGCCTCCGGAGTCGACATCACCATCTCCTACGGCCCCGCCGAGCTGAGCATCCTTGTGATCAACGACGGTGCGGGATCGGACGGCGACGGCGACGGCGGCGGGCACGGCCTGATCGGGATGCGGGAGCGGACCGAGATGCACGGCGGCGAACTGACCGCCGGCCCCATCGTGGGCGGCGGCTACCGGGTGTTCGCGAGGTTCCCACTCAGCGACCCGGTGACGGCCTGAGCCGGTTCCCCCGACCACTCGTCGTCGCTCATGCGCAACATCCGGAGCCCGATCACCCCGGCGCCGGCCAGGTAGAGCGTCCCGCCCGCGATCGTGCCGTACGGGAAGATCGGTGCGGTCAGAATGCCGGTCAGCATCGCGACGGGGGCCCACCACGGCCCGCGCCGGGCGTAGGCCAGCGTCAGGCCGAGCAGAAACAGGCCGAACAGCCCGACGAATCCCGGCAGCTGGAACCCGAACCGGGCCCCGGGATCGGCGAACGCCTGGTCCGCGATGCCGGCCCCCTCGGCTGCGGGGAGTGCTCGTTCGAGCCGCGAGTAGAAGAAGTCACCGAGCATCAGGCTGGAGAAGTTCACGATGCCAAGGAACGTGATCCCCCCGGCGATGTGCCCGAGGACGACGCCCCGCCCCCGGATCAGGTGGACCATGCCCACGATCCCGGGCAGCAGCAGCACCCAGCTCCAATGGAGCGCCGAGGCGCTGACCGAGACCTGCTCCGGATACTGACCGTAGACGCCGACGGTGTCGTCGCCCCGTCCCTGTCTGAGCGCCGGGTCGGTGAGGATGCCGGCCACGTGGACGAGCGGGGCGACGATCAGGCAGAGCCCGGCTGCCCATCGACGAAAGGTACGTGGGTTCGCGAACACCGACATGGTTCTTCCTTCTGTACGTGCACCGTGGATGGCGCGGCCAGGTCGTGAAGGTAGCCGCCGGCATCACCGCGAATCGTCCCCTCATGGGCGGACAGGCGTTCCTCGTTCGACCGGAGCCGCGCCTGTGGCCGGGCCCTCGTCGACCGCGCCACGACGAAGAGCGGCGGGGGAGGGGCACCGGCGGGGCTCAACAGCCACGTTCACATCACCCGGTTCCGGGTCGTCCACGTAACGGATCACGAATCACTCGCGCGACGGATCACTCCGGCTCCCTGCCGACCATAGCCTCCCTCCGTTCGTTGAAAGCCGCTCCCGCGTCCGGGCCGCCGGCGCTCGGCCACAGCGGGACGACGGCGAGTTCGCCCTGAGAGACGTCGGGGCCGCACGCCCCGGCCTGTCCACCGGTCCGCGCCGCGGGAGCCTCCGACTCGAGAGGGAAGAATGAGACTGACCAGGAGAGCGAGGCGTGGTCTCGGCGGGTTGCTGCTCGTCGTGACGTCACTCCTCGCCGCAGGGGGCATGGCGGCCCCCGCGCACGCGGCGGCGACCCCGGTGGCGTTCAGTACGGCCGCCGCGTCACCAAAGACGCAGACGACCACGTGTCCCGCGACCGTGAAGCTGGCCGCGAAGGCCAAGGTGAGGGCGCCGATCGCTCTGAAGTACCAGTGGGTGTTCAGCAACGGCGACAAGAGCGCCGTGAAGACCTACCGCGTGGACGGCAAGGACATCAGGGCGATCCGGCTCAACACGGCGATCAAGGTCGGCTCGGACGCCCGGGGCTGGGGCCAGGTCCGCCTGCTCGGCCCGGTCAAGAAGGCGTCGAAGCGGGCCTCCTTCTCGGTCACCTGCACCGGCGGCGACAACGGCGGCGGGACCGGTGGCACCGCGTCCGGCGGCTGGCTGCACTTCGGCTACGGCCACGGCGAGGACAGGCCCGGCGGGCGCGACAACGGCCACGGCGATCCCGGCACGCCGCCTCCGCCTGGGGAGCAGAACCCAGTCAAGGCCGTCACTCTGAAGGCCGAGGAGCGGCACACCGTGCAGGTCGAGCGCTGCCCGATGGAGTTCGGGCTGATCGCGAGGTTCGACGTCACGGGAGCTCCGGCCGGCTCCTTCAAGATCGGCTACCGTGTGCTGTCCTCTGACGGCGCTCCCGGCCCGTGGCTCAGCTCGACCGTGCCGGCCGGTCACGGCAGTACCCACAAGGTCGAGCCACCCGGGTTCCAGGCGAGCGCCGGGGGCTGGCGGCAGATCGAGGTCCAGCAGCCGAACGGCCTGAAGTCGAATCAGGCCGCCTACAAGGCCGAGTGCACCAAGCCGGGCATCACGCTCAGCAAGGCGAGCGGCCATCCGGGCGACAAGGCCACGGTGACCGTCGTCAACAGCTACGCCGACATCGTCTCCATCGTCTCGGACGCCTTCACCCCGGCCGAGCACAAGGTGCCGGCGGGCAGGCGGGAGTACTCCTTCGAGGCCACGGTCTCGGGCAAGGTAGGCCCGCACGAGGTCAGGGCGAACTTCTCCCGCGGCACAGACGTGAAGGCGGCCTTCACCGTCGAGAAGGACCTCAACCCGGTCAAGGGCGTGAGCGTGACGGTGGAGGAGTCGCGCGGCAAGGACGTCAAGGTCTGCCCGAAGTCCTTCGCCGGCGCGGCCGTCTTCGACGTCTCGGGCGCCCCGGCCGAAGCCTTCGAGATCAAGTACCGGGTCCTGGCCTCCGACGGCACCGTGAGCGGGTGGCTCGGCACCAGCGTGCCCGCGAACCACGACGACACCCACAAGGTCGATCTCGGCAGGTTCAGCACGAGCACCACCGGCTGGCGGCAGGTCGAGGTCCAGCAGCCGAACGGCCTGAAGTCGAATCAGGCCGCCTACAAGGTCGAGTGCACCGAGCCGGGCATCACGCTCGGCCGGGTGACCGGCAAGCCGGGCGAGAAGGTCAAGGTGACGGTGGTCAACGGCCGTTCCGACATCAGGACCATCACCTCGGAGGCGTTCACCCCGGCCGCGCACACCGTGGGCGGCTCGACGAGGGAGTACTCCTTCGACGCGACCGTCTCCGCCAAGGTCGGCGCCCACGAGGTGAAGGCGCTCTTCGCCGACAACACCAGCGTCAAGGCCACCTTCACCGTGGAGGCAGACGCGAACCCGGTCAAGTCCGTCACTCTCGACCTCCCCGGATACTCCGGCGCCGTCCTTTGCCCGAAGGCCGTCGAGGTCAAGGCCATCATGAACGTGTCGGGTCTGCCCGCCGTCGAGTCCACGATCCGCTACCGCTACGTCGAAGAGAACAAGTGGTACGAACTGCAGGTCCCGGCCAACCACGCAGGCACGTTCCGGGGGACGCTCGCACCGTTCATGGTCACGAAGACGGGCCAGGGCCAGGTCACGATCGAGATCGACCAGCCGAACGGGCTGAAGACGAGCGGCACCTACCACGTCGTCTGCGGCACGGCCACCATCGTCGTGGACCCGCCGAACGCCACGGCCGGGCAGAAGGTCACGGTCACGGTCGACGGCGTCGACACCGAGGTGAGCAAGATCGGCGCCTGGGTCTTCAAGCAGCCGTCCACGAGCCACTCCGGCAAGACCAAGGTGGTTCAGGAGGCCGTGCTGAGGGATGACGCACCTCCCGCGGGCAAGCAGGTGGTGACGGCCGAGCTGGTCAACGGTGCGAAGGTGTACGTCGAGATCACCCTCTACCGTTCCCCGCTCGCCGAGGTCACGCTCATCTCGCACCCCAAGCCGCCGCTGCTCTCGAAGGTCACCTGCCCGTACGCCATCGAGCACTCGGCCGTCCTGCGGTTCTCCGAGAGCGCGCCGAAGGGGAGCTACAAGATGAAGTACGTGTGGGTCGCGAACGGCGTGGAGGAGGAGCCTCGCGAGGTCGCGGTGAACAACGGCAACAGCCGTGAGTGGATTCTCCGGTTCGGCAAGGAGACCTTCACCTCCGACGCGCTGGCGCAGGTGCGCCAGCTAAGGGTGTTTCAGGGCGAGGGCCGGGGCGACTCCAAGGACAGCGCCAAGCAGGTCTTCAGCGTCGACTGCAAGTAGTGCGCGAACAGGCGCCACCGCGACGTCCTGCCGGGTGAGCGCACGGTTGTTCTCCTCGTTGATCCGCCCTGTCGTCGGGGGCGAGCCGGCGGTGACCGCATGAATTCGGATGAACGGAGAGTTATGTCTACCTTCACTGGCGGGCGGCCGGCGGCGACGCTGCTGACCGCCCTGACCGCCCTGGCCGCCGTCGCCCTGCTGCCGCCCGCTCCGGCGGCCGCCAGACCCGTGCAGGCCACGATGCCGGTCTCGGTGCTGATGTGCACGTTCACCAACCGGCTCGACGAGCCCAAGGACCGGCAGTTCTTCAAGGACCTGCTCACCACCGAGGGGGCAGGCAAGGGTGGCCTGGCCGACTACGTCACCGAACAGTCCGGCGGCCGGGTGTCGATCGAGGGCAGCGAGGTGTACGGCTGGTACACCATCCCCAAGACGTTCGAGGAGTGGTACGGCTGGGGAATGCCCAACCCGACCAAGAAGAACGACTGCCTGAAGGCCGCCGAGAGCCAGGGGTACCGGCATCCGGCCGGTCGCCCCCTGCTCGTCGTGGTCAACGGCCCACGCGGCGGGTCCAGCGGGCCCCGCGAGTACTTCGACCGCTCCGCCATCCTGGACACCACGGGCTGGACCTTGGACCGGGCGGTCAACGTGGTCTTCGGCCTCTACGGGCTTACCCCGGGGGTGTCCCGGATCGCGGACGGCGCTTCCGCAGATTCCGGCAACCGGTGGGACGCCATGTCGGTGAGCGGGACCTTCTTCCCGCCCTCCGAACGGTTCGGACAGGGGGCGATCGGGCTCGCCGCGCCGAGGCTGGACGAGCTGGGCTGGCTGCCGTACTGGCGGGTCGTCACCCTCGGCAAGGACGGCGCCGCCACCCAGACGGTCCGCCTGGCTCCGCTGGAGCAGCCCGACCGGCCGGGGACGCTGATGGTGCGCGTGCCGAACGACCAGACGACGCCAGGCAGGTACCTGACGGTCGAGTTCCGCAAGAGGACCGGCCGCAGCGCAGCCATCCCGGCGGACACGCTTCTCATCCACGACTTCAAGCCGGTCGCGGATTGGCCCGGCATGCACACCTCCACCCTCCTGGTGGACCAGCGCGACGCCGATGGCCGGCCCATCCAGAGCTACGACCAGGACGGGGTGCGGATCCGCCTCGACTCCATGACCGAGGACGCGGCCACCGTCACCGTCACCACCGACCTGACCACCAAGTGCCGGTTCGGCTTCGTCCCGCGCAACGCCATCGCCGGCGACGACGTCTGTGTCACCGCCGCCGCCCGTGACCAGGCCGCCGACGACAACGCGAACCAGAACGGCCGCCACGAGGGCGACGGCTCCTGCCGGACGTCCGCACCCCTGCATAGAGCCTTGCTGCCGCCGCCGGCAGGGTCGCTCACACCGGAGGTCCACCTTCGGCCCGTACGCGGCGGTAACCGCGTCGCTGGCTCATAGCGGTGTCGATGGCGCTGCGCTTCCACTGCTTCACTCCCGAGTAAATGACGTGCTGTATTTACGCAGCTAAATTTTATGTCGGTTCGCAGGTAGCGGACTCACCCGACCGGCACTTGAGGTTCACATCAGCCACGTACAGCGCTTTCACCTGTGCGTTCTTAGAAATCTCCAGCAATGACCGCGGGTCGTAACTCTCATAAATCAACCCGTAGATCTTGCCTTCCTGTGCGGCCTTCTTGAGCCGTTCCAGGTCGAGATCGAATGCGGCAAGGGCACCCCTGTCCCGCGCCTGGAGCACGGAGACCCATTTCTGGAAAACGGAGACATACGACTGCGCGTCACAGGGCTTTCCGCAGTTCAGGCTGTTCCCAATAGGCAGAGCGCCTTCTGCTCTGCTCAGGAGCGCCCGTTGAGGGCGGGGCAATGAGGGATTCGAACCCCACAGAGACTCCTCCGTCATTGGCTCGGCAAGTTCGACGACAGCTGTCACCTCCACACTGGCTCCAATCTGAGCCAGGAGCCTCCGCGTGTTTTTAATGTTCTCACTGCTCTGGCTTGTCGATCCAAATTGTTCAAGGACGTGGCCGAGGCGTGTCCGCGGCAGCGCTGAGGCTCGTACGGTTTCCGATTCGGTGTCGATTCTCGCATCCGCAATCCATGAACGAGAATAGCCTTCTGCTGACGAACCTAATGGATACACTGCCGTCTCCACAACAACTTCACCACCACGTTGTTCGACTGTTGACCCCGGGTAAAGTCCATAATCCGGACGCGAAGACGCCCACGCGTTCTCAGCGAACGACTGGAAATCTTGTGGGTTCTCATGGAATTCCGTCTGCGTCGGCTGCGAATCACAGCCTGCACACAGAGAGACCGAAGACAGCAGGACCATCATCACGCAAAGGTGCACATACTTGTTCACAGCAATGCCTCACTCGGCTGTCGCTGGTCGGTCCATAACAGCGGCGATCCTGGTAGATCTGCACGCCTTGCATAGTACAGATCTACCAGGATCATGGCCAAGGACGCCATGGATTCTTACTCTTTGAAGGCCGCCTGATAGGCGAGAAGGTTCTTGACTTCATCACCATTGATGGTCGCCTTCGCCTCGCAGTACGGACTGCGCGGTGGACTGTATTGGTTGTAGAACTTGAGGACGTAGTCTGCAGGCAGACCCGCGAAGTCCAGCGGGCGGCAGATTATCGCCGCATTGATTGTGTCCTTACCCTGAACGTTGCTGCCCTTCACCGGAGGATGCAACAGAGTCACCCCTCCGTCCATTCGATGGCGGAACTTGCTGATTGCGCAGGTGTTTTCTGTCACACTGTCGCAGTAAGCCCTGACGCCCGCCGGCGCATTCCACAGTATCGGCTTGACGTACTTGTTGGACTCTGGAGAGGGTTCATACTCTTCAACGCTCTGCACGCACTCCTGGCCAATGTCCACAGACCTGGCCACTGAAATGCTAAGTGACGTTGACAGCGGATAGTCGACCGAGAAACCGAACCCGTCCTCCCGCTTGTAACGGATATTTGTGAAACACCCGCTCGCGGCGCTCTTCATCTTGAGATGCTTGAGAATGTACTTGCCGTTCGCCGTCTCCCAGAGCTCCTTACTGGTTCCCGTCTCATAAAGGCGGATGTAGTTCTGGAACTTGTCCAGCGTCCATCCGGCTGGGCTTACCGACGTTTCCTCTGGATCAGCGCCGGGCCGCACCCTGAACTTCGTCCACTGATGGGTGTTCTGAAGCCGCACCCAGAAGTTCTTCCAGACCCGGACGTCAGTAAACGAGGACAGGAGATGTACGTCGCCTGTCGCAGCACTGCAGGACTGGGCGGCGGCTGCCGTCCGTGCCAGATTCGAAGTTGAGGGTTCGACCTGGCCAGGACAGTCAATCGGCTGGTCATGGAGGTCGGATGGGTCCTCGCACCACTCCAGTGGAACGTTGATGATCGTGATATTGCCGCAGCGATCGAAGACGAAGACGTCTATGCTGGGCTCGCTCGGTTCGATCACCCCGGATACGGCGGCCTCTCCTGCCGGGGCCGCACTTTTGACTGTGGCGGTTTGTGTGACATTGTTCCAGGTCCGTTTGACGCCAGCGATGACACGGACGCTGCCGTTCGGGCCCGACTGAACCACCGGGTCCGTAAGCTCGACCGCTGACTCCGATCTCCTCATGCCCATTCCGGCGAGGAGTTCGCGCTGCTGCACCAGTTCGGTGTTTAGCAGGGCCAGCTTGGCCGCGCTGGGAGCCGATGCGCTGATGCCTGGCGCGTCCCAGATCGTGGTGGCGCGTCCTTCGAGTACCGTGTCCTGGGCTTGGTAGTAGCCCTTGACCCGATCGATGTACTCCTGGGCGCCGGAGTCGCCAGCGACGGCCTTGGTCTGCGGTTGCTCGCCGTCGAGGAAGGGGATGCACGGCTGGCTGGTGTCCTTGACGGGGGGCGGTGGGACAGCCTTAGGCGTGACCGAGGTGACCTCCCAGCCGCTGACACCGAAAGCGGTCTTGGCGCGTACCTTTACCATGTAGGTCGCACCGTTGGTCAGGCCGGAGATCAACGCGAACGGGTCGCTGACCTCAAGGGTCTTGACGACGGTGCCACTGCCGTCGGTCACCTCAACGTCGTAGCCGCCGAGCATGGCGACGCTGCCGTTGGACTCCGGCAGAGCCCAGCTGGCGACGGCGCTCGCGTCTCCGGACTGGGCGGCGAGGTTGAGTACCTTGCTCGGCGGCCCGGCCAGAAGGTAGGTGAGCGTCACCGACGGCTGTTCGGATGCCCCCGTTTCACCGAAAGTGATCATCTCATCTTTGTCAGAGGTGATCAGCAGCCACTGATACTCGCTGCCAGCGACGTTGGCCTGGGGCGACGAGAGCGGCAGCGAGTATGGGGCAACACTGGTGTCGGCGTCACCTGCCAGGTCCGACCCCTTGCTCTCGCCGGTGACCGGGCTCTTCAACGGCGTCGCGGTGATGACGGCGTCGGCTGGGCACGTGCCCACGGGGCAGTTGGCGGTGCCGAGCTTGAGGACGGCTTCCGACACGGCGGCGCCGTCGGGGAGCTCGTCCAGCTTGAACCCGATCACAGCGGCAGTCTTATCGATACCGATGCCGCCGATTCGCATCACCGTATCGTCGGTCACCGTGCATGGCGAGCCATTGCAGGCAGCCGGGTCAGTCTTGGCGGCTTTGACGACGACGCTGTCCTTACCCAGCGTCAGATGTCGGACGTCCTCCACCGGAGGCGGCGGAGGAGTGCCAGGAGTGGTGAAGGATACCGGAGGGGTCTTGGAGGTGCACACCTCCGGGCCGTTGACTACGTCCTGAACTCCGACCGTGGTCGGTGCGGACCCCAACTGGCTAGGGGTAGCGTAGAGGGCGGCAATCTCGGCAGCGGTCAGCGCCTTCTGGTAGAGGCGGACCTCGTCGATGGTGCCCTTGAGGTAGTTGCTGAGGGTTCCGTCGGCCTTGGTACGGCCGAGCTGGACGTTGCTGGTCGCGTCCCAGTTGCTGGTGAAGGCGGTCTCGGCGTTGAGGACGCCGTCAACGTACAGCCTGATCTTGCCTGCGGCGGCGTCGTAGACGCCCACCAGATGGGTCCACTGGCCGGCCACGGCGTTCGCAGTGGACAGGGCGCGCAGCGGGGTGGCCCCCCTGGTGTCGGTCTGGTACGTGACCATGCGCCACTTCTTGTCGCCCGGGGAGTAGGCGAGCTTGAAGGCGCTGTTGACGGCACCGTCCTGACTGACCACCGCGTGGTCGGCGGTGATGTTGTCGATCTTGGCCCAGGCGGAGACCGTGTAGCCGGCGTTGGTGTGGATTACCGGCCCGCTGACCATGCCGTAGCTGGAGGAGGTTCCCCCGAGCTGCATGCCCAGCTGGTCCTTGCCGGTTCCCCATGTCGCCCCTGTCAGGGTGGCGGGGTGGTTGTTGCCGGAGGAGTCGGCCGCGATGGCGCCCCTGCCCTCGTCGAAGGACCAGCGCGCCTTCAGGTCGGCGGCCGGACTCGGCGTCGGGGTGGGAGTGGGGGTCGGCTCGGGGTCGGGCGTTGTGCTCACCTGTCCCACGCAGGCCGCCATCTGCCACGTGTAGGTGCTTCCCGGCTGCACGCTGTTCGCCGGCAACTGGAACGAAGCCCGCTCACCGCCGCTGACGCTACGTGTACCCAGCGGAGCAGAGCCGACCGGGGCGCCGGAGTTGTCGTACAGGTAGTACTTGGCCGTCACGGCGCCGCCGGAGGGGCGGTTGACCATCCCGGACAGGATCGGCTGCATCGGGTCGGCCATGCCCGTCTCGGTGTCGGACGGCAGCACCGGCGCGTCCGAGGTGAGCCGGTAGGCCGGGCTCTCGTTGCAGGAGGGCGGGGTGACGCCGCTGCGACATGCCTTGACCACGAACTTCAGGCTCGCCGGGTTGTCCAGCTGGAAGGTCTGTTCGATGACCTGCCCGGACGGCTTGGCGTTGTAGCTGGTCGCCGCGACCTCGCCGTACAGGTCCTTGATCTCCTTCACGGTCAGCGCACGCTGGTAGAGGCGCATGTCGTCGACCGAGCCCTGCAGGTTGTGGATCGAGGCGGCCGCATCACGGGTGCCGATGCGGAAGGGGCCGCTGGTGACCGTGCCGGTCGGCTGGTAGTCCGTCTCGCCCGACAGCACGCCGTCGACGTACAGCCGGATTTTGCCCGCGCTCGCGTCGTACATGGCCACCAGGTGCGACCAGACGTCGGCCCTGACGAGCTTCTGGGAGTCGACCCAGACGCCGGTGCCCACTGTGCCGCCGGAGCCGGAGACCTGCAGCCGCCACTTCTGCCAGCTCCCGCCCAGGTAGTAGATAGCCAGCCCGAACGGGCTGCCGTCCTGGCTGGCCACGTACTGGATGGCCTCGCTGTCGTGCAGCTTGACCCAGGTGCTGATGGAGAAGCTGGAGTTCTGGTTGAGCACCGCCTTGCTGGTGGAGGCGTAGGTGTCGGGCACGCAGCAGCCGTTGCTGCCAGTCATGTCGTTGAGCCGGATGCCGGAGCCGAGCTTGCCGGTGACGGTCTTGCGCCTGCCGCCCGTGTAGGTGGCGGTATAGCCGTTGCCGCTGGCGTCCGCCGCACTGGCCGCGCCGTCGGCCTCGTCGAACTTCCAGTGCGCGACGTGGCCGGTGGGGAAGGCCGGCGGAGGCGCCATGGTGGAGTCGTTGACGGTGACGGTGTAGTCCAGCTTCGTCGCCTCCGGAACACTGGACTTGAAGCCGACCTTCACGCTCTGGCTGCGCGCGATGGCGTCGTTGCCGACCATGGAGTCAATCGACTCCGCGGTCACCGTGGGGATCTCCGGCGGCAGCCAGTACGACACCGTCAGCTTCGGCGGCTTGCCGCCCACCCGCTCGGCGGAGTGGTAATAGATCCAGAAGCCGTTGCCCTGGGAAGGCTGGTGGTCGAAGTCGGTGTAGGCCGAGACCTGCACGCCCTCGCTCTGCGCCCCGGACGCCCAGGCGTTGGCGATCGCGGTGACGTCCCAGGTGATGGTGCGGGGAATCCAGTTGCCGTTGTCATCGATCGACGACGTACTCGGGCAGATCTGGACCGAGGACCCGAAACTGGTCACCGACGGCCTCGAATTCCAGCCCACGCCGTCGGCATTCCACCCGGAGGTGACCCGCTTGACCTCCACCCCACCCGGGCCGTACCAGCGGCAGGCGACGTCCTGCTCGGCGTACATCTCCAGCCGCGCGTTGCCCACCGAACGACCGGTCAGCGCTGAGGTGTCGAACTTCAGCAGCGAGTTGACGTTGGTCAGATGACCGTCGGCGTAAGTGCGGGCGAGACTCGTCTCCAGCTTCGGGGAGGCCGCCGAGGTGTTGTCGTTCAGGTCGTTGCTGATGACCACGTCGCTGAGCAGCGGCAACGTCGTGGTGGGGTCCACCGTCAGGGGGTAGCGGGTGGCCGGATCGGCCAGGAACGCCGCATCCGGCCGCAGCACCAGCACCTGGCGGCCCTTCTCGGTCACCACCTCAGTGTCGATCTTCCCCGTACGAGGGGGGACCACCTTCCCGGCCTTCGCCTCAGCCGCGCTGGGACCGGCGTCGACGGCCACGGGCTCGGCGGCCGAAGCCACCTGCCTGCCCTTGGCGTCCGTCAGCGTCAGCCCCTTGCCCTTCTTGCCCTCCCCCAGGGTCAGCCCCTCGGTCGTGACCGGGATCCGCAGCTCGACCGGACCGGCAGGACGCTCCCTCAGCACCACGTCGTGCCGGAACCCCGTCGGCAACGCCGTCACCACCAGGTCCGCGCCCGCCCCCGCCGCATCGACGTAACGGGCGACATTGCCCTCGACCTCGGGCTTCGGCAGCTCCGTCGGCCACGACAGCGCGAGCCGCTGTCCCTTCCCGCGCTCCATCGAGGCGAACGGGCTGTCGCCACCCAGCGAGAACGCGATGTCCGCCTTGGACAGCTTGGGTTTGAGCACGCCGTTCTGCTCGACCAGGTCGGTGTTGATCCATGCCCAGGAGCCATCGGCCTGCTTGAGTTGCGAGGGGCCCGAGTAGGACTGCAGGGTCAGATGCCCGTCAGGATAGGCCCAGGTACGCGAAGTCTCGGTGAAGACCGCCTCCACCGGGACCGGCTCGTTCTGCTTCTTGGCCTCTGCGATCGCTGCCCGCAGGGGAGCGTCCGGATCCTCCGGCCGCGGGAAGACGGTCACCGAAGGAGTTGTCGGTCCAGTCGACTCCGACTCGGCCTGCGCCGACGGGATTGTCCCTGCTACAAGCAGCGATGCTGTCACCGTTAGCACCGTTGCCACCGTTACCTGCCGCGCGACGGGCCAGCCCCGTTTCGATGCGCTGACTAACTTGTTCACTGACACCCTTCACATAAATGGGACAAACAGCAAACAAGAGTCATCTAGCGCAAGATCGGTAGGCAAGGTGTCATCAGTTACAATAAAGTCTCGATAAGTTGGCAATGACACAGAGACTCACAAAACTTACAGTGGGTAGCAAGAGGAAATTCAAATTACCGGATTGGCCTAGCTAATCCCACCCGCATTCCAGCTCCTGCATCCGCTTGTCCAGGTCCACCATCCGGGATGCCAGCATCCACTACATCTCGGAGGTCAACCGGCCTGTGACCTGCACGCCTAGCAGCTGGCGCGCCGCTACGACGCGAAGAGCGTCTCCTCCTCTCTGTGGCCAACGTTGGAGGAAGAGAACGACCAGCGGCCCCCGGCGCGGTGCGCGTGTTCGGCCGGGCCGCGCGCAGCTCTTCCTTCAGCCTGGCTTCGGCCTGGACAGGCCACTCGAACCGCATTTGTCGCCCTCCTCGATGTCGCCGCTGCAACCGGCGGACATCCCGGCTGGCGCGCTCGGTGCGCGCGGCGTGCGCTTCGAGTGCGGGCACCCGGAGACGGAGCTCCGCTAGGCCGTGTTTCATAAGGCCTTGAGCCACTGGTTGATCGCGGCGATGATGACGACGGCTTCGTAGCGTACGGCGAGCTTGTCGTAGCGGGTTGCCATGCCGCGGTTGCCTTTAAGCAGGTTGATGCCGC
>NZ_JBEOZT010000062.1:0-12856 GCF_040298265.1 Nonomuraea sp. NPDC001636
AGATCACCCGTTCTACTGGATCTCCGTTCTCATGTCCCAGGTTCGGCCGAACACCTTGACTCGACCGCCAGCCGTCTTAACTTCCCGGCATTGGGGATAACCCTGGGTTTTCCCCGAATTATGCGGGGAAGTCGCCACGATGGGACAAGCCAACCGTAGGGTCAAAACATGCTGAAGCGCAGGATAAGTCTCGCCACCGCCGTGGCCGGAGCTGCTCTCATCGCGGCCTCGGTCGCCGGGTGCGGTACGAACGTGCAGCCCATCCAGGTCAACCTGGCCGCCTCAGAGGTGCTCGCGCAGGCCGCGCAGAAGACCGCAGAGGTCACCAGCTACACGGTGGACGCCGTCGCGAACGTGACGCACCCCCAAGAAGGCAACGGCAAGGTGCAGGGCCGCATGCTCTACCAGAGCAAGCCCCAGCTCGCCGTCGACCTGACCCTCGACACCGTCGACATGGGCGGCCGGAACCTGCCGGGCGGCGTGCGCGCCGTCCTCCAGGGCGACACCGTCTATGTGAAGGTCGAGGCGCTCAAGCAGCTCGTCGGCGCCACCAAGCCGTGGATCAAGGTCGCGCTCAACGAAGTGGGCGACCAGAACCAGGTCAACCAGTACCTCAGCCAGATCCAGCAGTTCGACCTCGCCAACGTGACCAAGCTGGTCACCGTGTCCAAGGACGTGAAGCAGGTCGGCACCGAGAGCGTCAACGGCGCGGACACCACCCACTACAGCGGCACGTTCCCCGTGGACGCCGCCGTCGGCCAGCTGCCCGCCGACAAGCAGCAGCAGGCCAGGACGAACCTCGCCGAGCTCAAGGACGTCAAGTTCGACATCTGGGTGGCCGGCGACGGCCTGCCCCGCAAGCTCACCCTGAACGGCTCCAAGGAGGGCGCGACGCTGGACGCCACCCTGCTGTTCAAGGGCTTCAACGAGCCCGTGAAGGTCGAGGCCCCGCCCGCGGACCAGGTCGGCGAGCTGCCGAAGACGACCGTCAACTGAGAACCGATTTGGAAACTCGGCGACCAGCACGTACTCTGGTCGTTGCCGAAGACCGCCGGTCGTCGTCAGGTGCATCAGTCCTGGCGACCGAAGGATCCACGTTCTGTGGACGGCCCGCGCAGGTGTGATGCGAGTTTCCCATATGGTGCAGTTCCATATGTGAGCCCCGTGCGCCCCTGCGCCCGGGGCTGTTCTCATTTCCAGGGGCCTTCGCCGGCGGCACACCTGGAAGGAGGCCCATGGCGAGGGCGGATAAGGCGACAGCCGTTGCCGAGCTCAAGAGCGAGTTCGAAGGCAGCAGCGCCGCCGTTCTGACCGAGTACCGCGGTCTCACCGTCGCCCAGCTCAAGCAGCTGCGCGTTGCTCTTGGTGAGAATGCGAAGTTCGCCGTGGCGAAGAACACCCTGACCAAGATCGCGGCCAATGAAGCCGGTCTGTCGTTCCCCGACGACCTGCTCACGGGCCCGACCGCGATCGCCTTCGTCAACGGCGACGTTGTCGAGGCGGCCAAGGGTCTGCGTGACTTCGCCAAGGCCAATCCCCTTCTGGTGATCAAGGGTGGTGTGCTCGACGGTAAGACGCTCGACGCCACCGAGATCACCAAGCTCGCCGACCTCGAGTCCCGCGAGGTCCTCCTCGCTAAGCTCGCCGGTGCTCTCAAGGCGAAGCAGAGCGCTGCCGCCGCGGTTTTCGCCGCGCTGCCCACGCAGCTGGCTCAGCTGGCCGACGCCCTTCGTGCCAAGCGCGAAGAAGCGGGCGAGTAACACGGGGGTTGCCGCAACTTCCGCGGTCCCGTTCCTAGTTTTCTGCAAGTCCTAAACGTAAGGAAAAGCATCATGGCGAAGCTCAGCACCGACGAGCTGCTCGACGCGTTCAAGGAGATGACCCTCCTCGAGCTGTCCGAGTTCGTGAAGCAGTTCGAAGAGGTCTTCGACGTCAAGGCCGCCGCCCCCGTCGCGGTCGCCGCCGCCCCCGCCGCCGCTGGTGGTGGCGAGGCCGCCGCCGTTGAGGAGCAGGACGAGTTCGACGTCATCCTCGAGGCCGCCGGCGACAAGAAGATCCAGGTCATCAAGGAGATCCGCGCCCTCACGTCCCTGGGCCTCAAGGAGGCCAAGGACCTGGTGGACGGCGCTCCCAAGCCGGTCTTCGACGGCAAGGTCAACAAGGAGCAGGCGGAGAAGGCCAAGGCTGCCCTTGAGGGCGCCGGCGCCACCGTGACCGTGAAGTAACTTCCCACTTCACACAGCTCTTCGGAAGAGGCGGACACACCCTGGTGCCGGGTGTGGCCGCCTCTTTTCGCATGTAACGGGACAGCTCACGACCTCACCCGGAAGTGATCCCGGCTTCGTGGGCCGCGGCCTCCCGGACCCGGGCGATGGCGCTGGCGTCCATGAAGTCCTTGCACTGGACGATCCGGCCGTCCCTGATCCGCAGCATCAGCAGCCCCGGGACGGTGATCGCCCGCTCGCCCACCTTGACGTGCGCGTTCTGCTCGACGACCACCACCTCGGGATCGTCCGTACGGTGCAACGCGATCCGCTCCACCTCCTGCGGCACGGCGGGGGAGACGCCCCAGGACGCCCGGTACCCCGCCCGCACCGCCTCCCGCCCCTCGAACGGCGGCAGCCCGCCGAACGGGAACTCGTGCCTGCCGTCCTCCGCGTACAGGTCGGCCAGTTCGTCGGCCGACTTGCGCAGCATCGCGCCGTGGAAGGCGCCGACGATCTCCTCGACGGTCATGACCACAACCCCTCACATCTCGCTCAACACCCGTTGACTCAACGAGCGTAGAGCGAATTCGGGCGAACGGTCAACACGGGTAGAGTCGGACCGTGAGCGAGCGAGTGCTTCCCCGTGCCGAACGGCGGCGCAGAACCGAGGGAAGGATCCTCGACGCGGCCAAGGCGCTGTTCGCCGAAGTCGGCTACGAGCGTGCCACCATCAGGGCGGTCGCGAAGTCCGCCGAGGTCGACCCGGCCCTGGTCATGCAGTACTTCGGCAACAAGCAGGAGCTCTTCAGGGCCGCCGTGCGCGCCACGCCCGCCCCCGAGGCCGCCGCCACCCCCGAGGAGCTGGTCGAGCACCTGCTCGGCACCCTCGACGTGAAGATGGGCGAGCTGCCCCAGGGCTCGCTGGCGATGATGCGTTCGATGCTCACCCATCCCGAGGCGGGCACGGCGGCCCGCGAGGCGCTCGCCCGCCAGGTCGACAGGCTCGCCGCGTCGATCCCCGGCGAGGACGCCCGCCTGCGCGCGGCTTTGATGACCACGATCCTGCTCGGCGTGACCGTCGGCCACCAGCTGCTCGAACTGCCCGAGCTGCGCGACGCCCTGCCGGAGCGCATCGCCCGGCTGCTGCGCCCGAGCCTGCGCGCCCTTACTGGACCCGACGTCTCATAACCGCCGGGTAACAAGTTATTGGAACCGGTTCCAATTCCTCGGAACGCCGCTACCGTGAGTCCATCCTGGAAGTAAAGTGTGCGGCACGTTATCCCCTGAGTGCTCCCTGTGATCGGGAAGGTGGCCAGTGGGCGTCGAGGTCGTGGTCGAGGGGTTGACCAAGTCGTTCGATCGGCAGGTCATCTGGGAGGATGTCTCGCTCACGCTGCCCGCGGGTGAGATCTCGGTGCTGCTCGGCCCGTCGGGCACCGGCAAGTCCGTCTTCCTCAAGACGCTGGTCGGCCTGCTGCGCCCCGACCGCGGTCACATCTGGATCGACGGCCACGACCTGGCGAGCTGCCCCGAACGCAAGCTCTACGAGCTGCGCCGGCTGTTCGGCGTGCTGTTCCAGGACGGCGCCCTGTTCGGCTCGCTCAACCTCTACGACAACATCGCCTTCCCGCTGCGCGAGCACACCAGGAAGACCGAGGCCGAGATCCGCCGGATCGTGATGGACAAGATCGACCTGGTCGGGCTGGTCGGCGCCGAGGGCAAGCTGCCCGGCGAGATCTCCGGCGGCATGCGCAAACGCGCCGGCCTGGCCAGGGCGCTGGTGCTCGACCCCGAGATCATCCTGTTCGACGAGCCCGACTCCGGCCTCGACCCGGTCCGCACCGCCTTCCTCAACCAGACGATCGTCGACATCAACGCCGACATCGAGGCCACGTTCCTGATCGTCACCCACGACATCAACACCGCCCGCACGGTCCCCGACAACATCGGGCTGCTGTTCCGCCGCGAGCTGGTCATGTTCGGGCCGCGCGAGATGCTGCTGTCCAGCGACGAGCCGGTGGTGCGGCAGTTCCTCAACGCCCGCAGGCACGGCCCGATCGGCATGTCGGAGGAGAAGGACGTCTCCGAGCTGGAGGCCGAGGCCCAGATGGGGCACGACCCCGGCGGGCTGCCGCCGATCCCGCCGCAGCTCATGCCGAGCGGCAACGTGCTGCGCCGTTCGCAGCAGCCGCCCGGCCGGTGGCTGGCGGCCCACGGCGTGATCCCGCCGCAGGGCTCGTTCGTCGACGAGCGCGGCCGCAACTGGCTGGAGGAGTACCCCCGGCTGATCGACGCCCACGCCGACGGCGTCGCCTAGATCATGAATCCGACCGAGATGTACCTCCTCGCGGCCTATGACAGTGACTGCATGCGTTCGATCGGCCGCGCATGGTGACGGCGGAGGTCGGGCGGTTCGTCGCCATGTCGCTCGACACCGCCAGGGCCGCCGCGCGACGGCCGTTCCAGGTGCGCGAGCTCGTCCGGCAGGCGTGGTTCATCGTCAGCGTGAGCGCCCTGCCCACCGCCCTGGTCGCCATCCCCTTCGGGGCCGTGCTCGCCATGCAGACCGGCAACCTCATCCGCCAGTTCGGCGCCCAGTCCTTCACCGGGGCCACCGCCGTGCTCGGCATCGTCCGCGAGGCGGGCCCGGTGGTGACCGCGCTGATGATCGCGGGCGCGGCCGGCAGCGCGATCTGCGCCGACCTCGGCGCCCGCCGGATCAGGGACGAGATCGACGCCATGGAGGTGCTCGCGGTCGACCCGCTCCACCGGCTCGTCGTGCCCAGGGTCGCCGCGTGCGCGCTGGTCGCGCCGCTGCTCAACGGCCTGGTCGTCACGGTCGGGCTGGTCGCCGGCTACCTGTTCAACGTGGTCGTCCAGGGCGGCTCGCCCGGCGCGTACCTGCAGTCGTTCAACGCCCTGGCCGAGGTCTCCGACCTGTGGGTGTCGGAGGGCAAGGCGCTGGTCTTCGGGGTCACGACGGGGCTCGTCGCCGCGTACAAGGGGCTGGGCGCGGCGGGCGGGCCCAAGGGCGTCGGGGAGGCGGTCAACCAGGCCGTGGTGTTCGCCGCCCTGCTGCTGTTCGCCGAGAACTTCCTGATCAGCGCGGTCTACAACGAGCTGGTGCGGTCATGAGGGCGCTCGACCGGCAGGGCGAGTTCTACGCCAGGGCGATCAGGGCACTCCCGGCCGGCGCGCGCCACCGCCGCGAGGTGCTCAGGCTGCTGGCCGAGGTCGGGCTGGGCAGCGGCGGCCTGGCGGTCATCGGCGGCACGATGACGATCGTCGCCTTCATGACCTTCTTCACCGGCACCGAGGTCGGCCTGCAGGGCTACACCGGTCTCGACCGCATCGGCGGCTCGGCCTTCACCGGCTTCCTGTCCAGCTACGTCAACACCCGCGAGATCGCCCCGCTGGTGTCGGCCATCGGCCTGTCGGCCACCGTGGGCTGCGGGTTCACCGCCCAGCTCGGCGCGATGCGGGTCGGCGAGGAGATCGACGCGCTGGAGGTCATGGCGGTCCCGCCGGTGCCGTTCCTGGTCACCACGCGGCTGATCGCCGGCTTCGCCGCCGTCATGCCCCTGTACGTGCTCGGCCTGCTCGCCTCCTACGTCGCCACCCGCCTGATCGTGACCGTGCTGCACGACCAGTCCACGGGCACCTACGACCACTACTTCGAGCTGTTCCTGTCGCCCTACGACGTGTTGTGGTCCTTCGGCAAGGCGATGGTCTTCGCCGTCCTGGTGATCCTCATCCACTGCTACCACGGCTTCCACGCCACCGGCGGGCCGGCCGGGGTCGGGGTGGCGGTCGGGCGGGCCGTGCGCGCGGTGCTGGTGACGGTCAACGTCGCCAACCTCCTGCTCGGCCTGGCCATCTGGGGCACGACCACGACGGTGAGGCTGGCCGGATGAGACACGGCGTCGCGCTCCTGGCGATCATCGCCGCCTTCACGGCCCTGACGCTGGCCGTCTACACGAAGGCGTTCTCCACCGCCCGGCACGTCACGCTGCTGCTGCCGGCCGCCGGGCTGCAGCTCGACCGCCGGGCCGACGTCAAGGTCAACGGGGTCGTGGTCGGCGAGGTGGCCGACCTGGCGCCCGCCGACCACGGCGCCCGCCTCACCCTGGCCCTCGACCACGACGTCGACCGCGCCTCCACCGCCGAGCTGCGCGCCAAGACCCTGTTCGGCGAGAAGTACGTCGCCCTGATCCCGCCCAGCTCGCCGCGCGGCCCGCTGCGCGACGGCGACGTGATCAGGTCCTCGGCCGCCGCCGTCGAGATCACCGAGATCCTCGACCGCCTGCTGGCGCACCTGCGCGCCGTCCACCCCGAACGCCTGAACGCCGTCCTGAACGCCCTGGCCACCGCTCTCGACGGCCGCGGCGCCCGGCTCGGCACGACCCTGGACAGAACCGACGCCTACCTGCGCCGCCTCCAGCCCCACCTGCCGGCGCTCAAGCGGGACATCGCCAAGCTCGCCGACGTCACCGCCCGGTACGGCCAGGCCGCCCCCGACCTGCTGCGCACCCTCGCCAACAGCGCCGCGATCGGCCGCACCCTCACCGCCGCCCCTCTCGGCCCGGCCGGCGCGGCCGTCACCCGGGCCGCCACCGCCACCGACCGCCTGCTGCGCACGGACGAGCCGGGCATCGTCGGCCTGCCGCACGTCCTCCGCCCGGCCCTCGACGTGGCCGCCCACCACGCGCCCGTCATCCCGTGCGTGCTGCGCGGCCTCGACCGCCTGCGGCCGCTGCTGGACAACGCCTTCGGCCACGGCAGCGCGAAGGCGGTGCTGGAGATCGTCCGGCCGGCGCACCCGTACGAACCGGGCAAGGACACCCCGCGCTACGCCGACCGCAGGGGCCCGGCCTGCTACGGCCTGCCCGACCACGCGCCCGTGCCCTTCCCGGGGGTGCGCTTCGACGACGGCACGGCCGACCTGGCGAGGCTGATGCTGCGATGAGCACGCTCGGGCCGGCGCTCAAGCTGGCCGTCTTCGCCCTCGTCACCACCCTGTGCGTGGCCACGCTCGCGATCACCATCTCGGGCGCCCGCTTCACCGCCGCGGTCGTCTACCACGCCCTGTTCACCGACGCCTCTGGACTGCGCGAGGGCGACGAGGTGCGCATCGCCGGCGTGCGGGTCGGCCGGGTCGAGAGCGTCACGCTGGCGGGCGTCCGGGCCGAGGTCGCCTTCTCCGTACGGCGCACCACCGCGCTGCCCCGCGGGGTCGTGGCCGCCGTCCGCTGGCGCAACCTCGTCGGCGACCGCTACCTGACGCTGTCCACCGGCTCCGGCGGCCCCGGCCTGCTGCCGCCGGGCGCCCGCGTGACGAGCACCCGCCCGGCCCTCGACGTCACAGCCCTGTTCAACGGCTTCAGGCCGCTGCTCAACGCCATCCGCCCCCAGGACGTCAACCAACTGAGCTGGCAGATCGTCCAGGTGCTCCAGGGCGAGGGCGGCACGGTCGAGGCCCTGCTCGGCCACATCGCCTCCCTCACCGGCACGCTCGCCGACCGCGACGCCGTGATCGGCCGCGTGATCACCAACCTGGGCACGGTGCTCGGCGAGATCGCCGGCCGGGAGCACGACTACGACCGCCTGCTGATCGACCTGCGCGCCCTGATCGGCGGCCTGGCCGGCGACCGCGAGGCCATCGGCGACTCGCTGGCCACCCTCGACCGCCTCACCGCCGTCACCGGCGATCTCGTCCGCAGGGCCCGGCCCGACCTGCGGGCGAGCGTCCGGCACGCCGACGGGCTGCTCAAGGCGCTCAACGCCAGGAGCGCCCTGGTCGAGGACACCCTCGCCCGCGCCCCCGACCGTCTCGGCCGGCTCGTCCGGGCCAGCTCCTACGGGTCCTGGTTCAACTTCTACCTCTGCTCGCTCACGGTCAGGAGCGGCGGCGTGCGCACTCCGAAGCTCGTCAACGGGAGCCCGCGATGCCACTGACCCCCTTCAGGAGACGCGACCCCGTGCCGCTGGGCGTCGGCGGCATCATTGTGGCCCTCGCGCTGGTCGTGGCGGCCCTGGCGGTCGGCGGCCTGCCGCGCGGCAGCACGTACTCGGCCGCGTTCGCCGACTCGGCGGGCCTGCGCGAGCACGACGACGTGATGATCGCCGGGGTCAAGGTCGGGGAGGTCACCGGCGTCGATCTCGAAGGCGACCACGTCCGCGTCGATCTGCGGGTGGCCGACGACGTCCGGCTCGGCTCGCTGACCAGGGCGGACATCCGGATCAAGACCCTGCTCGGCGCCCACTTCGTCATGCTCGTCCCCGAGGGCGGCGGCCGGCTCCAGGGGCAGATCCCGCTGTCGCGCACGAGCGTCCCCTACGAGGTCGCGCCCGCCGTCGCCGACCTGGGCGCGGCCGCGGGACGCGTCGACGAGCGGGCCCTGGCCGCGGCCATGACCGTGCTGTCGCAGACCATGGAAGGCTCCTCGACGGAGATCCGGGCCTCCCTCCGGGGGCTCGGCAGGCTCTCGCGTACCGTCGCCGCCCGCGACGCCCGCCTCCACGACCTGGTCAGCCACGCCCGTACCGTCACCGGCCTGCTGGCCCGCCGGAACGCCGACCTCCATGGCCTGGTCACCGACGGCGACCTGCTGCTGCGCGAGGTCTCCGCGCGGCGGGCCGTCGTCCACGGGCTGCTGGTCAACACAGTGGTGCTGGCCGGGCAGATCGACGGGCTGGTCGCCGACAACAGGACCACGTTGCGACCGGCACTCGAACGGCTGCGCTCGTTCGTCGCCGTGCTGCGCCGCCAGGAGGAGAGCCTCGACCGGTCGCTGGCCCTGCTCGGGCCGTTCGCCCGGCAGCTCGCCGACGCGACCGGCAACGGGCGCTGGTTCGACACGATCATCCAGAACCTGGTCCCGCTGCCCGCCTCGGTCCGGCCGCCCGACCCCCTGCCGGAAGGACCCGTGCGATGAGAGGCCCGCTCGTCCTGGCGCTGCTGCTGCCGGCCCTGTCCGGCTGCGGCTTCGAGGGGGTGGCCTCGCTGCCGCTGCCCGGCGGCGCCGACCTGGGCGCGCGGCCGTACGCGGTGACCATCCGGTTCGCCGACGCGCTCGACCTGGTGCCGCGTTCGCCGTGCAAGGTCGACGACGTCACCGTGGGCGAGGTCACCGGCGTGGAGCTGGGCGGCGACTGGCGGGCCGACGTGGTCTGCCAGGTGCGCGGCGACGTCGCCCTGCCCGACCGCACCTCGGCGGCGATCTCGCAGACGAGCCTGCTGGGGGAGAAGTTCGTCACACTGCTGCCCGCCGGGCGCGGACGGCTGAGCGGCCCGATCCCGGCGGCCCGCACGAGCACGACGGCCGAGGTCGAGGAGGTGTTGTCGGCCGCCTCGCTGCTGGTCGACGGCGGCGGCCTCGACCAGCTCGCGACCGTCAACCGCGAGCTGGCCGACGTGCTCGACGGCCGCTCGGCCCGGCTGAAGGACCTGCTGCGCAGGCTCGGCGCGTTCGCCGCGGGGCTCGACGGCTCCAAGAAGCAGATCGTCCGGCTGATCGGCGCCCTCGACGGCCTCACCGGCACCCTGGCCGCCCAGCGCGCCACGATCAGGGCCACCGCCACCGAGATCGGCCCGGCCGTCACCCTGCTCAAGGGCCAGCGCGCCGGCCTGACCGCCATGCTCGCCGCCCTCGACCGGCTCGGCCGCACCGCCACCCGCGTCGTCGAGCGTTCCCAGGCCGACGCCCTCGCCGACCTCCGCCGCCTGCACGAACTCCTGCTCGGCCTCGACCGGGCGCGCGACAGCGTCGCGTCGGGGCTGGCGACCGCGATCACGTTCCCGTTCCCGGGGTCGGCCTCGTCCATGCTGCGCGGTGACTACGCCAACACCGACCTGACCGTCGACGCCTCGCCCGGCGCCACGCTGCGCAACCTGCTCGGCGGTGCGCGATGACCGTCAGGCTGCTGGCGTTCGCCCTGATCGGGGTGGTGGCGGTGGCGTACACGCTGGTCAGGTACGCCCGGGTCGGCGCCGACCTGTTCGACCCCGCCTACCGGGTCACGGTCGAGCTGGCCGACGCGGGCGGGCTGTTCGACGGCTCGGAGGTGACCTACCGAGGGGTGCCGATAGGCCGGGTGGAGTCGCTGGCGGTGGCGGGCGACGGCGCGCGGGCCGTGGTCAGGCTCGGGTCCGGCGACCCCGTCCCGGCCCGTGGCCTGCTGGCGGTGGTGGCCAACCGGTCGGGGGTGGGGGAGCAGTACCTGGACCTGCGGCCGGCTGGGGGCGCGGGGCCGTACCTGCGGGAGGGGGACGTGATCGACCGCGCGCACACGCGGCTGCCGGTCCCCACGTCCCGGCTGCTCGGCGACACCGACCGCCTGCTGGCCTCGATCGACCCGCGCGACCTGGAGACGGTCGTCACCGAGCTGGACAAGGGGCTCGGCGGCAACGGGCCGGCCCTGCGGCGGCTGGCCGAGGCGGGCGAGAAGCTGCTCGGACAGGCCGAGAGCGTCCTCCCCGAGACGGTCGCGGTCCTGCACGACGGGGAGACCGTGCTCGACGCTCAGCGGGCCTCTGGGGGCCATCTGAAGGCATTCGCCGGGAATCTGGCGAGCTTGACCGATTCGCTCCGGGACGGTCGCGGCGACCTGGCCCACGTGCTCGGCCGCACCCCGCGCGCGGCCGAGCAGCTCGAACGCCTGACCGACGGCGTCGCGCCCCACCTGCGCCCGCTGCTGACCCACCTGGTGATCGGGGGCGGGACGGTCTCCGCCCGGGTCACCGCCCTCCGGCAGCTCCTGATCGGCTACCCGGCCGCCGTCGCGGGCGCCTTCTCCGTGGTCGACCGGGACGGCCTGCACTTCGGCCTCGACCTCGACCTCAACGTCCCCAGGCCGTGCACCCGCGGCTACGAGGGCGTACACAGGCGGCAGCCCCACGACGTCAGCACCCGGCCGCCCGACCCGGAGGCGTTCTGCAGGGAGCCGCGCGGCAGCGCGACCGGCGTGCGCGGCGCCCGCAACGCCCCCGCTCCCCAACCGCCTCCGTCGATTCCAGGGCTTCAGGACTGGCTCGCGGGTTATGATCCGGCGACCGGCCGGAAGGGGTGAGCACAGGTGGGAGCACTTCCCGCGCGCCCGGCACGCATCCTCGTGGCCGCCCTCAGCGTGACCCTGGCGGCGCTCGTCGCCGCCGGAGTGTGGATCTCCCTCCAGGCGCGTGACGCGCAGGCCCTGGCCGACGACCGGCAGGCCGCCCTGCTCGCGGCCGGCACCCACGCCAAGAACCTGGTCTCGCTCGACTACAAGACCGTCGACGCCGACGTGCAGCGCATCCTCGACACCTGCACCGGCGGGGCCAGGACCGGCTACCAGGCCATCGCGGGCAAGCTCAAGAGCACCACGGTCGCCAACAAGGTCGTCCAGCACGGCGTCCTGCGCGCGACCGGCCTGGTGTCGATGTCCGGCGGCACGGCGAAGGTGCTGGTGGTGGCCGACGCCGAGATCCGCTGGGACGGCTCCAAGAGCCCGCCCCAGGAGCGTTTCTACCGCTGGACGATGGACGTGACCAAGGTCGGCGGCGTGTGGCTGGTGTCGAAGGTGGTGCAGGTGGTGTGAGAACCGTCACTGTGGTGCTGCTCGGCGTCCTGGTGATCGTCGCGGGCGTGCTGGTGCCCAGGATGTGGTTCGACCTGCGTGACCTGCGGGGGGCCGAAGGAGCCGGGGCCGAGGCGATGGCCACGGCCCGCCAGATCGCCCCCGACATGTTCTCCTACGACTACCGCTCGGTGGAGGCCGACCTGGCCAGGGCCGGCGGGTACACGACGGGCGAGCTGACCAGGCATTACAAGGAGCTCACCACGTCGCTGGTGTCCAAGGCCAAGGCCGAGAAGACCGTCCGCACCGCGGCCGTGGTGGACGCCGGCGTCGAGCGCGCCACGCCCGACAGGGTCGAGGTCCTGTTGTTCGTGAACATGGTTACGGTAAAAGTAGTGCCGAACCAGGACAGGCCCCAGCAACAGGTGACCCAGAACCGGGCCCGGTTCGTCATGGTCAGGCAAGACGGGCGATGGCTGGTCGAGGGGCTGTCCACGCTGCTGGGAACGGCCTGAGCCGCCGGGCGTGCCGCTACCGTCAATTGTTACCAAAAATCAGGTTTGGTGGAGCCCTTGATAGGGGTACTCCAGTCACAGCTACACCGGCGGTCGGCATGGGTTCGACCCCCGGGGTGACGGAGCGTTAACCGCCCACGATCGCGGGTATCGTCTTGGGCCTGGCGGTAGGCGCCCGATCACACTGGGGAGAAAACCCAGCGTCCGGGCCTCTAGGCGGCTAAAAGTCGGGCTCGCGGGCTTGACGTTTGCGGCTGAACGGGCGATGCTGCGACCAACGTGGAGCATGCAGCGAGAGCGAAGTGGACAGGCGTGTGCCGTTCGGCTACACTGCCCCTTTGCGCTGCCCTTTGACGACCCGTGATGCTTGCTCACGTTGCGAGGTTGTCTGGCGTGCGTGTAGTCAGTCCGCCGCGAGCCCTCGGAAGGACATCTGTTGGCAGCCTCGCGCAACGCCTCCGCCGTACCCGCTGGTCCCCGTCGCGTCTCTTTCGCGCGCATCCAGGAGCCCCTCGAAGTTCCTGATCTTCTCGCTCTGCAGACCGAGTCGTTCGACTGGTTGCTGGGCAACGAGAAGTG
>NZ_JBEOZT010000063.1:0-11543 GCF_040298265.1 Nonomuraea sp. NPDC001636
TCGTTCTTCTTGGTCGTTGAACCAACTACCGGAGACCTCTTCGTTCAACGATCACCGACACGCCCCACACGTGATCTTTCGAAACACGGCCTAGCTCGGCCTGCGGGCTGTCGCCGTGCGTTCGGCGTTGATGGCGACGTCGGCCAGGGCTACGAGGTCCATGGCTACGGTGGTGCCGTTCGGCCGGAGGACCTCGACGGCGTCGGCGAGCAGCCGTACAGGCTCGCCCTGGGGCGGCGGGCCGTAGACCGGGTTGGGCTGGCTGGGCATGATGGCCTCTCTCGTGGTCGAGGTCGGCGAGCAGGCGCCGTAGGTCGGCGGCAGCGTGCTGGACGAACGTGGCGACGGCTCTGGTCTTGGCGACGTCCGCCTGGTCCTCGGGTCCGGGGTGTGAGGTGGTCATCAGCATGACCGGGCCGATGTGGAGCCACTCGCTGAAGTACTCCGCCTGGCCGCCCTCCACGATCGTGCTCCAGTCGATGTGCTCGACGGCGGCCAGGCGCTGCCGGATGTCGTCGTGGCTCACGGGCTCACCTTCCAGTGCGAAGCGCTCCTCCGTCACGACGCCTCCCGGCTCTCGTAGTAGTAGGTGGCGCGACCGTCGGCCCAGACCAGCGTGGCAGACCCGTCCACCTTGTTCTTCTCAATATGGGCGGACGGCCGGTCGCCGTTCTCGTCCGCGCACTTCGGGTTGACGCAGCGGACCCGGCCGGACTGCTGCGCGACCCGCAGGCTGAAGGTGTTGCAGTAGACGCAGGCGGGCGGCAGGCCCTTCGACACCCGAATGGGGATCCACTTCTCGGACTCGCCAATGTCGCGAATCTGACGGCCGCGCTCGATCCACCCTGACATCGCCCGCGCGGCCTGCCGTACGCGGTCGCCGGGAGCGCCGAACGCGAGCCGTACGACGGCGGCCAGGGCCTCCAGAGTGTTCTCGTCGGAGTCGCCGCGGTGCTCCAGCCACCGGCCTTCCGGCATGCGCTGGGCGACGGCGTACGTCAGGTCCACTTCGAGGTCGCGGACGCCGGCGTGCACGTCCATGAGTAGCGGGCCGGCCTCGGGGTGCCAGGGCGCCGGGCTGCCGGAGATCTTGTGGTGGCTCATGGTGCCTTTGGTGGGGTCGCCGATCGGTTCGGTGAGCAGCTTCTGAAGGCGGGGCAACAGGGCGCGCAGTTCGTCGGCGAGCAGCTGGACCTCGGCAGCGGGGCCGGTCGCTTCTACCATGGGTGGTTGTCCCCTTCTCGGTGGGCCAGGACCGGCGGCCCGCAAGTGTGCGGGGCTGAGGTCGCCCGCCGTACCCAGGTCACGAACCCTCCCCAGCGATGACGGCCAGCACGGCGGCAGGGTTGAGGTTCCAGGCAATCCATCGGCCGAAGTCGTCACAGGGTTCGGACGCGTCGTCCTCACACTGAGAGCAGGTGCATCCCGCTCCGAGGCTGCCCTGAGCCTTGCTGGCCAGCTCGCGAACCCGTGCGATGGCAGTCTCGGCCTGCTCGGCGCGGGCCTCGGCCTGCTGCCGGGCCTCGTGCGGGGTGAGCTTGCCGACGCGCTGCACGATGAGCGCGTACCGGTCGTACATCCCGGCCGGGCTGATCTCCAGGGAGACGGAGGGCATCTTGACCTCGGTCTCGGTGTAGTTGGGGGCGTCGCCGAGCATGCCGATCGCGCAGTGCACCCAGAGAGCGGCGATTTCACGGGGCGGGATCAGGTCGAGGTTGATGCCGCCGTCCTCGACGGTGAGGCCGCGCAGCAGGGTCTGGTCGGCGAGCGCTTGGGCCGCTTCCTGGTCGTGCCCGACCAGACGCATGGCCTCGTGCACCGGCATGCCGATGCGGTCGGCGATCCGCTTGACGGTGCGGATGATCGGCGGGTTCTCCTGCGTGGCTACGTCTTCCGCGGGATCACCATCATGGACGCCGCTTGCGTCACCCGCGAGGTCAAGGCGCAGACCGATCGCGACACCGCTGATGCGCCCAACCGGCTGAACACCGCCAAGCACGTCTGGGGACCGAACGCCTGCCAGGACGACTACGTGTGGCGGATGGCCGACGACTCCGACTACGTCTGCGTCCCGCTCACCACCCGATACCAGACGCTCGACGACAACGCCGCCGCCTCCGGCCGCTGGACCGACGGCCCCTACGGGCCCAAGACCTGTGTCGCGGGATACGTGTGGAGGGAAGCGTTCATCGGTGACCGGGTATGTGTCACGCCCGACCGCCGCGAGCAGGCGCGGGTCGACAACGACACCTCGTGGAGCCGCGTACGCACCTGACCGCCGGACGGCTGGAAGAACCACTCCGACGGGGGCGACGCCTGCCGCTCCCCGTGCCGGATCGGTACCCCGGCTGACCACGGCGCAGATCACCCGCGTCATCGAGCGACTGCTTCCGGCAGGCGTGCGGGGCGGGCGACCGGGCGGCGCTGACGGTTTCGGGTACGTCACGGTCGACGACGGCCCACGGCAAGAGCCTGGTTGCCGTGAACGTCCAGCAGTGGAAGCCCGGTGACGCGGCCATGGCGCAGGTGTTCCGGAATGCCGTCATGCTGCTTGATGGCACTTGCGTCGGGGTGCGCCAGCGTCCTGCGTCGTGCGGGGGAGCGGGCGCGGTCGAATGGATCGTCGACACCCTCGGCACGGACGGCCTGCTGACGCGCTGCGTCTGCCGACCAGGGATCTGTTCGAGTGGAGTGGCGCGCGCTGGAGCGTCGATGATGTCCCGGCGCCACGGGAGGAGCTCACGCGATCGACCGGGCACTGCGGCTGAGTCTCTCCGTCGTGTGATGCTGATCCTTCTGGCGGGCTTTGGCCAGAGCGGAGGCGCTCGCGACGAATCCTTTTGCCTACCTCGTGAGCTCCACCTCGTCTCCAGGCTGAGCCTGTGCCTGGAGACTTTCTAAGAGGACCGCAGTGTTGTGAACGCGCAGCGCCTCAGGGGCATCTTCTGAAGCGCCCGCTGGCGTTCTATCTTCCAAGGCCGGCGCGGATTGCACCGATTTTGCGGGCTTGGCCCAGTCCCGTCTCGGCGGACAGCACCAGCTCGCTAACCCCTTGCGGGGTCAGCCCCACGGTCTGCCCGGCGACCAGGCAGGTGAGCCGCGCCGCACGGACGGGTGCCTCGTGCGGGTGCGTCGACCCGGCGAAGCCGCAGAGTCCGCACAGCAGCCATCCTGCGACGGCTTGCGGCGCGCATTGGTGAACCGCCCGGATCAGGGTGAGAAAGGCTTCTAGCGTTTCGAGGGGTTCCCGCCAGGCACTGAGGCGGGCGAAGGGCACGGCTGCGCTGCGTGGTAGCCGGCCATCGGCCTCGGCTTGCTGGCTCAGCAGGTCCGGGCGCAGGGGCAGATCGACCACTAAGTCGGCCAGGAAGCGGCGGTGATCGTCGTCCGTGGTGTCGGCCAGCCCCTGGTCGTAGAGAGCGGTGCAGCAACGCCAGCGTGCCGAGCGTGGGGATCTCGGCCCCCGCGGCGATGGCCCGCACGATGACATCGTCGCTCCACAGCGGTACCCCTGTCTCCACGGTGTGTTGTAGTGCCGCCAGCCATGCGCCTTCCCGTTGCAGGGTGAAGGTCGGCTGCTGGGTCACCGGATCGGGATCGAGACCGCCGGTCATGAGTTCGGTCACGAGGGACACGTCCGCACCTGCTCGATGGCGATCGTGGCCATCTCGAGATCGTCGTAGCACGGCGACGGCAGTTGCACCGCGGCGAAGCGCGCGCGTAGTTAGGCAAAACCGGCAACGGTCTGGGTGGCCAGGTACAGCGTACTGATGTCGATCACCACGACCTGGTCCAGCGCGGCCTGAACGGCTGCCACCTCAGCGTCGAAGCGTTCGGGGTCGGCCTCGCCTGCGGGGATGCAGTCGGCTGCACGCTGCACAGTGGTTGCGCCGCGGCTCATCGTCCTCATCCGCTTCCTCGGCGGCCCGCTCTACTTGGCCGGCGTCGTGGGTTACCACGCATCTGCTGGCGGCCGGGATCGACGCCTCCATCGGCACCGTTGGCGATGCGCTCGACAATGCACTGATGGAATCGCAGATCGGTCTCTACAAGACCGAGTTGATCAAGCCCTGAGGTCCTTGACGCAGCCTGGCCGATGTCGAGTTGGCCACCGCCGAATGGGTCGACTGGTTCAACGCCACCCGTCTGCATTCAGCGATCGGGCACCGGCCGCCTGAGGAGTTCGAAGCTCTCCACTACGCTCAACATCAATCCAGCAACCCACCTCTACTCAATCCGGGACACACCAAGGTCTCCATCAAAGTCGGGGCGGTTCACAGTGCCGTAGTGAGGGTGCCCAAGTTCTGTCGTCACAGGCAGACCTTGGACACCCTCGGCCTTTCTCGCAGCTAGATCCACGAATGAATCATCTAGCCGCTTCGCAGACGGCTATCCGAAGGGGCCGCTGACGTCAGGTCAGGGCCAGCCGATGCCACCGCTGCCGGTGGCGCCGCCGCTGTCGTTGTCCTCCCAGCCGTTGTCGCACCACTCGTAGCCGTACGGGCAGTGGTCCTTGTCCATCGCCGAGGCGGGAGCGGAGGTGATGAGGCTCCCGACGCCGACAGCGAGGAACGCTGCGACGGCTGCTACGGCCTTGCGCGTGTTGCTCATACGGTCCCTTCTGTTGTTCGGTTGACTTTCTGACTGACAACAGAAGAGCAAGTCGCGCTTGGAAATCACTTGTGAGTCAATGGGAATAGGATGAGGCGGATTCACCCGTCAAGTCGGGCATGACTCCGATTAATCCCATTGGCTGCAGTGCCTCACAGCGCGGGCTGGCGAACAGCGCGGGCTAGCGAAAGGAATGGGAGCCCGAGCATGCGGAGGCCGCGGAAACCCGCTGAGATTGACGCCCCAGCCGAGGGCCGGATCCGGCTGAGAGGCCACCTCCATCGGAGGCCGCCAGGTCGCCGTAGCTGCCATCGAGCGGTGAGCCAGGAGCCCGGGGCGGCCTCCCTGCAAAATCCAAGCCGATTGCAAGATCTGCCCGGCACCCTGCTTCTGACGAAATGCTAGGAAAGGAGCGGATGTGTCCAAGAACACGGCTATGTGGGTGGCGGGAGCGCTGGCGGTAGTCGGACTGGCGGGATCAGGAGTCGCGCTGGCGGCGAACAGCAACGTGATCACGGCTTGCGTCAGTTCCTCGGGCGCCGTACGGATCCCATCGGCTGCTCAGCCGCAGCCGACCTTCAGCCCAAGGCCAACTGACGCGACGGAACTGGCGCCGCCCGGAGAGCCGCTGCCTGGCGAAAGTGGATGCGTGGCCGGCGAAAGAGTGATCACCTGGAACCAGGCCGGGCCCGCCGGACCACAGGGGCCCAAAGGCGACCCGGGTCCTGCTGGGGCGGCTTTCAGCGGCCGTCAGGCCGTCATGAAGGACACGGTCATCCCTTCCCGCGCGAGCGGTTATGCCTATGCCGAATGCCCCGCCGGGCAGAAGGCTATGACCGGCCACTACAAATTCCTCTACACGGACATAGATGTGTTCTCGCCCCCGCTGCCGGTGAACGACGTAGGCGTTTCCGTCTACGACGGCGACATGTTCTCCCTTTACGCCACCAACGATCTTGCGAAGGACGTCAGAGTCCGGGTCTGGGCGATCTGTGTGAACGCCTGATCCGGATCCGACCGCGGCCAACAAGTGGGTTCGTAGGTGGCTGTGTGGACGGGGGCGACAGCGCCATGACTATCGGGCGCCCTAGATCGCTGATGTGAATTTGGGTCAGTGGTCGTAGAAAGGCGGGAGGTCAAGCGGACTCCAAGTACATTCATGGGTATCGCTGACCATAGTGGCCCTCGGAAGGCTCGGCAAGATCACGACGACACCGCAAGCCCGCTCACATCGTGGACTCCACGGGGGACGCGGCCAACGCCGACTTCGGGCTCGCAGAACTCTGGAGCATCTGCTGTTCCCGCTGCTGCGGGGCCAGGCGTGCGCGACGAACCACGTGAGGCGCGCTGTAGCTACGGCGCTGACCCGGCAGACGAACGGCCGCCGCGCTCGCACTGTCGGATGCGCGCCTGACGCAGGAGCTGAACCGGGCCACCCATGCTCGCGCAGTGATGTCGCCGACCGAATTACACGCCACCATCGAGACAGCCACGCGGAAGCGCCCCGAGTTGACCTACTTGCCGAACATGCCTTACCGGGCATCAGCCGCCTGACCAGCTGGGACGCTAAGAAACCCAAGATAAGCGGCGCGGTGCCTAGGGAGCCCCGCCCGGCGTTCGAGGTGCCGGTGACATCGCTTCCGGGCGCCTTCTCGGCGTGTGGGGACCGGAAGCGCGGCTCGTCCCCCTGCCGGGCGGGCCGCACAGCCCCGATCAGTCCGCCGACGGGTTCGAGGCGTCTTGAGCGGCACCGACCCCGGGCGTACCGCAGCCGCCATTGAGGCCCGCCGCCGGACAAGCCAGGCCAAACTCCAGCGCGTCCATGACGCGCTGGTGCACCTCGCCCGCCACCGAGCAACGATCACCGACGCCCTGGTTGCGCGACACGCTGACGTCTCTCGCACCTTCCTCTATACCAATGCCGACGCTCGTGCGTTGATGAGCGAGGCTCAGGGTCGTGCCTCCACACAACGCTAGCGGGGTGACGCGCATGGAGATCAGGAGGAAGTCTCTTGGCGGCAGCGGGCACTCAACGCCGAAGCCGCGCTGACGGAGGCTCTACGGGATGTTCAGGCGCAGCGCGAGCGCAGCGCCGTCCTCCTGGGACAGCTTCGCGATCTGCAGCAGGAGTTGCCGCCCGAGGCGGCACAACGCATCAGTGCGGCCAACGGCGCTCTCAAGCAGCGCGTGGGCCAACTGACCCAGGACAACCGCCGACTTCAGGAGCGGCTGCAGGCGGCACGGTCCAACTCCCGCTTCGCCGATCGCCGCGTTGCCCAGCTCGAAGCTCAGCTCCTCGAGTCCTCCGACAGTTTGACGTGGCGCCCCCGTGAGGGGGGCCGGTAGCGCGCAGAGTTCGCCGCCCGATGGACATCCCGTCGCCGTAACGTAAGGCGGGCCACTCCTCGCGACGCAGCGCCTTCAGGGGCGAAGCTAAGCGAAAGCGGCTCGCCACTCATCGCGCTGGCAGGTCGGTGTCGTGGCCGGGCAACCGGCTGGCCGTGATGGTTGAGGGTGGGAAGAGGCCGACGACGGTGCCGGTGTGGCGGGCGTGTTCGGCGGCCCACACCACGTGGTGGGAGGCGATGGACTCGCGCGGGCCGGAGGTGATGAGGGTGTGGTCGCCGGTGGCGACAGCGGTCAGGAAGGCGCGGATGAGTTCGGTGTCGGCGCCTCCGTGGCCATCGGCGGCCGAGGCGCCGCCGTCCGGGTCGAAGTCGATGCTTTCGACGGTGTCGGTGAGGAAGTCGTGGACGGTGAGCGTGCGGCCATCGCCGTCGATGCTGCCGAGCGTGCCGAACAGGCGGGTTTTGCGGAAGTCCAGGGCGGTGAAGGCGGTCATGGTGAAGGAGGCGGTGACGCCGCCGTCGTATTCGAGGGTGACGACCTGGTGGTCGACGACGTCGTTGCGGCCGGCGTAGACGCAGGTGCCGTACGGGCCGTCCTGCAGCGCCTTGCGCAGTCCTCGGGGGGTGGGGTCGTCGGTCAGGACGCCGAGGGGCCACTGCCGGTAGACCGGATCGCCGAGGAAGCGTTCGTAGACGCGGACGGCGGAGTAGGCGCAGGAGCGTTCCACGGGGCAGTCCAGGCAGCGGTCCGCCGCGCCGGCGGGCCGGTTCTCGGGCCGGAAGTGGAACAGGCCGCCGAAGGAGGAGACGCGGGTGACGGGGCGGCCGATGATGTGGCCCAGCCTGTAAGTTCCGGCGATAAATGGCCGGGAATCTCCAGCGCTACGTGGCCAGACATGATCCCTTGACGGCAAAAGTACGGCCCCGCCGTGTGGCGGGGCCGGAAGTTGTCGATGTGGTGGGTCGCGGGTTCGAGGCGGGAGCCTCACATGACGCCGATGATCAAGTTCTCGCGGGCGGCTTCGATGACTTTCTTGGTCACGGTGGTGAGCTGGTTGATCTCCAGGACGCGTTTCGATCTGGTCGACGAGGCGGAAATTGCCACTGGTGATGCGGGTGATGGCGGCGATGGCCTCGGTGGTGGCGAAATCGTCGCTCGCGCCGAGGCCGAGGTGGGGCCGCTTGCGGTCCAGGACGTGAACCTGTTCGTCGATGGACAGGGGTTTGTAGTGGTGGATGAAGCCGACCCGGGAGTAGAACTGGAGGTAGCGGGCGAGGCGCTTTTCGATGCCGGGCATGCCGATGAGGATCACGCCGATGCCGGTGCGGTCGTGGTGGTCGCGGAGGTGTTCGAGCCCGGCCGTTTTGAGCCGGTCGGCTTCATCCACGATCAGGAGCTCGGCACCGGTGGAGGGTTGTCGCCGTTGCCTCGGCCGGTCTGCAGCATGAGGTCGACGGTGCGGCCGAGCCGGTCGCACAGCAGCTGATGGTCTCCCGCTTGCGAGCACGCCGTCACGAGAACGTACGGAAGTCGCCACGCTGCGTGACCGGTTCCGCCTCTATGTTCAGACCGGAGCTGGCCGGCGTGTTCCCGAAGACGCGTGGACACGGTGCGTCCCGGAAACGGCCATTTGTGGGGCGGTCGTGAAAGCCTTCGTCCTGATCGCGTCTTCGCAGGAACGAGTGTCCCGAAACCCGTCCCTCCGTGTCGGCGGCGCGTTCGTCACCCGCTGACGGACGCCTCGCGAATGACTTCCGAGAATGCCCACGATCGCGGTCAGCACGGGTGAGGAGCCGACGCCGAACGCGACCGCGACCCGGTCCCGGACGCTGCGGTGGATGGCGGTGGCCTGCCGGTTGGTGGCGAACAGGACCACGCCCAGGAGGGCGAGGGCGGGGTTCAGCTCCCGCGCGATGGCGTACCGCTCGGCGAGCAGCTGCACGCCGACCAGACCGCCCTTGTCGGTCTTGGTGGGCATGAGCAGGCAGCGGCCGGTGCTGAGCGCCAGGTCGCACAGCAGGGTGTTCTCTGGCGGGGTGTCGATCAGGATGACGTCGAAGTCGCCGGCGATCGGGGCGAGCACCTTGGCCAGGGCGCGCATGGCTTTGCAGCCTTGCTGCTGGACCCGGCCGACCATGACGCCGGTCAGGTCGGTCAGCGCTGTGCCGCCGGGGACGACGAACAGGTTCTCGCGGCCGAGCACCGGGACGGCCTGCAGAACCTTGCCGGTCATCAGCGCCATGAGAAGGCCGGCGCCTTGGTCGTCAATGGCGCTGCCACGGTAGCCGAGGTCATCGGCTGTACGTGGTGGGCGACCTGGTCAGCGGGCGGTCCGTTCATCACCTCGGGCATTCCCAGGGCCGCTGCGGCGGGCGCCCGCGCCCTCCGCGGGCTGCCGGCCACGCATACCGGCTGATCAGTCGCGGGCGGGGGCACGCCGTCCCCTGAGGGGCGCGCCGAGGGCGTGGAGTGCGGGCACGGCGGCCGTCAGGGCGCTGCGTTCGCCAGGGGGCAGCGTCGCCAGGGCATCGGCGAATATCTCCGCCCAGGAGTCCTCGATCAGGGCCATGCCGTGCTGGGCGCTCATGGTCGGGTACAGGCGTACGGCGCGGCGGTCGTGCGGATCGGGCTCGCGGCGGATGAGACCGCGGGCGAGCAGGCCACGCACGGCCGTGCTGACGTTGCTGCTGTGCAGTCCCAGTTCGTGGGCGAGCGCCTTGGTGCCTGTGCCGGGCGAGTCCAGCACGTAGCGCAGCACGTCCAGCTCCGACGGAGGCAGGGGCGGCAGGCCCGACTCCGTTATCCCACCCCACCGCAGCACGCGTGCGAGCGCATGAAGCGCCGGGGCGAGCTGCCTGGCCTCGCGCAGCAGGTCTTCGCGGTCGGGAATGACATCGGTCTTGCGCACATCTGGAGTCTACCAGTAGATATAGATATATATTCATATCTATATCTACGCGGAGTGATGATGACCTCTCGTGCCGAACGACCGGTGGCTCCATCGGGCGGGCTCACGGCGACCCTGGCTTTGTTGTCGTTCGTGGTACCGCTGTCCACCGACATGTACCTGCCAGGCTTCCCCGCCATGGCCCGCGAGCTGAACACGGACGCCGCCGGCGTGCAATTCACGCTCACCGCCTTCCTGGTGGGGCTGGCGGCAGGTCAATTGGTGCTCGGCCCGCTCTCCGACCGCTACGGGCGGCGCAAGCCGATTCTGATCGGCGCCGGCGTCTGCATGGTGGCCACGGCATTGTGCGCCGTCGCCCCCACGCTGAGCATGCTGATCGCCCTGCGCTTCGTCACGGGATTCGCCGGCGCGGCGGGAGTCGTCGTAGGCCGTGCCGTGGTGACCGACCTCGCGACCGGTGCGGTCGCGGCCAGGCTGTTCGGCCTGCTCATGGCGCTCGGCGGCATCGCACCTATTGTCGCTCCGCTGGCAGGCGGAGTCGTGGTGGGCGGGACAGGAAACTGGCGCGCGGTGTTCTGGGTGCTGGCGAGCGCATCGGCACTCATGTTCGTGGCCGCACTGGCCCGCGTACCCGAAACCCTGCCCGCCGAACGGCGCCACACCGACGGCGTCGGCGCTCTGGCGAAGGCGGCCGGCTCCGTCCTCACCGACCGGCCCTACCTCGGCTACACGCTCGCCTTCTGCCTCGCCACCGCCGCGCTCTTCTGCTACATCTCCGCCTCTCCCTTCCTCCTGCAGAACGTCTTGGGCTTCAGCGTCGGCGCGGCATCGACCGTCTTCTCCGTCGGCGCCCTCACCGCCACTGTGTCCACCCTGGCCGGCAGCCGTCTTGTCGGCCGCCACAGCCCTCGGCTCCTGCTCCGCGCCGGGCTGGCCCTCATGCTCGCCGCCAGCATCGCCGCCCTCTTCCTCGCCCTCACCGGACACCTCGCCCGGACCTGGGCCCTGGGCCTCATCGGCGCCGCCTTCCTCGGGCTCGGCCAGGTCTTCGCCACCGCCACCGGGCTCGCCCTCGAACGAGTTCCGCACGCTGCCGGAACGGGCTCGGCGGTGCTGGGCATGCTGCAGAACGCCCTCGGCGCTGCCGTGGCTCCCTTGATGGGCGTCGCCGGCGAGCACACTGCCATACCCCTGTTCGCCGGAATGACCCTCTGCACCCTGCTCGCCTCGGCCGCACTCTTCCTGACCAGGCAAAAGGACGGCAGGTCCCGAGCAGCCCGATCTGACGACCCAGCATCGGCGCCGGATCGAGAAGGAACCGTCGATCTAGCTTGAAGCGCGCCCTACGAGGACCAGGTGACGGTGACGGAGGCCGGCGACGGCAGCTATGAGCTCTGGGTGAGATAGGCGTTTGGCCATGAAGGTGGATCCGAGAGCCAGATGTCAGTCAGGTCGAGAGCCACTTGGTATCAACTGGGCCTGGAGTGTCGGTGAGAAGGAGAGCCATGCCCCAGCCGGCAGGGGACGGCTCGGATGGACCTGCTGGTCACCCAGCACGCTCACTGACCCTTCTGAGCCGTGACTAGGCCGTGTTTCATAAGGCTTTGAGCCACTGGTTGATCGCGGCGATGATGACGACGGCTTCGTAGCGTACGGCGAGCTTGTCGTAGCGGGT
>NZ_JBEOZT010000064.1:0-10389 GCF_040298265.1 Nonomuraea sp. NPDC001636
CTTCGTCCCGCCGCCGGCGCCCCGGCCGCCGGACCCCGGGCCGCTCGACATCCGCGTCACCGTCGACGTCGTCCTGCCCGGTACCGAGCCCGAGCCCACCCCGTCGTGGTGGCAGCGCCTGCGGATCCGCTGGATCTACAACCTCGGTTGCGCCGCGGCCGCAATGCCGCTCTCCGGACCGTGGGCCGCCGTCCTGATCCACGTCCGCGACGAGCAGTCCCTCGCCGGCGCCTGGACGTTCGCCGTCATCCCCCTGGCCGTCCTCGGCCTCCTCGACAACGCCCGCCGCATCGAGGCCGCCCACGCCGCCCCCGACCTGTGGGGGCCCCGGATCCGCGCCGCCCTCACCCGCACCGCCCTGTGGGCCGCCGTCATCGCCACCGTCACCGCCCTGCCCATCGAGACCGCCGTCTACCTGCTCACCGGAGTCCGCCCATGAACAGCTTCACGTCCACCGCGATCACCGGCGCCGGACTGGCCATGGGCATCGCGCTCATCGCCGTCGAGGCGTACCGCTGGTGGAAGACCGGCGGCGGGGGAGCAGCGGCCGGCGGCGGCCGCGACCCCAAGGGCCTCATCCCCTTCGGCGGCGGCATCGGATTCGGCACGCTCATGGTCGCCTGCCCCGCCGGACTGCTCGGCACGGGCGCCGGCTTCCTGCGCTGGGGCGGCAACTCGATCGGCGACTTCCTGATGTCGAGCATGACTGGGCAGAAGTCGAGCGCGGTCGCCACCGGCGCCGCCCCGGCGCTCGACGAGGGAGGAGCGCTCATCGTCACGGCTCTCGTGGTCGCCCTGTTCCTGCTCAGGAAGGCGTTCGCCAAGGTCGCCAAGGGCAAGTTCTGGCGGGGCGTCTTCGCCGGGACGCTCATCGGCATCGGCACGGGCCTGTTCGCGGTGGTTGGGCAGCTCGTCGTTCCCAGCGTCAACACCCTCGGTGCGCAGCTCATCGGCGCCGTCGTGAACGGGGTGTCGGTGTGAGCGCCCCGACGAGCGCCCAGTGGCTCCGCGCGGCCGCGGCCCGGATCGCCACCGGCTCCGAGATCCTCGCCCGGGACCGCACCCGACGCCTGGTCGCATGGGTGCGGTCCGTGTGGCGGCGCACCATGGGATGGCTCGGCGAGGCCTCCGGCATCGCCTGGGCCGTACGGCTCGCCGTCCTCCTGGCCGCCGCATGGGTGCTGCGCAAGATCGGCGTCGCCCTGGCCGTCGCGGTGGCCCGCCGCCTGGAGACGTCGCCGTGGCTGCTGTGGCCCGTGCTCGCCCTGTGGCTCATCGCCGCATGGCGCGCGGGCAACCCCAAGCGCGGCCCGGCCCCGGCCGCCGCGGCCGCCGAAGAGCCCGCCGGAGAGGGCCCGGCCGCGGGCATGACCGTGGACGAGATCCGGACGCTCCTCATCACCGTGTTCCGCCTCGACCCGCAGGTGCACGTCGCGGTCCTTGCGGAGCGGCTCACCGAGTCCACCAGCCGGCCGTGGTCGGCGGCCGACGTCCGGGCCGCTGTCGAGGCGGCCGGGGGGCGCGTCAAGCGCGGGGTACGGATGCCCGGCCGCTCGCCGTCCACGGGGGTCCGCCGGGCCTCACTCTCCGACCCCTCTCCGGCCCCTCCCCCGGGGCCCGTAGGCCCTGTAGTCGTCGCAGGTCAGCAGCCGACTACAGGCCCGGCTACAGCTACACCTACAGGCCCGCCTACACCGACCGAAGCGGGGGCGGGGAAGCGGTTCACGATCATCGACGACCCGGCCAACCCGTACCGCCACACCGTCATCAACCACTGAACCAAGCAGCAGAGGAGCACACCGTGTCCGACTACGACGACATGACCAACGCCGACGTCCTCAGCGCCGACGAGCTGGCCGAGTTCGACCGTGCCGACGAGTACCGCCTCGACGCCGAGGACGAAGCGCGGTGGGCCGCCGAGGACGCGGCCGCCGACACACAGCCGGCCGACGAGGAGCCGTGGGACGGCCTCGCCGACGGCGAGGAGCGCTGACATGGGCGAGTTCAAGACCACCATGAGCATCGCCGAACTCCGACGACGGAACGAGCAGTCCCAGGCCGCCGCCGACGCCGCGAAGAACCCCACCCCGCAGCCCCCGAAGAAGGGATGATGGACGGCATGGACAAGCAGGGCACGCACTTCTGGTTCATGACCATCCGGACCTCAACCGCCGCCACCGGCACGTACATCGGTGACTACCAAGGGACCATCTCTCCGCCGCGCGGGACGACACGGTTCGACCTCTTCAACAAGGTTCGCGCCGAGGTTGAGCAGCGCTACCCCCAAGCCGCTGGAGGCGTGGTCGTCGCCTTCGATGTCCAGCCGAACAAGCTGTAGGGCGAGGAGAGCCTTATGGACGACCTGATCGCGTTCCTCCGCGCCCGCCTCGACGAAGACGAGCAGACCGCCCGGGCGGCCGGGCAGCTTCCCACTGGGGACCCTTGGCACAACGACCCAACAGCCCACTGGCGGGCAAAGACCTCGCCCTACCACGGCGTTGGCGGTGCGGTTCGCTGGTACGTCGAGGATGGCCACGAGGACGGCGTCGTCGGCCACGTGGACCCGCAGGCCGCACAGGACGATGACATCGCCCGGCACATCGCCCGCCACGACCCCGCGCGGGTGCTGGCCGAGGTCGACGCCAAGCGCGCGCTTGTGGCTGACCTTCGCACCGACCCGCACGGCGATGACGAGTACAGCTCCCGCTTCCGGTGCGGCGCCGCCGAGGACCGCTACGGCAACCGACTGGACCCGGATGACTTCGCCCGCCGCACTGCGTCATGCACCTGTGGCCGGGACAAGCGGGTCTACCGGCGAATTCGCCTCCTTGCGATGCCGTACGCCCCCCACCCCGACTACCGCGACGAGTGGCGGCCGTAACAGCCCCTTGCCGAGCCCCGCCCTGGATGTCCAGCGGCGGGGCTTCGTCGTGAGCAGAGCACCGATTGTGCACCTAGTTGCAAAACCGTTCGGCATGCCGCATCCTGAAGCCAGTTCCGGCGTGCCCGGAAACCACAGGCCCACTCCACCAACCGGAGCGGGCCTTTTCGCATGTCACGATTCCGTCACCCGCCCCACACACAACCCCCGCCCCCCTGATGCTGGACGGACATCACGACCCCTGGGGGGACCATGCGCACACGCGCCACCGTCACCACTCTCGCCGCCGCTGCGGCCCTCGCGCTCACGGGCTGTGGCCCCGAGCCCGACGTCAACACCAAGCCGGACCCCAAGGCCCCCGCCTCCAAGTCAGAGGCGGCCCCCGCCCCCGAGGCCACCAAGGAAGCCCCCAAGGAGGAGACCGCCGCAGTCGGCGACACCCTCACGCTGAAGGGCAACCTCGACGGTGAGCAGTTGGCCGTGACCCTGAAGAAGTGGGCCGACCCCGCGAAGTCTGCCGACGACTTCATGAAGCCCGCCCAGGGCAAGAGGTGGGTCGCCGCCCAGTTCGAACTCCGCAACACCGGCACCGCCGTCTACGACGACAGCCCCAGCAACGGCGTACAGGTCGCCGACGTGGACGGGCAGCGCTTCATGAGCACCTTCGGAGAGATCACCGAGGGCCCGTCGATGGCCTCGGGCTTGAAGCTCCCGAAGGGCGAGAAGGCCCTTGGGTGGATCGTTCTTGAGGTCCCCAAGGCGTCGAAGATCGCATCCGTGCAGTTCACGATGAACTCAGGCTTCTCGAACCAGACGGGGCAGTGGAGCGTGAAGTAACCGAGCAACCCCGAACCGGCCCCGCCCCCCCCCCCCGTGCGGACGGGCCTTCGCATGCCCGGAGGTGAACCGTGGGCCTGAAGAAGAACGACGTGCCGGTCGGCGAGGCCGACGAGGAAGCCGTCCGCCAGCTCCACACCGAGGGCCTCGGCCGCAACGAGATCGCCCGCCGCATCAACCGCGGCCCCCGCACCGTGTCGGTCATCGCCGCCCGCCTGGGACTCGTCTTCGACGTCACCCTCACGGAGGAGGCGACCCGACACCGGGTTGCCCAGCTCGCGGAGAAGCGGGCGATCCTTGCCGACGCCCTCACCGACGACGCTCTCCGTCTCTCCGCGCAACTCTGGGAGCCGGCCAAGGTCTTCAACATCGGCGGCAAGGACAACGAGTACACCGAACAGGCCGTCCCCGAGCCGCCGGCCGCCGACAAACGAGCCCTCATGGCCGCCGCGACAGCCGCCGCAGCCCAGTCGCTGCGCCTGGTCCCGCCGGAGACCGACACCCAGGGCCTCGCGGCCGTCGATCAGTGGCTCAGGGGAATGATGGGCGGCGGGGAGGCCCCGGCGGAGTAGCCGACCAGAGGGGGCCCGCCGTGTATTCAGCCCTCGCCGGGAAGCAGCTCCGATCCACTCAGCTCGCGGCCGCCCGCGGGAACTTGTGGGAGGGCGCCGTCCGCTCTTCCAAGACGATCAGCTCGATCATGGTGTGGCTGCGGTACGTGCGCACTGGGCCGGCTGGCCCGCTGTTGATGGTCGGCAAGACTGAGCGGACCCTCAAGCGGAACATCATCGACCCGATCATCGAGATGGTCGGATCGAGCCGGTGTGTCTACAAGTCCGGTGTGGGCGAGCTGATCCTCCTGGGTCGCACGATCTACGTGGCCGGCGCGAACGACGAGCGCGCCGCCGAGAAGATCAAGGGCCTGACCCTCGCGGGGGCCTACCTCGACGAGGTGACGACGTTCCCCGAGAGCTTCTTCGCGATGCTCGGCACCCGCCTCAGTGTGGTGGGCGCTCAGTGGTTCGGGACGACGAACCCTGAGGGCCCGAACCACTGGCTCAAGAAGAAGTACCTCGACCGCGCCCGCCTGCACCTGCGGCGGGACGGGACGCTCGTCGAGTCTCAGGACCCGGCCGCCATCGACCTGAACCGGTTCTCCTTCAGCCTGGAGGACAACCCGTACCTGCCGGCGGCCTACGTCGACGCGCTGAAGCTGGAGTACACCGGGCTGTTCTACCGCCGGTACATCCTCGGCGAGTGGTGCCTGGCCGAAGGCGTCGTCTACGACATGTTCGACGAGAAGCGGCACGTCGTTGACCTGCTTCCGGACATCAGCCACTGGATGTGCGTGGGCCTGGACTACGGCACGATCAACCCGTTCTCCGCCCTCCTCGTCGGCACCGGCGTGGACAACCGGCTGTACGTGGCGTCCGAGTACCGGCACGACTCCCGGCTTGCGCGCCGCCAGCTCACCGACGCCGAGTACAGCGAGAACCTGCGGGGCTGGCTGGCCTCGTACGAGCACCGCGGTGTGAAGGGCGTGACGCCGCAGTGGGTGTTCGTCGACCCGAGCGCCGCGAGCTTCATGAACCAGCTGTGGTCCGACGGCGTGCCGGGTGTGGCGAAGGCGAACAACACGGTGAAGGACGGCATCCGCAGCGTGAGCGTCGCGCTCGGCCAGAACGTCCTGTCGATCCACCGGTCGTGCAAGGGGCTGCTGTCCGAGCTGCCGTCGTACGCGTGGGACGAGAAGGCCGCGCTGAAGGGCGAGGACGCCCCGCTGAAGATCGACGACCACAGCGTGGACGCGCTCCGGTACGGGCTGCACACCACGGCGCACCAGTGGCGCCACCTGATCCGCACGAAGCTGGAGGTGGCCGCGTGAGCAACGCCCGCATCGAACTCAACGCCGTCGGCATGGGTTCCATCACGGTCGACGGCGTACCGCTCAGGGGCGTCCGCTCTCTGTCGCTCGACGCCGAGGTGGGCGAGCGGCCGATCCTGCGCCTGGAGCTGGCCGTCCACGAACTCAGCACCGTCGCGGAGACGGTGATCCACGTCCCGGACGACACGGCCGCCACGCTCGTCGCGCTTGGCTGGACGCCGCCCCCGGGACAGGAGGTCGGCTGATGGCCTCGACCAGCCTGACGATGCCCGTCTACATGCGGGTCGGGACCACCCCCGAGTTCCACCTCGGCGACTTCACCATCGACCTGGCGAACGAACGCGGCGCTCTCCAGTACGGCCGCCCCGAGCTGGCCGCCATGCTGCGTGCCGCAGCCGACGAGATCGAGAACCCGACCCGGGACGATGCTGAGGAGGTCGGCGATGCCACTCCCTGACAAGGGCACCGCCTGGCCGCCGATCGCCCAGGCCATCAGCTCCGACATGGCCGACTGGTCCGCCTGGTACTCCGCCAGCCCCGACCGGCTTGCCTACCGCTACCGCAACCGGCGCCGCTCCGGCCGGCCGTACGGGCAGCCTGAGAACCGGCCGTCGCAGTACCGCGGCGGCCTCGTCGGCACGGTGGCCCGCTGGTTCTGGGGCGAGCCGACGCCGCTCGGCGAGAAGCGCGCGAACCTCCACCTGCCGCTCGCCCGTGACCTCGCCCGCACCTCGTCCGACCTGCTGTTCTCCGAGCCACCCACCCTGATCACGGAGAACACCGACACGATGCAGCGCCTGGAGGACATGCTCCACAAGGAGGGCCTCCTGCGGACGCTCATCGCCCAGGCCGAGATGACCGCGGCCCTGGGCGGCGGCTACCTGCGTGCCATGTGGGACCTGACGATGAGCCCCCGCCCATGGGCCACCGTGGTGCGGGCCGACGGCGCCGCGCCACGCTTCTTCGGCGACCGGCTGCGCGAGGTCACGTTCTGGAAGGTCATTGCGGTCGACGGACAGAAGGTCGTCCGCCACCTGGAGCACCACGAGCCGAACACCATCCTCCACGCGGTGTACGAAGGCACGGAGGACAACCTCGGCACGCCTGTCGACCTGAACGCCTACCCCGACACCCGGGGCCTCCAGCCGGCCATCAGCCTGCCGCAGCTGAAGGGACGCCTCGCCTGCGTCTACGTCCCGAACACGATGACCGCCCCGGACTGGCACGACGTGCCTGGCGCGGCCGGGCTCGGCACCTCGGACTTCCAGGGCGCCGAGACGTTCCTGTCGGCCATCGACGAGACGTACACGTCGTGGATGCGGGACATCCGCCTCGCGAAGAGCCGCATCATCGTCCCCGCCGGCTACCTCCAGTCGAACGGGCCCGGGGAGGGCGTCTCGTGGCAGGACCGTGAGGTGTTCGCCCCGATGAACATCCCGCCGACGGAGCAGGGTCAGGGCATCACCCTGAACCAGTTCGCGATCCGGCACGTCGAGCACCGGGCGACGATCGAGGAGCTCGTGTCCCGCTGCATCCGGAACGCCGGTTACTCGGGCGGCACGTTCGGCGACGACGACGGCGCCGGTGTGCGGACCGCGACCGAGGTGCGGGCGGACACGGCGCGCAGCATGGCGACCCGGGCCCGGAAGTCCGAGCTGGAGGCCGTCTCGGTCGCCGAGTTCGTCGAGACGCTGCTCATCCTGGAGAACAGCAGCCTCTTCCCCAATGCCACGTCCGTCGAGGTCGAGCGGCCCGAGGTGCGGTTCGCGGACTCCATCCAGGACGACGTGAAGACGCTGGCCGAGTCGGCGGATCTGCTGCGGCGCGCCGAAGCCGCGTCCACGGAGGCCCTGGTGGCGCTCGTCAACCCGGGCATGCCGCTGGAGGAGCAGAAGAAGGAAGTCGCCCGGATCAAGGGCGAGTCCGGCCGTGACACGGCCGACCCGACCGAGACCGGCGCCGAGTGACCCGGCTCCGCCGAGGGCGGTGAGGAGGCGGTCCGATGCCCGTCTCTCCCGCCATGGCCGAGGATCTGGCCGGCGCCATCGCCAAGCTGTACGCCGATGCTGAGCTCGCCCTCCTGGAGAAGCTCCGTACCGCGCTCATGGACGGCATCGACAGCCCGTTGTGGGCCGAGATCAAGCTCCGCTCGATCGGCGACCTCCGGGCCGCCGTCGAGGACGTCACCACCGCCCTCCAGACCGACGCGAACGGCGCCGTCGGCCAGGCCCTGGCGGAGGCGTACGGCCGGGGCCGGCAGGCCGCGGTCGCCGAGCTCGGCGCCCTCGACATCGGCCGCGAGCTCCAGGCCCGCGACGTCCTGCCTGGGGCGCCAGCCGTCGACCGGCTCGCCGCCTCGTACGCGCAGGACACGCGCCCGCTGTACGTGCGCATCACGCGCGCGGTGCTGGATGTCTACCGGTCGATCACCGCCAGGGCGTCGACGTCGGTGCTCCTCGGCGGCCTCACCCGGCGGCAGGCCACCCAGCACGCGCTCGACCGCTTCGCGCAGCGCGGTGTGACCGGCTTCGTCGACTCGGCCGGCCGCTCGTGGGAGCTGGCCGCGTACGCCGAGATGGCCGTCCGGTCGGTCACTGCGCGCGCGGCCATCGAGGGCCACATCGACGCGCTCGGCGAGCTCGGTGTGGGGCTGGTGATCGTGTCCGATGCGCCGCTGGAGTGCGAGCTGTGCGCGCCGTGGGAGGGCGAAGTCCTCACGCTCGGGCCCGAGTCAGGTCCTCGTACGGTCCGCGTGGAGGCGGCGATCCAGTCGACCGGGCTCCGGGCTGCGTTCCGGCCTCCAGAGACGGTTGCTGTGCACGTGGCCGGGAGTTTGGTGGAGGCGCGCGCGAGCGGGCTGTTCCACCCGAACTGCCGGCACTCCCTGAGCGCCTACCTGCCCGGGGTGACGACTCGGCCGCCCCACCATGCGACGCCGGGGACAACGTACGCGGACACGCAGCGACAGCGGGAGATCGAGCGGACCATCCGGGCGTGGAAGCGGCGCCAGGTCGCGGCAACGAACGACGTCGACCGGCGCCGCGCTGGGGCGTACGTGCGGAAGTGGCAGGCCAAGGCACGTGCCCATGTCGACGCGCACCCCGACCTGCGCCGCAAGCCCGCGCGCGAGCAGGTCGGGCAGGCCCGCTAGCCGAGGTTCAGGTGTCTGCCGTACATGGCGCACTCCTTGTTGACGCAGATCAGAGCGCCACGCTGCCGTTCGTGGCCGTCACTGCCCACTGCGCTGGTGTCCACGACGTCGCGTACGGCTGGCTGACCGCAGTCCGAACAGCGCTCCTGCGAGGCCGAGGTCTCCCTGTCGTCCATGTCTCGACCGTACGGCGACGACGCCACATTCGCCCGCCAGCGAGCGGGCCCCAGACTTCCGGCCGCCGCACGGCGCCCGGGCAACCCGAAACGGGAGAACACCATGCAGGTCCCTTTCAAGCACCCCCTCGCAACACACTCCGCACTCGACGTACTCGGCTACCGCCGCAACGGCTCGCCGATCTACGCCATCGCGGGTGGCAACGGCGAGGGCGAAGGCGGCTCCGAGTCCGGCGGACAGACCGGATCCGGTGAGTCCGGCCAGCCCGGACAGGGCGGATCCGGCAACACCGGATCGACGGCTGACCAGGACGGACAGCAGTCCGGAACCGAATCCGGCAAGTCCGGATCCGGCGCAGACAGCGGCACCGACTGGGAAGCCAAGTACCGCGAGAGCGTCACCCACTCCCGCGAGTGGGAGAAGCGCGCCAAGGCCAACTCGGCCGCGGCCGACGAGCTGGAGCAGCTCAAGGCCTCGAACATGACCGAGCAGGAGAAGGCCGTCGCCGCAGCCGAGAAGGCCGGCCGCACAGCCGCCGAGCAGGCAGCGCAGGCCGAGATCGAGAAGCGTGACGCGCAGCTCCGCGAGCTGACCGTCCGCGACGCCGTCCGCGAGCGGGCCGAGAAGCACGGCGCGAAGGCGTCCGCTCTCCTCGACTCCATGTCGTTCCGGCAGAAGATCGCCGACCTCGACCCGGCCGCCAGGACCTTCGGCGCGAACCTCGACGACGCCATCAAGGCCGCGGTGAAGGACAACCCGCTCTTCGCCGCCCAGACCGCCAGCCGCTCCGGCGGGGACCTGTCCGGCGGCACCGGCGAGAGCGGCGCGAAGCAGCGCAACGGCTCCCTCGCCGGAGCCATCGCGAACCACTACCAGACCTGATCCAGGAGGATCGCCATGCCCGTGACGCTCGCCCAGGCGCAGCTCAACACCCAGGCCGACATCGACTTCGCCGTCATCGACAACCTCCGCCGCAACTCGTGGCTGTTCCGGAACATGGTGTGGGACGACACCGTCACCCCGGGCACGGGCGGCGGCTCGCTCACCTACGGCTACACACGGCTCCTCGCCCCCTCCTCGGCCAGCTTCCGCCGGTTCAACGAGGAGTACGTCCCGAACCAGGCGACCCGCGAGCGGAAGTCCGTCGAGCTCCACCCCCTCGGCGGCGCGTTCAACGTCGACCGCAAGCTCGCCCGCCTCGGCCCGGCCGCCTCCAACGAGATCTCCTTCCAGCTCTCCCAGAAGCTGACCTCGATGCGCACGCGGTTCCAGCAGGAACTCATCCTCGGCGACACCGCCGTCGACGACGCCGGATTCGACGGCCTCGACAAGGCGCTCACGGGCCAGTCCACCGAGTACCTGCCGATCAACGAGGGCATCGCGGCTGGCTACCTCGACTGGTCTCCGGCCACGGTCACCACCGAGGACATCGCCATGTCCGCCTTCGACGCCTTCGAC
>NZ_JBEOZT010000065.1:0-10101 GCF_040298265.1 Nonomuraea sp. NPDC001636
GGCGAGTACTTCGAGGATCAGGTGCCGGACACCGCCGGGGGCGAACTCGGCCGGGTTCCCTCGGATGTCGGCGAGGTGGCCGAGGTCGACGTCGGTCGCCCAGTCATGGGTGGTGTTACGCCAGGAGGATCGGGATGTGCTCACCACAGCACCCTAGTCACGGCTCAGAAGGGTCGGTGAGCGTGCTGGGTGACCAGCAGGTGCCGTGCCCTGCCGGCTGGGGCATGGCTCGCCGTCGGCCACTTGGCTACGTCCACAGGCTGAAGGAACGCCGCTTGTCGCCACCGCCGCCCGCACGCACTCAGAACCGGTAGCGGAGAATGCGTGCCCCTTGCCGAGACAAGGCCGTGCTGCGGGCGGTGAGACGGGTCAGCGCGCGCAGGGGTTGCGGGAACCAGGCTGTTTCCGGGGCGCGGGTGAGGATCTGCTCCTCGATCAGTTCGAGGCCGGCGTCCCAGGACTCGGGTTCGTGCGGGTCGTCGAAGCCCTGGGCGGCTTTGATGCCGAGCGCCTTGATGGTCGGGTGGTACTTCATGGCCCAGGCGGCGAAGCGGGTGTAGCCGTTGAGCGCGAGCTCGCCCGAAGGGAAATGGCCGGACAGCGCGCGGGTCATCCGTTGGAAGGAGTCGCCGGGCATGAAGGGGAGCAGCCCCTCGGCGACGATCATCGCCGGCCGGTCACCGGGGATGGCTGTGAGCCAGTCGGAGCCGGTGAGGTCGGCTCCGACCAGGTGGGAACGGCCGGGCAGGCATTCGGATCGCAGGCCCACCACTTCAGGGAAGTCGATGTCGTACCAGTCGACGCCGGGCGGGGGATCACAGCGGAACACCCGGGTGTCCAGGCCGCAGCCCAGGTCGAGCACCACGCATCCGGGATGAGCGGCGACGTAGGCGCGGACGACGCCGTCGAGCTTCTTGGCGCGCAGTGCCGTGGTGAGGACGAGGTTGGGCTTGACCTTCAGCTTGCCGAAGTCGTAATCGATGCTGCGGGCCAGTTCGGCGGAGAGCGTGTCGCCGAGGATGGGGCTGGGCCGCCCGGCGTCCAGGGCTCTGGCGTGGAGAGTGAGCAGCAGCGTTTCCTGGATCAGCCCGAGCTCGGGTTGCCAGCGGTGCATGGGGGTTCCTTAACGGCGTAGCGGATGACGGGCCGCGAGGTTCTGCAGCCACGTCAGGGAGTCGTGGGCGGCTTTGATGCGCTCGGTGCGGTGTCCCTCGCCGCCCGCGATGTCGAGCCCTTCGTCGGCGATCTCGCCGAACGCGCTCAGGCCTTCGAGCTTGCGCTGGATGACCTTCTGCCAGGCGTCGTCCTCGATGCGGTAGTAGGAGACGCGATCGCCGGGCCTTCTCACCTTCTTGACCAGGCCGATGGCCGTGAGGAAACGCATGTTCGAGGTGAGTGAGGCCCGGCTGGCCTGGATCACGTCCGCGATCTGGCCGGCGGACTGCTCGGCCGGATCGCAGATCATGAGCCAGCCGAGGATGCGTCCGGTGATGGGCGGCAGCCCCCACTCCTCGACGCAGAAGGCGGCCACCCGTTCCACCCAGCGGAGCAGCCGGTCCTGCTGTTGCTCAGTGCTCATGGTCGCGTCCTCCGTTGTTGATCGTGTGCCGGTTCACTGTGTCATGGCGGCCACCGACTCGTAGGTGGGTGTCGGGGTGATGTCCGCGAGCCGGGTCCTGCGCAGGTGGAGGTTGAACCAGTCGATCGCGAGCGCCGTCGCCTCTTCCAGGCCCGGGCCGGTGTACAGCCCGAGCACGTCGTAGGGCAGCACCGCGAGCCGCTTGGGCTCGCCCGCCTTGGCGAAGGCGCTCTGCGCCTCCTCCAGCATGTGGTACGGGTCCCAGCCGCCGTTGGCGATCATCAGCAGCGGCGTCGGCGTGAGCCGGTGGATGAGGTTCTCGGGTGCGAAGGTGAGCAGGTGCTCGGCCGAGTCGAGGGTCTTCTCGTTGCGGTAGGTGGGAAACAGGCGGGTCGACATGTCCGGGGTGTCCTTCACGCTGTCGCCCTCCAGCGTCAGGTGCGGCACGCGGGCGCTCTGCCCGCCTTCGTAGCGCCGCTGCCAGTCCTGCTGCAGTCGGTCGCGCAGCGCGTGGACACCGGCCCGGCCCAGGAGGCGTTCCAGGTACCGCCATCCGTTCCACACGCTGGGGCTCTGCACGACGACGCACTTGATGCGCCGATCGAGCACGGCGGCTTGGGCCGCCACCGACCCGCCGATGCTCACCCCCCACACCCCGATGCGCTCCGGCTGCACTTCGGGGCGGGTCTGCAGGTATGACACAGCGCTGCGGAAGTCCTCCACCTGCCGCTCCGGGTAGTCCAGGCCGCGCGGCTCGCCTTCGCTGGAGCCGACCGTGCGGTAGTCGATGGCCAGCACCGCGAAGCCGGCCTCGACGAAGTACGGCGCGAAGAACGCCAGCGCCTCCTTGACCATCACCCCGCTGTGCCCGAGCACCAGCCCGGGGACCGGGTCGCTCGTCTCGGGCAGGTAGAGATCACCCGCGCAGCGGGTGCCGACGCTGTTGAAGGTCACGCGTTCCATGGCTTGCTCCGCACACATTGGCTAGTTATTTCAAACATGACTGAAATAGCTAGCAATGTCAATCCAGAAGGCTACGCGGCGAAGAGGTGGCGCCCCGCCGCTCCCAGGCCGCACGACAGCCGCCAGGCCCACCGGGATCCGGCCGGCGGCTATGCGTCGCGCAGCCGTAGAAGCAGCCCGCCGCCCAGGAGCGCCGCGGTGGCCCAGGCCGCGAGTACGCCGAGGCCGGCCCATGGGCTGAGGGGGAGGCCGGCGAGGTTGGTGGTGGCCTGGATGGCGAGCCCGGCGTTCATCGGGGAGAGCTGCCAGAGCAGCCGCTGCCAGTCATCGTCGGCGATCATGAGGATGAGTGCGGGGAAGAGGTAGAGCAGGCCGAGCACGACCCCGATGGCGGTGGCGGAGTCCCGTACGGCGGTGGCGACCCCCAGGCTGAACAGGGCGACCAGCGCCAGATAGAGGACCGAGCCGACGGCGGCGCGCACCATGGGACCGCTGGTGAGGACGAGCAGGTCGGCGGGGAAGCCGTTGTCGAGCAGGATGCGCCGCGCGGCCAGCGCGGAGGCGGGCACGGCGACGCTCCCGGCGATCAGGGTCAGGCCGACCAGAATGATCGCCTTCGCGGCCAGGACGCCGGCCCGGCGCGGCATGGCGGTCAGGGTGAGGCGGATCATGCCGGTGCCGTATTCGCCGGTGACCGCCAGGACGGCCAGGATGGCGACGACCGCCTGGCTCACCTGGACCCCGAAGAGGCCGATTCTGGCGGGGTCGTAGCCGCAGCCTTCCGAGGCGCAGGACACCACGGCGGAGGCCGCGACGCTGACGGCGACGGTCAGCACCACGATCGCGAGCAGCAGCCAGCCGGTGCCGGGCAGGGTACGGAGTTTCGTCCACTCCGCATGCAGGTGCGCTCTCATGCACTCCTCCCGCGACGCCGGAAGAGGGCCCGATGGGGATGTCTCATGCGTCCCTCCGCCCAAGCCGGCGGACGGCCAGGCCGAGGGCGAGCGCGGCATAGCCGGCCAGCACGGCCAGGCCGGCCCACGGCGGCAGCGGGTAGAACCCGGCGATGGGGGAGTAGTGGCCGAGCACGTGCGCGTACTGCGGGATGCTCTGCTGGATGGCGAAGCCGGCCGCCGGGGTGAGGCGCAGCAGCCATTGCGCCGCGCTGTCGGGCAGGACCGAGGTGGTGGCCAGGACGTGCGGGACCACGATCACCGCGATCGCGGTGATGACCGCCGCGACGCTGCGCCGCAGCAGCGCGCCGAGCGCGAGGGCGAGCACGGCGGCCAGCGCGAACAGCGCCGCCAGGCCGACCACGATGCGCACCTGGGTGAGCAGGGACACCGGGACGACGGCGTTGCCGTTGTCGCGCAGAATCCGCCCGCCGACCGTGAACGTGATCGCGACGGCGGGCAGCGCGGCGGCGAAGGTGACCAGGCCGAGCGCCAGCGCCTTGGCCGCCAGCATCCGGCCGCGACGCGGGCCGGCCAGCAGGGTGACGCGGATCAGGCCGTGCCGGTACTCGGCGGTGACGAACATGACCGCCACCACGATCACCAGGACCAGCCCGATCAGCGCGCTGCTGAGAGGACGCTCGGCGGTCGGGCCCTCGATGGTCGGCGCGATGTCGCCGACGCCGGTGACGGAGAAGGTGCCGCCGGACCGGCTGGCGCGGCCCGGGTGGTGCTCGGCACCGTCGGGACCGATGGTGACGCCGATGTCGTCGTTTCGCCACGTGCCAGGCGTGCTGCCCTGCAGCTCGACCTGGTCGAACTCGCCGGTGGCTTCGGTGAAGCGGGCCGCCGCGACGGACCCGCCGAGATCCCCCTGCGTGACCGTCAGATCCCCCGGGGAGGTCGCGAACAACCCGACCTGTACGGTCGCCGGTAGCCCGGCCAAGGTTGCGGTGCCGATCTCGGTCCAGTTCGTGCCGTCGGCGGACTCGTACCCGGTGAGGGTGTCGCCGGCGCGGGTCAGCCGCAGCCAGCGCGGCGACTGCCGGGAGACGCCGCCCGCCCGGCCGGCCACGTCGTGGGTGAAGTTGTGCTGCATCCGCACTCCGTGCGCGCCGGTCATCATCACCGCCGCGTAGGCAGAGCCCTGCTCGGTGCTCTCCTTGATCATGACTCCGGCCTTCGCCCACGGCACGAGGCCGGCGACCTCGTTCCGCACTCCGGGGGTGACGTCGGGCTTACGGATCTTGCCGGTCATGGAGGTGAGGCGGACGGTGATGCCGCCGTCCCCGGCCAGCGGCCGGTGCGCGAAAAAGAACTTGTCGTCCACCGCTTCGCCGTCCGGCCCCGTCAGCGGCGGTGGGCAGGCGACCTCGACCGGACCGGCGCCGCACGAGGCGTGATTGCTGGACGCGGACAGCAGCCCGAGCAGCACGGTGACCAGCGCCGCTGCCGTCAGGGCGACCACCCAGCCGCGCACCGTCCTGAACTTGGTCCACTCGGCCCGCAGCAACCGCCCGAACCCTCCGCGCCCGGCCCGCGGTTCCGAGCCGGGTGCGGAGCTGGGTGCGGAGCGGTCTGAGGAGCGGTCTGAGGAGCGGCTCGAAAGGGCGCTCATCGTGCCGCTCCCCGGTATTCGACCGTATCGGCGGTGAGGTCCATGTAGGCCTGCTCCAGCGTCACCCGGTGCGTCGCCACCTCGGAGAACGGCACCGCGCCAGCGTTGAGTACGGCCACGATGTGCTCCGACGGCAGCCCTGAGACGACGATCGTGTCGCGATCGGTGACGGCCATGGTGGCGCCTGCCTGGCCCAGCGCGGACATCGCCGCCGCGCGCGCCGCCGTCCGCAGTGTGACCCGGCCGCGGGAGGCGGTCGTGATGAGATCGGCCACGCTGGTGTCGGCGATGACGCGGCCCTTGCCCACCACCACGAGATGGTCGGCGGTGTCCTCCAGTTCGCTCATCAGATGGCTGGACACCAGCACGGCCCGCCCTTCGCCGGCCAGCGACCGCAGGAATCCGCGCATCCACACAATGCCCTCGGGATCCAGGCCGTTGACCGGCTCGTCCAGCATGAGCACCGGCGGGTCCCCGAGCAACGCGGCCGCGATGCCGAGCCGCTGCCGCATGCCCAGCGAGAAGCCGCCCGCCTTGCGCCGGGCGGCGGACTGCATCCCCACCTGTCGGAGCACCTCGTCGACCCGCCTGCCGTCCAGGCCCTGGGAGTGGGCCAGCCACAGCAGGTGGTTGCGCGCGGTGCGGCTCGGCTGCAGCGCCCCGGCATCCAGCAGCGCGCCGACGTGGGTGAGCGGGTTGCGCAGGCCGGCGTACGGCCGGCCGCCGATGAGCGCCTGGCCCTCGTCGGCCGCGTCCAGGCCGAGGATCACCCGCATCGTGGTGGACTTGCCCGCCCCGTTGGGGCCGACGAACCCGGTGACCCGGCCGGGCAGCACGGTGAACGACATGCCGTCCAGCGCCAGGGTCGGACCGAACCGTTTGCGCAGCCCGCTGACTTCGATGGTTGCTTGCATGCGGTCTGTTGTACGGACCCGGCCCTAACAGGGGCCGAACAGAGGCCGTCACACCACTGTGAGGTCCGGTGCGGCATCGTGGAACCAGGCGAACGTGGCGATGAACCGGCCCGTACCGTACGACTGCGCTTCGCCGCTGACGTTCTTTGATCCCGCGGCACGTGGGTGAGTCGCCCAAGGCCGCGGTGGACTACGTGGCCGGTCAAGTCAAGGTCGAGTCGGTCGATCGAGCGGCACCGGGCCCAGGTGCGGGACGCTCTGGGCTTCCAGGAGTCGACCCGGGCGGATGAGGACGCGCTGGCCGACAAGTTCTGCCCGATGGCGTCACGGAGCAGGGATTGCGTGCGGCGCCCTTGAGTACGGGCACCGGGCCACCCCCACGGCCCGCATCCTGCCTCGCCTGCCCAACGGCCGCCAGGCCGGGCCGGTGTTCCTGGCCGACCGGCGCGCCCCTACCTCCGGCCCCCGCACGATTGACCTCAAGCCCGCCTGAGGTTGCATAGTCGGCCGCATGAAGAGCTTTGAGATCGGTGTGATCCTTCCCGGCGTCGGCGAGCAGCGCACAAGGGGCCTCGACCTGCGGGAGGCCGCCCGGCACGCGGAGGACGCCGGATTGGACGGCGTCTGGCACGGCGACCACCTGGCCATCGGCGCGCCGACCCTGGACGCGTCGATCGCGCTGGCCACCGCGGCCGCCGTCACGTCGAGGATCAGGATCGGCGCAAGCGTGTTCGTCCCGGCGATCCGGCCGCTGGCCTGGGTGGCCAAGCAGGTCGCGAGCCTGCAGCACGTGTCGGGCGGCAGGCTGGTCCTGGGCGTCGGCTCGGGCGGCGGGCCGGGGCAGTGGGCCGCCGCCGGGGTGGCGTACGGGCGGCGCGGACGCCGTACGGACACCGCGCTGGAACTGCTCCCCGAGCTGCTGGCCGGGAAGGAGACCCGGCTGCCGGACGAGCCGGGGCAGCCGCCGGTCACGCTGTCCCCGGCCGCGGCCATGCCGCCCGTGTGGGTGGGCAACGCGTCGGAGGCGGCGATCCGGCGGGCGGCGCGGCTGGGCGAGGGCTGGTTCCCCTCGCTGATCTCCCCGCTGGAGGTCGCCGAGGGACGGGCACGGCTGGCCGAACTGGCCGGGCAGGCAGGCCGTCCCGTTCCGGTCGTCGCCATCGGTTGCGCCGCCGCGCTGGGAGGCGGGCCCGACGTCCCGTCCCGGGCTCAGGTGGCGTCCGGGATCAGCGCCGGTTACGGCCGTCCGCTTGAGGACGTGCTGCCGATCCCCCTCACCGGCCACCCCGAGGAGGCCGCCGGACGGCTGAACGACTACCGCGCGGCCGGGGCGAGCCACGCGGTCGTCGGGATCTCGGGCGGCGACTGGCGGCGGCAGGTGGACCTCCTGGCGGAGGTGCGAACCCTCCTGCACGGGTGACGTCCCGGACGAACCGCGGCGCGGCAGTCGTCAACCTCTGCAACGGGTGGCTCTCGGCGTGCATTGGCCGGCACCATCGTTGATTCCGCATCACCGCGATGCCGAGCTCGCCGCGCATGACCACGATCAACAGACCGCGCCGTACGCTGGGCGGGAGCCGGACGGGTTCGCGCCATCCCTGCGCCACGCCCGCCCTACGTCCCTGTAGCCGTCGGGGGCGCCGGATCGCAGGCGCCCCCTCCCGTCAGCGTCAGGCGCACCACCAGCGGATGCCCTGGTACTGGCGGCCCCAGCGCTGCCACCACGAGGTGTAGCCCTGGTGCGGGGCCACGGTCAGGCAGTCGGAGTCCGGCCCGCGCCGCTTGACCTGGTAGGTGACGGAGTATTTGCAGTTGTTGATGACTCGCACCTTGTGGGTCATCTTGGTCGTCCAGTGCGTGACGCTGACGCAGCTGGGACCGGCCTGAGCCGTGGTGGCCTGCGCGGGCGCGGCGGCCAGGCCCCCCAGGCCGATCGCACCAGCGACGAGGGCGGTGCCGAGCTTGGCGGTGATGTTCATGTCCCCTCTTCCTTCGTCCGCTTTCGGATGAGGAGAACGTAGGCCGCCCGGTGTTGAGCCCCTGTTGAGCCCGCGTTGAGCGGCCACCCTCACCGGGGTGGTCAGGGCGCGGGCGGGTGCCGGTAGCGGATCCGGATGTCGCCCCGGCTGTGGCCGGCGAGGCGGCCCGGAGCTCCTACAGCCCCGGCCGGCCGCCGATCGTGATCAGTGGGTGCGGCGGCGGGGCATCTGGACCTCGGTGACCTTGGCGACGGCCTCAGGTCCGGGTTTGACGTAACGCATGGCAGTGCCCATGATGAGCTGGAGCGGCACCTTTCCCTCGCCGAGGTGGGTGGCGGCGCTGTGCCGCAGCTGGTGCAGATCGAGGCCGGCGTATTTCTCCAGCAGGACGCGGGCGCGGTCGTAGCCGAGGCGGGCGCGACCGGCATGCGGGCAGATGCCGGCGGCCGCCGGGCGTCGAGCGGGGACCGGGCGCCGCTTACACCTGCTACTACTCCGACAGAGTCAGCAACTCCGGGCCCTGGCGCTTCAACCACCGTCCCTGGAGTCCCTTACTACGGCAGTTTCGACCCCAGCAGTGACGCCGTCCGCGGCCGAAACTGCTCGATCGAGAGCCGCGCCAGAACCCTGGCCGGCCGGGGCGACACGCGCGCGTGGACCTGCCGGGAAACCCCAGGAACCCCCGCTCATGGCGGGGGAGAGCTGCGCCCGGAGAGAGCCCCCGGCCCCCTTGAACCCTTCCTTCTAGCGGTCGTCGCAACACCCCAGGTTGGGGAGTGCGATGGAAGAGTTCGAGATCCGCAAGATCCGATCTCCGCAGGGCCCGAAGAAGCTGACCCGTGAGCGGGAGGAATACTTCCGGCTTATGGATCAAGGTTTCAGCAGCCGGGAAGCGTGCCGGATCGTTGGGATCAACATCCGGACCGGGAAGCGGTGGCGCAACGGCTGGAATCGCACCAAATGGAACAAGGGGGCACCGCCCGAATCACGGACGGTGCCCCCACCGGGCGAGTCCCGCTATCTGCGGGAGACGAGCGGATCTACATCGCCGACCGGGTACGAGAGAGAGCGGCGATCCGCGAGATCGCCCGCGAGCTGGGCCGTGCGCCGTCCACCATCAGTCGGGAGATCCGCCGTAACCGGCACCCCACAGGCGGCCAGTACCGGCCGCACGCCGCTCAGGCCCGAGCCGACGCGCGCCGGCCCCGCCCCAAGCCCAGCAAGATTGGCCAGAACCCCGAGTTACGGGCCTACATTCAAGAGCACCTGCACAAGCGCTGGAGCCCCAGAGCAGATCGTCCAGAGCCTGCGCCGGACCTTCCCCGAGCGGGCGGAGATGCACGTGTGCCACGAGACCATCTACCAGGCGCTCTATGTCCAAGGCCGCGGCGAGCTGCGCCGCGAGCTGACCCGGGCGCTGCGCACCGGCCGCGCCATGCGCAAGCCCCGCCGCCTGGCCCAGCAACGCCAGCCCCGCTACAGCGCACCCATGGTCATGCTCAGCGAGCGGCCCGCCGAAGCTGACGACCGGGCCGTCCCCGGCCACTGGGAAGGGGACTGCATCATCGGCAAGAACGGCAGCTCGGCCATCGGCACGCTGGTCGAGCGCACCACCCGCTACGTGATGCTCCTCCACCTGCCCATCGACCGCAGCGCCGAGCGCATGCGCGACGCCCTGGTGGAGACCATGGCCACACTGCCCGCCCACCTCAAGCGCGCCCTCACCTGGGACCAGGGCAGCGAGATGGGCCGCCACCACGAGTTCACCGTCGTCGCCGACATGCCCGTCTACTTCTGTGACCCGGCCAGTCCATGGCAGCGCGGCTCCAACGAGAACACCAACGGCCTGCTGCGCCAGTACTTCCCCAAGGGCACCGACCTGTCCGTCCACACCCGCGAGGAGCTCGACGCCGTCGCCGCCGAACTCAACGCCAGACCACGAAAGACGCTCAACTGGGACACCCCAGCGGAGCGTCTCGCCATGCTGCTCACCGCCAGCAACGGGACTGTAAGAACAACGGTGTAACTCCTGATCATGGAGGACACCCCTGATGAGTACTGTGATCCAGGCATCGACGGAGATCGACCTGGAGGA
>NZ_JBEOZT010000066.1:0-9918 GCF_040298265.1 Nonomuraea sp. NPDC001636
TGAACGCCTTCGCCATCACCTTCGAAGGCCGCCTGACCCCGACCACTCGATAACTAATCAAGATCGAGATACACCGTTATCTAGACAGACCCGCGACAGGGCCTGCGCCGGTTTCCGGACGAACCCTTACCGGCGTGATCGGTCCCGTCAACGCAGGCCCTCGTGATGCCTTAGCTTGTTCTTTATCGTCCGGATTGTTGTGCTGAGCGGCGGGTTGATCGTTTCGCGGACAGCAAGACGGCCTTGAGTGATCATGTGCGGTGTCGAGTCGCTAGTGATCGCTACAAGGCCGTGAGGGTGAGTCTGCTGAACGAAGCCGCCTGTGTCGAGTCTTCAGAGGTGTTGTCCCGGTTCCGAAATGATGTCTACGCCTGCCTCAAGGCGCGGGCCGATGCGTTGTTCGAGCTGGCAGAGGCGCTGTTGTGCGAGCCCGGACCGGTGCACTCGCCGGTGGATCTGAGCTTGTCGCCGGAGTACCGGCGCGGGCACGGCGCCCTGTACGGCGGGCTCAACCACGGCCGGATCGATGCGGACCAGCTGCGCCAAGTGCTGGCCGCGCTGCCGTTACCACGCTGGCCAGAAGGGCGGATCGTGCTGGCGGTGGATGTGTCGCCGTGGCTGCGCTCGGATGCTGCCTGCTCGGCCGAGCGGTTGTTCTGCCATGTATACGGCCGGGCCAAGAGCGCCTCGCAGTTCATCCCGGGCTGGCCGTACTCGTTCGTGGCGGCGCTGGAGATGGGCCGCACGTCGTGGACGTCGCCGCTGGATGTGGTGCGGCTGGGGCCGGCCGACGACGCCACCGCCGTCACCGCCGCCCAGCTCCGCGGCGTGATCGAGCGGCTGATCGCTGCCGGGCAGTGGCGCAGCGGAGATCCAGATGTGCTCATCGTGACCGACGCCGGCTACGACATCACCCGTCTGGCCTATGTCCTGCGTGACCTGCCCGTCGAACTGCTGGGACGCATCCGCTCCGACCGGGTGCTGCGCCTGCCCGCCCCACCACGACGCTATGACCCCAAGGGCGGTCGGCCGTCCAAGCACGGCGGCGAGTTCGCCCTGGCCGACCCCGCCACCTGGCCCAAGCCCGCGGTGGCCACGGTCACGGACACCACCCATTACGGCAAGGCCGAGACCAGCGCCTGGGACCGGCTTCACCCCTGCCTCACCCACCGCGCCGCCTGGCTCGACCACGAAGGCGAACTTCCCCTCGTTGAAGGCACCCTGATCCGGCTGAAGGTCGAGCACCTGCCCGGCGACCGAGACGCCCCACCCATCTGGCTCTGGTCCTCCAAGACCGGCGTCACCGGCGTGGACGTGGACCGCAGCTGGCAAGCCTTCCTGCGCAGATTCGACCTGGAGCACACCTACCGCTTCTGGAAACAGACCCTTGGCTGGACCCGGCCCAAGCTGCGCGCCGCCCAGGCCGCCGACCGCTGGACCTGGCTGCTCATCATCGTGCACACCCAGCTGCGCATGGCTCGCCGGCTGACCGAGGACCTGCGTCACCCATGGGAGAAAGCAGCCTCGCGGGGGCAGCTCACTCCCGCTCGGGTCCGGCGCGGGTTTCGGAACCTGCGTCCTGCACTCGCCCAGCCGGCCAGTGCGCCCAAACCCTCTCGGCCCGGCCCAGGACGTCCATCCGGGATCCCCAATCGCCGCCCCGCACCCGATACGACGTGGGCAAGACCATCAAACGCGGCCGCACCCTCGCAGCCCTACAACAATCCGGAGGATAAAGAACAAGCTTAGCGCCTGTTTCTCAAGTTGGCAGGGCCTGGTGAGGGCAGTGACAGCGCGTGAGAATTGCTGAGTGGGTCGGCGAACCGAGGTCCGTGTGTGTGAGGGCTGTGGAGCCGAGCTGGAGGTGACAGCACGGTCGTCACGGCGTTTCTGCTCGTCGGCGTGCCGGTCGCAGAGTTGCGGTCCCGCCGGCGGCGGCGCGAGGAGTATGACGCGGCGCTGGCCGAGATCGCGGCCATGGGGTTGAGCCGAGGCCCTCGTCTCGGGAGATGGCAAGCAGCGACCGTCGGCGACGTGTTCGGTATGCGGGCGAAGTTGGTGGGTCACGGTGCAGAAGCGGGTGGATGCGAAGTTCTGCTCCAGTCGCTGCCGGACGGCGGCGTGGCGGGAACGCCGTGGTGATCCGCCCGCGTGGTTGATCGTGTTGCGGGCCCGTTCTTCGCGTTCGGATCAGCCGTTCGCGTTCTGCAGGCGTCACGGTGTGACGGCTTGACGCGACGCTAACGGATGGCGCCGAGTGGCCGACGCGGTTTCCGGCGGGTCAGGCGCCGGCTCATCAGGGTGATGGCCGCCATGGTGAGATGGGCCTCGCTGTGGGAGTGCAGGCGCTCGTAGTCCCGGCAGTTGCGGCGGGCCCGCATGAGCCAGGACAGGGTTCGCTCGACGATCCAGCGGCGAGTTATGTGGAATCTGATCTGTCAAGCGGGCCATGCTGCCTGTCGGTAGATATCGGCTGGCCGACTGCGTGAGGAACCTGGACAATCACCTATCGTGATGGGGATCTCCGGCTTCGAGCCGACCTTTCTCGTCGGCCTTGAAGCCGTCCGCAAGGAACACGGGCCAGGCATGGCAGCGCTTGGTGGCCGGCGTCTGACGGGGTTCGCGATCGTGCGGTTTGTCGAGGACGGGGATTGGTTCGCTGACTGCCCCGTTGTCTTGAACTTCGACGGTGTCCAGGTAGAGATCTGCCACTGGAAGCTCGATGAGCTGTCGATCAGCTGGAACAGCATCGACACGACGACAGCGATCAGCGACTGGGAATGGTTCGAGCTGACTCCGGCGTGGTCCGGTGCCGACGAACGGCTTGAGCCGTTCGTCGGCCAGGAACTACGCGAAGTTGCTCTGCTGGAGTGGCGTCCTTCGAGTCATGACCTGGCGGACGGCACCATCGCGGTGGAGTTCGTCTTCGACGCCGGCTGTTTCCATATCGCCAACGCTCTTGATGAGAACAGCATCGAGATCGGTGACGCTCATCCGGAATTCGTGCGGCACCGGTTGGGCTGCGGTGCGCCGCCTGAGTAGGTCGGCCTCCGGTTGATCTCGATGACCGAGACCCGCGCCCAGGCCGCGGCTGACCTCGGGTGGCACCCCGACACCTACCGGATGTGGGAGATCGCCGGACGAGCCGACGACAAGATGAGCGGTGAACCCGCTTGGCTGGCCGATCCGGACCGGCCAGGGCGAAGTCGCTGGCTGGCCACCTCGTTCTTCACCGGGGTCGAGGAACCGGCGGACAGCCATTGGCGCTGAGAAGGATCTTGATTGCAGTCGCAGCGCAAGCACGGGCAAGTGGAGTTGCTGACTCGAGTGCTGGCGCTTGTATTTTGGGGCGATGTATCCCCCGATCGAGCCCTACGACCACGGCCACCTTGACACTGGTGACGGGAACCTCATCTATTGGGAGGTTTGCGGCAACCCCGAGGGCAAGCCCGCGCTGGTCGTCCACGGCGGCCCCGGCGGGAGCTGCTCCCCCGGTCAACGTCGCGGCTTCGACCCCGAGCGCTACCGCGTCATCTTGTTCGATCAGCGCAACTGCGGCCGGAGCCTGCCGCACGCCAGTGACCCGGCCGTCGACCTGAGCGCCAACACCACCCACCACCTGGTCACCGACATGGAACGGTTGCGCGAACATCTCGGCGTCGACCGATGGCTGCTGTATGGCGGTTCGTGGGGATCCACGCTGATGCTCGCCTACGCCGAAGCCCACCCCGAGCGGGTCTCGGAGATGGTCATCTGCGGCGTCACCATGACCCGCCGCTCCGAGATCGACTGGCTCTACCGCGGTGTGGGACGCTTCTTCCCCGAGCAGTGGCAGCGCTTCCGCGAAGGCGTCCCCGAGGCCGAACGCGACGGCGACCTGCTGGCCGCCTACGCGCGGCTCATGTCCGACCCCGACCCCGCCGTACGCGCCAAGGCCACCCACGACTGGGCGGACTGGGAGGACGCGGTGATCTCCCTAGAGGTCAACGGCAAGCCGAACGCCTACAGCGACCGCCCGGAGGCCGATCTGCTGGCCGTCACCCGCATCTGCGCCCACTACTTCTCCAACGCCGCCTGGCTGGAGGAGGGCATCCTGCTGCGGGACGCGTACAAGCTGGCCGGCATCCCCGGCGTGCTCATCCACGGCCGCTTCGACCTGGGCAGCCCGTTGGAGAACGCCTGGCAACTGGCCCAGGCCTGGCCCGATGCCCGGCTGGTCGTGGTGGATGACTCGGGGCATACCGGCAGCAGCACCATGGCCAAGGCCGTTCCTGCTGCTTTGGATGGCTTCGCGAGCTGAGTCGGGCCTGGCTCACTGGTCAGCAACGGGGGGTTGTGGAGCCTGCGAACGGCGGCTATCGCTGAGAATGACCATGGCGGGTAGTCATCTCAACGTTTCATGGGCGAGGATCTTTCATCGGTAAGCGCGCCTTGATCCTTTTCAGCGCCAACGGCTGTCCGCCGGTTCCTCGGGCCCCTTCACCCAGCCATGCTCCAGCGGGGAAGCATGGTCGACGGTCGCTGGCGCCCACCGCAGTACGGACCCCACGAGTACGGCAACCCCAACCACTTCGCCGCGTTCGAGGTCCCCGCCGAACGCCTCTACCAGGCCCTGCAACGTACCCGCGACGATCAGGAGGCGGCCCTCCGTGAGCTGTTCGCCTGACCTGCCTTGGCTTCCGGTAAGCCCCTGACCAGCAGGCTGCAGGCTGCCATGCCACATGTGTTGCGGCTGGCCCGGACTCCTCCCAGCGGGTTCAGGGCCACACTTTCTACCTCTGCACGCACGGCCTGGATGTTTCAGCAGGCAGCCATGTCGCGGCTGCCGCTGTAGCTGAGGTCGCTGCTGACCTTGATGCTCGCCACGACCGTCACACACCGGCGAACGCTGGCACTGATCGGGGGCGGAGTTGTGGTGGGTGGCCGATCAGGCTGCCGTACTCGAAGCGGCAGTTCCTCAGGCTGAGGATCTCGACGAGCTGGTCGCGGACGTGCTCGACCACCGCGTGGGCTCCGTCGGAGGTCTGGGCGAGTTCGGCGGTCTGGTAGATGTGCTTGAGGTAGTCGGCGCTGGTGATGGTGACCACCCGCATACGGCGGGCGTAGGCAGCCAGCTGCGAGACCGCCACGCCCACGACGAGCGGCAGAACCGCGGTCTGGACGTCCGCCGCCTTGGCGATGGCGAACTCCTGGTAGGGCCGGGTGAAGAAGAAGTCGAACCACACCGCCGCCGACAACGCCGCCACCGCCCCCGCCACGCGATTACCCAGTGCCGCCACGCCAACGACGACCCATCGCGAAGCTGCTCGGCGTGAGCGTCGGCACGCTCTACAACCACATCCCCGACCTACGCCGACTCCGCGAAAGCAGGCCGGTCCGTGAGCTGACCGGTGGCCAAAGCCCGCCATCGTAGGACAATCACATCCCCGCACGTCGGCTCACGTCTCGTTTTGCTGGGTGCAGCTCCGGGGGCACGTCTACGGTCGCTTCATGGGCTGGATGTTTGCGCTGTGGGGACTGGGCGGTGGGCTGGCCATCGAGGCGCTGGACTTCATCAAGGCGGTGCGCCGGGTGGGCCACGGCTGGCCCTGGCGCTATCCGTACGGGCCGGGCGGCGGCCCGTATCTGGTCTCGGTGCTGGGCCGCGCGGCGGCCAGCGCGGTGGTGGCCGGAGCCGCCGGCGCGTCGGTCAACGGGATGACGCCCCTCATCGCTGTGGGGCTCGGGGCGGCCGCGCCTCTCATCCTGGAAAAGCTCAGCCAGCAGATTCCGGTGCAGGCCGGCCTGCCCATCGCCGACGGGGTTACGAGACCGGCGCAGACAGCAGAGCCAGCCACCGCGCCCGCCGAGCAACCCCATCGACCCGCACCGGGCATCACGGCCCCGCCTGGACCCCCGTCCTCGGCCGAGGCGGTCTCCCGGCAGGCAGGAGGAGAAGGCGATGCTGCGCGCTGACTCGCTCACAGGCCGGATCATCACGGCCTTCGCCCGCACCTCCCCCGCGTTCCGCCCGGCCGACGACCGCAAGCCCGGACGGTCCTGGTGGCGGGCCTGGACCCGCACCACCCCGGCGTTCGCGCGCTCATCGCCGCTGAACCGTCCTGGTACGGACTTGAGCAGAGCGCACCTGAACGGCACGGATCTGACCTGGGCGGACCTGAGCCGCGCGGACCTGAGCCGCGCGGACCTGAGCCGCGCGAACCTGAGCCGCGCGAACCTGAGCCGCGCGAACCTGACCGGCACGGACCTGAGCCACGCGAACCTGACCTGGGCGGACCTGACCCACGCGAACCTGACCTGGGCGGACCTGACCCACGCGAACCTGACCGGCGCAAACCTGAGCGACGCGTACCTGCTCGGCGCGAACCTGACTCGAGCGAACCTGACCGGCACGGACCTGAGCCGCGCGGACCTGACTCGCGCGGACCTGACCGGCACAAACCTGAGCGACGCGAGACTGCTCGGCGCGATCCTGGCCCGCGTGGACCTGACCAGCGTGGACCTGACCGGCGTGGACCTGACCGGCGCCGGACTGTTCGACGCGAACCTGACCGGCGCCGGACTGTTCAACGCGAACCTGACCCGCGCGGACCTGAGCCGCGCGGACCTGCTCGGCGCGAACCTGACCCGCGCGAACCTGAGCGACGCGGACCTGCTCGGCGCGAACCTGACCCGCGCGCATTTGAGCCGTGCGAACCTGACTCGCGCGAACCTGAGCGACGCGAGGTTGATCGACGTGGACCTGCTCGGCGCGAACCTGACCGGCGCGTGGTTGATCTGCGCGCACCTGAGCGACGCGGGGCTGTTCGACGCGGACCTGACCCGCGCGGACCTGACCGGCGCAGATCTGACCGGCGCAGATCTGACCGGCGCGCACCTGACCGGCGCGCACCTGACCAGCGCGGACCTGCCCGGCGCGGACCTGACCGATGCGGACCTGACCGATGCGGACCTAGCCGACGTGGTCTGGAACGAGCGGACCCAGTGGCCCACGCCTGAGTGGGAGGCGCGTCTGCGAGCGAACTCCGAACTGTTGCCGGACGGGCGGCTACGGGTCCGCACGGGAGGTGCCTCAGACAGCGCTCTGAGCCTTATCTGATCCCTGGAACCTTGGGGGCTGCGGGGCCTCTCACCGGGAAGACGTCTTCCCGCAATCCGGCTCATGTTCAAACCGTCTCGTAAAAGACCATTTCCGGGACGGTCCTCTGCGGCAATTCGGGGTGCCGGTAAGAAACGTGTCATGAGCCCCAAACGGCGTTGATCTTGCTGTTACTTGCCTGGTCACTGCTGGTTGGTCATGAAACACCCCTCGATGCACATCGACGATCTGGTCGAGCACTGGACGTCCCTGGACGAAGAGCGCGGCCTGATCGCCGGAAAGCGCGACGCCACTCGACTCGGTTTCGCGATCTTGCTGAAGTTCTACACGCAGCATGGCTGGTTCCCGCTGGCCGTTCAGAGCTGCCGGATGACGTGGTGGAGCACGTGGCCAAGCAGGTCCGGGTTCCCGCGTCGGAGTTCGGCTTCTACGAGTGGTCCGGCTCCACGATCGAGTACCACTTCCATCAGATCCGTACGCACCTGGGCTTTCGTACCTGCACGACGGAGGACGCGGCGAAGCTGGCGGTGTGGCTGGCCGAGGAGGTCGCGCACGCCGAGCGACGGCCTGAACGGGTCCGGGAGGAGCTGCTCAAGTATCTGCGCGAGGAGCGGATCGAACCGCCGGCGCCTGGGCGGATCTCGCGGATCGTGGCCTCGGCCCTGCACAACGCGGAGGTCGCCTCGTCGGCGCGGATCGCCTCCCGGCTGGGTCAGCCTGGAGTGTCAGCGAGAAGTAGGAGAGGTCGTAGGTTCGGAGGGACACCCATCACCTCTGTGACGGTGACATTCTTCGGGCCCTGACCCGCTGGTAGTGTCTGGCCGCCTTGGCCCGGTTGCCGCAGCCTTCCTTTGTGCACCAGCGGCGCAGATGACGGCGGTCAAGGAAGAGCCAGCCACAGTTGTCGGCCTGGCAGATGGACACCGACCGCAGATCGGGCGAGGCGAGCAGTTCGGCGCCCTGCCGGGCGATCGTCCACAGCGCCAGGTCGGGAGAGCCCTGATCGTCCCAGCCCCATGCCAGGTCGACGGTCAGCCGCAGATGACTCATCGCCGCCCGCAGGTGCGCATTGATCTTGTCCACGTCGCCGAGGTCAGGCGGGTGCTCGTCGATGACGGCCAGGAAGGAGCGGAACAGCGCCTCGCGTAGTTCCCGGGCCGCGTCCAGGGTGGCCAGCGTGCCGGCGGGCGCCGGGATTCCCGCCTGCTCCGCCCAGTCCGCGAGGTCCTGCGGGGTCTGCAGATGATCGTACGGCTCCGGCCCGGTGTGCCAGCTGACCGTGTTGGTGAAGTCGAGCGGAAGCGAACCTCCGACGAACATGAACGGCATGCTCTAACTATAGAGGTTGACATAAGAGGTTAGAAGCCTCTATTTCTAACCCCGTGATACTCCTCAAGAGGGTAGAAGATCGCGACTTCGGATCGCTGTGGGCCGCGCAGTCCATTTCCCAGGTGGGATCCCAGATCACCACCGTGGCGCTGCCGCTGACCGCCGTCGCGCTGTTCGACGCCGGCCCCACCCAGATAGGCCTGCTGAACGCCGCCGGCTACCTACCCGCTCTCCTGCTCACCCTGCTGGCGGGCGTATGGATCGACCGCAGCCGCCGCCGGCCGCTGCTCCTCGGAGCCGACCTGGGGCGAGCGGTCGCGATCGCCCTGATCCCGGTCACCGCCCTGGGCGGGGTGCTGGGGATCGAGAGCCTCTACCTGATCGTCTTGGCCAGCGGGACGCTGACCGTGCTGTTCGACACCGCCTATCACGCCTACGTGCCCGCGCTCGTGCCAGGCCAGAACCTGGTGCGGGCCAACAGCCGCCTGCAGTTCAGCGCCTCACTCGCGCAACTAGCCGGGCCAGGGCTGGGCGGTCTGCTGGTCCAGGCGCTCAGCGCGCCTGTCGCGCTCGCCTTCGACGCGCTGTCCTTCCTGCTCTCAGCGCTGTTCCTGTTGCGTGTCCGGCACCGCGAGCCGACCCCGCAACCCGGTAGCGTCCGGCGGATCTGGCAAGAGATGGCCGAAGGGGTGCGCGCGACCTTCGGCAACCGCCACCTCAGGCCCGTCGCCCTGGAGGCGGCCACCTTCAACTTCTTCGGCCAGTTCATCGCCGCCCTCTACATCCTGTACGCCGTGCACGACCTGGGGCTGTCCGCGGGGGTCATCGGCGCCATCGCCTCGACGGCAGCGGCGGGCGCCGTGCTTGGCGCACTGGCCACACAGCCGCTGGTGCGCAGGCTCGGCTTCGGCCCCGCGCTCATCGCGACCACGGTGGTCGCCTCCACACCGCTCATCGCCATCCCCCTGGTGTCCGGCCCGGTCAGCCCGATCGTGCTGGCCGTCGCCTACTTCGTTGAGGGCGTCGGCATCGCGGTGTCGGGCTCACAGGCGGTCACACTGAGGCAGGTCGCCGTACCCGCCGCCGTGGTCGGCCGGGCCAACGCCGCCTACCGCACGCTGTCGTTCGGCGTACTCCCGCTTGGAGCCATGGCAGGCGGCCTGCTGGGCGATCTGATCGGCCTGCGCCCGGCGCTGCTGGTGGGAAGCATCGGGCTCGCGCTGGCACCGATGTGGGTGCTGCTGTCGCCCGTGCGCCATCTGCGCATCGCTGAGGACGCCCGTCCTCGCCAGGCCGAGGTCGGCGTCTGATTGTGCCTTCAGTGCCACCGAAGGCACGCTCTCGGAACAGATGAGTGCTCGCACGGCCCGTTTCTGCCGTATTCCGACGGCACCCCTACTTTGCGTCTGGTGACACCGACCCTTGCGACATGAGGTCGCACGTGGCGAGTGACTGCGTTGAAGGAGGATCGATCATGTCGGGAACGTAGT
>NZ_JBEOZT010000067.1:0-9224 GCF_040298265.1 Nonomuraea sp. NPDC001636
TGTTTGTTCCCTCACCACACTCGGGGTCCGAGTCCCTCCCCGGGGGGGCCCCGGGGCGGGGGGGTTGTACCGATTCGGGCGGCGGCCGCGGCCCGGCCGACGCGTCGGCCCCGCGGACGCGGGGATGTTCCGCATTCAGAAGCACTGGCGGACTCAGCCCGGGTGTCGGCCCCGCGGACGCGGGGGTGTTCCACCAGACTGGGTCGCTCGCGGCTTCACCGGTCTCGTCGGCCCCGCGGACGCGGGGATGTTCCGCCGCTGGGCACCATCCGTGCGGCCCGCGACATGTCGGCCCCGCGGACGCGGGGATGTTCCTGCGAGGCGGCCGCCTCACGGCGCTGGGCACAGGTCGACCCCGCGGACGCGGGGATGTTCCTGCGCATACGGTGTGCACCTCGCCCGCTCCGTGGTCGGCCCCGCGGACGCGGGGATGTTCCCGACTCCGACCGCGGCGTGCCCTCGAACAGGATGTCGGCCCCGCGGATGCGGGGATGTTCCGACCTGCGCCCAGGTGTTCGGCATCCCGTGGCGGTCGGCCCCGCGGACGCGGGGATGTTCCGGACTCAGCGGGCACGGGGGCGCAGAACCTGGCGTCGGCCCCGCGGACGCGGGGATGTTCCTTCGCCTATCGCGTTCACGCGGTTGCCCACGGCGTCGGCCCCGCGGACGCGGGGATGTTCCGCGCGTCGGCGCGGTGGCGGTGGACATGTCGGCCCCGCGGACGCGGGGATGTTCCCCAGCGCCAGGCGCCGCCCGTCCTGATCCCCGAGTCGGCCCCGCGGACGCGGGGAAGTTCCTCCAGGCCAGGAGGGCGTTTCAGGCGTTGACCGGTCGGCCCCGCGGACGCGGGGATGTTCCCCCGGCCATGGTCTACGCCGAGTTCTACGACGAGTCGGCCCCGCGGACGCGGGGATGTTCCCGCCTGCATCATGTCCGGCCGGTTGAGCTGGTCGTCGGCCCCGCGGACGCGGGGATGTTCCCGGCGTCCAGAGTCTGCCCGTCGAACGTCACACGTCGGCCCCGCGGACGCGGGGATGTTCCCGCCTGCATCATGTCCGGCCGGTTGAGCTGGTCGTCGGCCCCGCGGACGCGGGGATGTTCCTACGACCTGGCCGACCCGAGCGTCACCCGGTTCGTCGGCCCCGCGGACGCGGGGATGTTCCCTCCGCGCGCGCGACCCGCGGTTTCGTGCTGCGGTCGGCCCCGCGGACGCGGGGATGTTCCTGCGCGGCGCGCGTACGCGCGGCGCGCGTGAGGGTCGGCTCCGCGGACGCGGGGATGTTCCCGGCCAGGCGTTCGCGATGCAGCTCGCCCGCGCGTCGGCCCCGCGGACGCGGGGATGTTCCGGAGCCCGGCCCCAGTGAGCTCGGCATCCCCTGGTCGGCCCCGCGGACGCGGGGATGTTCCCACATGCGCGGCGTGCGGCCGGAGCACAAGGAGGTCGGCCCCGCGGACGCGGGGATGTTCCTTCGTGAACACGGGTTCTCCCCTGGTCGGTGGGGTCGGCCCCGCGGACGCGGGGATGTTCCGACCGTGACCTGGACTCGTACCCCCTTCGCCCGGTCGGCCCCGCGGACGCGGGGATGTTCCCGCCGGCGTGGGTGGCGGGGGCGGCGCGTAGTCGTCGGCCCCGCGGACGCGGGGATGTTCCGGTCATGGGGCGTCCGGTGTCGGTGGTGCCCGTGTCGGCCCCGCGGACGCGGGGATGTTCCGTCGTTCCTGCTCACTCCGAACGGCGGCACGATGTCGGCCCCGCGGACGCGGGGATGTTCCCCTCGACCACATCGTCGGTGGCGCGCGGGGGGTGTCGGCCACGCGGACACGGGGATGTTCCGCTGGTTGGCTCTCGTGCTCGTCTTGTAGGAGAGTCGGCCCCACGGACGCGGGGATGTTCCGTCCTCGGCCCGAACGGTGCGGTGCTGTGGCAGGTCGGCCCTGCGGACGCGGGGATGTTCCCGCGCCGGGCGTGATGCACTCCCAATGGGATCCGTCGGCCCCGCGGACGCGGGGATGTTCCGTACGCGGTGCTGACCCCGAAGGGCGTCGCGTAGTCGGCCCCGCGGACGCGGGGATGTTCCCGCCTCCACCGGGTGGGATCGGCCGGGTTGGCGTCGGCCCCGCGGACGCGGGGATGTTCCGCCGTACATGTCGGCCTTGGCCAAGGCCGAGGCGTCGGCCCCGCGGACACGGGGATGTTCCGGGGTGCTAGGGCGGCTAGTGGCCTGGTCAGAGGTCGGCCCCCCGGACGCGGAGATGTTCCGCTCGGCACCGCCTACATGATGGTGGAGCCGCCGTCGGCCCCGCGGACGCGGGGATGTTCCGGAGGCGTACATCCCGTACGCGTCCCAGTACCGGTCGGCCCTGCGGACGCGGGAATGTTCCGGTCGAGGACATCGTCGAGGCCCTGGTGGAGGCGTCGGCCCCGCGGACGCGGGGATGTACCGCAAGAGCCGTTAGAGGTTCGGAACGTCGGCAGGCCGTCCCCGCGATGCGGGGATGTTCCCGACGGCACGCTCATGGACTCGGAGTACACCCGGTCGGCCCCGCCCGACGCGGGGGTTCCTCCCGCCATGGGGGCGATCGTGCAGAAGATTGAGTCGCCCTCGCGAACGCAGGTGTTTCCCCTGTTCGGCGCTCTTACACTCGCACCTCCGTTGCCTGGAAACTAAAGTGGGCAGCATCTGGTTGTTTGGAGCCAACGAGGTGCCGGGGTCGTGACGGATTACATACAAGTACTGACGACCGTCCCAAGTGCGGACGCAGGTGCTGCTCTAGCCCGTAGCATTACCATGAAACGCTTCGCTGCTGGCGTACAGATCGTCGGCCCGATCCGCTCTCTATACTGGTGGAAGGGCTCTCTGCGAGATGAACAGGAATGGCAGCTGGTTATCAAAACTACGCGGACTTTATTCGCAGAACTTGAAGAACACATCAAAGCCAGCCACGGCTATGAAATCCCAGAAATTATAGCCACCGAGATACTCGAAGGCAGCGGCACCTATCTAAACTGGATCAGTACGGAGACGCAGAGAACTGACGCTTCGTGACTGCCAGTTCTTCCAGGAAGGCGCGGACCGGCGGTTGGGTCTGCCAGCGCCTGAGCGATTCACCAAGGACGATGAATCGCGGTAGCCAGATCCCTGACTCTGTCTCACGTATGATCGCGAGGCCTTCCCTAGCCGCTCTGGCCGCTTCCGCAACCGATCCGTGCATGATGTGAGCTGTGGCGATGTCGCCGAGGATGATGCCTGCTCGCTTTCGTTCTACCTCAGGCAGTCGTGCGATGACTGCACGGGCTACATCTTCAGCTTCGTCCAGCCGACCGATTTGCGCATAGGTCGAGATTAGGAAGGAGTCGAAGCGGTCCCGATCCAGAAATCTGGTCCACACGCGGTCCTCTTCTGGATCTGCGATGTTGAATGCTTCGCTTGCCTCGGCCCATGACCGAATGGCAGCTTCCCGCTCTCCCAGTGCGGCGCTCTCTTCCGCATGCCGGGCTGCAAGCCAGGATGTGGTGCCAGGTGATACGTCCCTGGGCAGGTGCTGGAGTGCGGTGGTCAACAGGGAGCGGGCTCGCCCGTGGTTTCCCTTGCCGCTGGGGATGTAGCTTCTGTATCCGAACGCGCACGCGATGATGGCGGGATCGTCCGCCTCTTTGGAGGCTTTCTCCGCTGTGTCGTAGAAGTTGCGAGCCGCCGAGACGTTCCCCAGGTCGGTCGCGATCCAGCCGGCGAGGACGCTGCTCTCGCCGGCGACCACGATCAAGCGTCTGCGGAGCTCGTCCTTGGGGTCGGTGGCTGTGCTGTTCAGGAGGGTTCCGACCTCGTTCAGGTGGGCGGCCAGGCCCTTGAAGATGGTCTGTGCGGGCAGCATCTCTTCGAGGCGGTGGAAGCCGGCCGCCCTCGCTTCCATCTCTCGCACCACCGCTTCGTCGAGCGCCTTCGGCCTCGACAGTGCGTAGGCGACCTTCTCCCATGCCTCGTTCTGGGCCAGAGCTGATTGGGCACCCAGTTGTCCGATCATTGCCAGCAGTTCGCGGCGCTTCAACGGCTCGCCTCTTTTCCCGATCGCTTCAGCGAAGAGCTGCAAGTCAAATGTGTCCGTGGGGATCTGAACCCCATCGCTGATGACCTGTGCACCGCCACCTCGGCCGCCTGGGGACGCTGACCCCAAATGGCGACGCAAGTGGCCAGGCATGCTCAAACCATCAGCGAACGACTCAAATGTATGCTTCGCGGTCGGGAGGCGCTTTCCGCTCTTGTACTCGCTGACGCGCCCCTGCGGGATTCCGGTGAGGTTGGCTATCTGCCCCTGGGTGATTCCGTACTTGGTGAGGATGCGGATGACCCCGCCGAGATCGCGCTGCTTGCACACGTCTTCCATGTCCTGACGTGCGAAAACAGTCTCAAGAACATGAAGAACTCGCTCTTGATCCATTGTCATGGCGGCGTTCCGTTCCCCTGGTAGCGCGCCGTTCGAGAAGAAGTGAAGCGCTCCTAGTCCATCACACCGTGAGATATCACGGCGAGATTCTACGGAACCGCTTTGCTTGGAAACCTCGCATCAGTTTGCGGAGCACGTCAGAGCTGATCTGAGACAAGTCAAAGATTCGCGTTTGTCTGACTTCCGCCAATTTGTTGCCTGAGAAAGCAGAGTTGCGGGAGGGAAGCCAGCGCATGACCGGACAGCGAGCGGCATATCGCCTCAACTCCGTTGTCGCCGCAGCTGACCGGCTACAACGAGAGCTGGCTCTGTACGGGATCACGACCGACGTGAACGACGGCTACGGCCTGGCTGCGGTGTCGGTGTGGCGCGATCTCGTCGTGTGGACGAACGGGGACCTGTTCTGGTGGCGGGCCGGCTGGAACGACCGCCGCCACCGCCCCGTCTACGCCTGGCACTCCACAGCGGATCCCGCGAGGGCCGTACGCCGAATCGTCGCCCGATACCGGGACCTCCATTCGACGCCCGCGCCCGGCGAGGTGTAGGGCCATGACTCAGGACAAGTGGAGTCAGGCCCATCCGACAGCGCATAGAGCAGCCCTGCTAGGAGAACGAGACGCGGCGCACAGTGCACTCTCGCGCACGGCGTTCTTCGACCACTTCGACCTGAACGTTGATGACTGCTGTGAGGGCTACACCGCCACAGCGCTCTACCACCTGTATCTGACTTCCCGTGCGCGAGCCCGCCTGCTCTGGAACACGACTGACAAACGGCTCCCGAAAAGCGCCTGATGACCCACCCGAGACCGATTGACCTTGGCCAGGATCCCCGGCGGGACCGCCCGTGACCGATAAGGCGCGCTCGCCTGTTCCCTGGCTACCTTGACACGCGACGGTGCATGGCCCGCGGCTCGCTCACACCTTGCCACCGCGTCCCGCCCCGCCGCGTCAACGCCCCCGGCAGGGTCCTTCTGCGCTCGCGAGAGTGCCAGTTCCCGAAGGACCCTGTCGGGGGTCTCTTGTGTGGCATGGGTCGTGAGCTGGGGCTTATCTCACCACAGGATCTGATCCATCTCATCGGCGGATGTTCTTGATCTCACCGCATGATCACATCGCGCGATGGGGCCACCCCTTCCCCGAAACCTACCTTCGCCTCGTAGGTCACCGGAGACGGAAGGGATGTGATCTCCATGAGCGCAGCTCAGCACCACCACCGCCGCGAACTGATCACCGGACTGCGGGCCCTGGCCACCTTCCTTGACAGCCACCCGCGGGTGCCCGTTCCCAGGTACGGCACCGTGCGCGTGTCGGTCCACACCAACTACGACACCGACGCCACCACGGAAGCCGAAGCGATCGCCGAAGTTCAGCGAATCGCCGCTCTGCTCGGCACGACGCCCATCGTCGAGAACGGACACCACGTCGCCGGTTTCGACTTCGGCACCGTCCGCTTTGAGGCCGTCCTGATCACGCAAGCGGCGATGGTCCGGCGCGAAGCGCTCGACTCCTACCGCGACGCGATCGCCCTCGACGAGATCGAAGGGGCGTGACCCATGGACTTCGGACTCTTCGTCGTCTTCCTGGCCCTGGCGCTGTCGGCCGTCACGCTCGCGCTCTTCGTGGTGCTGGTCACCGTGATCCGTACCGAGGACCGTCGCCACGCCCCCACGGGAACCCTGAGCCGTCGCCTCCTGGGCACCTACGCCCACCACTGCCCGCCCGCCGCCTGTGCAGGGAGGAGGTGAACCCCAGATGCGCATGACCCGCCTCGTCCCGCTCCGGTGCCTTTGCGGCGCCGACGCCACGTCCGGAAGCCGTCTGTGCCGCAAGTGCCGCGCTCGCCGGCGCTGGCTCCGCCGCAAGTCCCGACACGACGGCATCTGATCCGCCCACCGACCGCCCTGAGAGGAGGTGAAGCCATGACCGTGACCGTCCCGCTGGTGCTCGTGTTCGGCGCGATGGCGTTCATCGCCTGGCGCTACCTGGGACTGCGCTTGTGGCATGCGCTGATCACGCTGCTGTTCGGCTTCCTGCTGGCCGCCACCACGTTCGCACCCGAAATCCGCGCCCTTCTGTACGGCGCTCTGCGCTGGTTCTCCAGCCACTGACCCACGTCCCCCAGCGAAGGATGTGATGCCTGATGACCCACCGCCACCCGTACCCCCACACTGATCTCCAGGAGGTCGCTCACCGCAACGTCACCGCCGCTCAACTCCTGGCGGCGCTCACCCGAGACCCTCTACCCATGCTGCCCGTCTGGGCGTATCTGATCGCCGCCCTCGACGACATCGACACCCTGATCGACGAGGTCACCGGCCTCCGCGCGGAACTGGCACTCACCCGCCATCAGCGGGCCAACCTGCTGGCCGCCGTCCGCGCCACCCTCGCGACCCACCACGACGGCGACGACGACCCCCTGTACTACGTACGCGACGAGCTGCATGCTCAGACGTCCGGCGAGGGACGATGAACAGGCACCGCGCGACGCGCCACGAGATGCGCCGCAACGCGCGCCGGATGCGTCGTTACGGCATCCAGCCCGTCGCGATGATCGACGACCTGGAGCTGGCACCTCTGGCGATCGCCGGCCTCGCCCGTCTGGCTTGGCGTTACCGGTCCGAACTCGCGCCGTTCAGCCTGGCCACGACCGTCCTGCTGGCGGGCGTGATCCTTTGGCGCTGGTGCCCGGAGTGGTGGCCGACCGTGATCGCCTGCACGATCACGGCGGCTACCGCGCTGACCATCTGGGGGCGATGGGTGAACCTTCCCCGTCCCATCGAACGCGGCTACGCCGCCACAGCCACAGCGTTCGCCGGAACGTGGCTGACCCTGGCAACCTGTCTCGGGCCGTTCACGACTCCCTTGCCCGCCACACTCGGCATCGGCACACTCGTGCTGGCCTTGCCCTGGTGGGCGCACCGTCGCAGACGTGCCCGCGTCCGCGTCGAACGCACCCTGGCCGCCTGGCCGGACATCGCCAAGGCCGTCGGACTGGCCGGATCCCGAGTCCAATCGGCCATGGTCGACCTGTGGGGCTACCGGTTCCGCCTCGGGCTTGGCATCGGTCAGACCGTCGAAGACGCGGTCAACGCCGTCCCCCGTCTGGAATCGGCTCTGGGCACCACCCGCGGCGGCATCCGCGTCCAACCCGTGGCGAGCAAGAAGGCCAACCGCGCCGACATACGAGTCATAGAGACAGACCCGCACGCCGACGCCATCGCCTGGCCCGGCCCGTCCATCACCTCGATCACCCAGCCCGTCAAGCTAGGGCTCTTCGAGGACGGCACGCCGGTCCGCGTTCCCCTCCTGCGGAGACACGGACTGTTCGCCGGCATGTCGGGGGCAGGCAAGTCCGGAGGGGTGAACATCCTGCTCGGCGAGCTGACCGCCTGCCAGGACGTGATCCTCTGGGCGATCGACCTCAAGCGCGGCATGGAGCTACAGCCTTGGGCGTCGTGCATCGACCGGTTGGCCACCACCCCGCAGGAGGCAGAGGCGCTCCTGGCCGACGCCGTGGTCATCCTCGACGGACGCGCCGATGACCTCACCAGACGCGGCGAACGTGTCTGGGAACCTCGCCCCGACCGGCCCGCCCTGCTCATCATCATCGACGAGTACGCCGAGCTGGCCAGCGAGGCACCACGGGCCATCGACCACGCCGACTCGATCGCCAGGCGAGGCCGCGCCCCGGCGGTCAACCTGATCGCCGCCACGCAACGCCCCTCCAAGGACGCGATGGGCAAGAGCGCGGTCCGTTCACAGATGGATGTCCGGTTGTGCTTCCGAGTCCGGGAACCCCGCGACGGAGATCTCATCCTCGGGCAGGGCATAGTGAAGGCCGGCTGGCACGCCCACAAGCTCGACGCCCCCGGCAAGTTCCTCATCAGCTCCCCGGAACACGACATCCCCCGCCGAGCCCGCACCTACCTCCTCGACGACCAAGGGGTACAAGCCACTGCCGAACGGCATGGGCAACATCGCCCGCCCCTCGATGAGGTGTCGGCTCAAGCCCTGCAAGAAGCGTCTGAAAGACCCGCTGCACCGCTTGAATCTGCCTTCCGACCATCGCCCCGCCACGCACGCGACAACGCGGCACGAAGAGCCGAAGAGGCGTTGACAGCGTCATTGCGACAGGCGTCGAGCAACGGAGCCAGCATCGGCGACCTCATGCGCGAAACGGGCATGCGCCGCACGTGGGTCTACCAACGCCTCCAGGAGTTGAGCCGTGCAGACCAGGTCGCACAGGTCTCACGAGGGCGCTGGCGGGCCCTCGCCGAAGATGACGGCTCGTAATCGTCCGCGTCCGCCGTCCGCGTCCGTCCGCGCGTCTGCGCGTGTAGAGAGCGCGAGGGACGCGGACGGACAAATGGGCGGACGATCACAATCCGTAACTCCCGCAGCGACAAGCGAGAGGAGGGATGCCGCATGCAGGCATACACGGTCGAACAAGTCGCGGAGATGCTGAGCATCGGGCGCGACAAGGTCTACTTCCTTCTCCGTACCGGTCAGCTCAAGAGCATCAAGATTGGCAAGCTTCGCCGGATCACTGATCGGCAACTCAGCGACTTCGTCTCTTACCTCGAAGCGACAGACGAGGCGTAGCGCATCGTGCTACAACGTTCTACAGAGCCGGTTGTGCGGCACTCGCCGCACAACCGGCAGAGCGCCTCTTGATAACTGCATGACACGAAAGACATCCCAGGAGCTTAGATGTCAAGCTGCAACCGATTCTGCGTGATGCGACCAGGCGGTCGTCTCGTCGTAGAGGGTGCCGGTTTTGA
>NZ_JBEOZT010000068.1:0-8300 GCF_040298265.1 Nonomuraea sp. NPDC001636
GCGCGACAATTCCCGCACGAAAGCAATTCTTCCCGAGAATCGCACGCCGCCCGTGCGCGAGCCCGGACACGGTGGCGCCGACGAGGCCGGCCTGGAGCTGGCCGGTGGCGTCGCCCTCGACGACGACGGCGACCATGGCGATCAGGAGTGCGCCCCATCCGGCTAGGCGGGGCAGGGTGGCACGGTCGGGGTCGAAGCGGGCGAGCCACTCCAGCGCCATGCAGGCGATCCAGGCGAGGTCGAACACGGCCGCGGCGGCGTATGCGGCGGCCGGGTTGGTAGCCCGGTCGAAGAGGGCGCCGATGCTGGAGGTGGTCCAGATGATCGAGGCGGCGGCGATGCCTCCGGCAACGGCGGTAACGCCGCTGCGCACGATCTGGTCCCAGTCCCGCGGGGGCAGGGGGACGTGGACGGTGTACTCGTCGTCGACGAGAACGGTCTTGCCGTCGATGGTGTGGGGGACCTTGCGGGTCTCGACGATGGTGCGGGTGCGCATCAGGCCCCCTGTTCGTGATCGTGGGCGGTGACGAGGGCACGGAGCGCGTGGTCCAGGTCGAGCGCGGCGAAGTACATCGCGACCCGGCTGTGGATGTTTGCGTTCTGGTGCCGGTCGAGGGCCTCGCGGGCGAGGGTGAGGGCGACGTCGAGCGAGACGGCGCCCGGCGGGGGTTCGGTGCCCGGGGTATGGAGCGGTACGGGTGCGACGGCGGCGTAGGGCGCCTTCGGCTGGCGGGTAAGGACTCGGGGCAGGCGCATCACGCGGCCCTCCGCTGCTGCCTGTCGAGCGTGGCTCGGACGGAGGCCGCGGCCTCGTAGTCCTGAGCGCACGCGGCGGGCGTTGCGGGGGCGTCGACGATCGGGTTCGCCCGGGGGGTGTAGTCCGGCTCGGGCGCGGGCTCGTACGTGGGGGTGCCCATCAGACGTGCGTCCTTCCGAGGATCGCGCGGATCCGGAGCGCGTACTCGCCGCGGGTCTCGGTCGGGCGCGGGGACGGCAGCAGGCGGAGCAGCGCGGCGCCCAGCTCGGCGGCGTACGCCTCGTCGTGGCTGCGGCCCGCAGCGTGCTTGGAGGCGAGGTACTTCCGGGACGCCTCGATGAAGCGGTCGGCCGGCCGGGTCTCGGTGAGGTAGTCGGCGATGTTGGTGGCGGTGGCGCCGACGAGGGCGTGGAGGGTGGCGGCGTGGACCTGCCGCAGGGCTTCGTCGGGCTGAGCCGTGTGGGTACGCTCGGGCATGGCCTTCTCCTGGTGATGTCAGGGGTGGGCTGGCCCCGGCCGATGGAGCTGCGAACTCCGGCCGGGGCCGCTTACGTGGCGACGGACTAGGTGGCGCGGTCCTCGGTGAGAGACCTAAGTGCCTGGATCGCATCGGAGACGTTGCCGAAGCTGATCGGGTCACCGGTCATGCGGCGGCAGTTGAGGTAGTTCCGGATTGCCTCGGCAGTCTCGGTGCCAGCGTGCTTGCGCAGGAGCGAGCGGAGGAAATTCTTCTGCTTCTCCGTTGCTGATCCGCCGCTGTTGAAGCCGTAGTACCTGTGGGGGACGTTCTGTTCGTCCAGCGCATTGCTGAATCGGTCGTAGACGCCTTGTACGTCCTGGCCGAACAGGGCGACGGCTTGGAGGTCCTCCTCTTCCCCACTCCTGTGTGCCATCGGTTCCCCTTGATCGGCTCATTGGGACCACAGAGAGCGAAAGCAATGTGTCTCTTGGCGGAAGGAGCGGAGTACGACCTCGCCTGACTTTTGCGTGCATCTGCTCTCGCACGCCCCGCGGGGTCGTAGCTCTCGCTCGCCCGACCGGTGCCGCCGGTTGCGGGTGTGATCCCCCCGCGACGCAGGTTCCTCTATCTCAGCCATCCACCCCGGGTGGCCATCACGTGCACTGCCGCCTGCGCGGTGTGCCCCGGGGATTTTGCTTTCGCTCTCTGTGGAGTTGTTTCGCTCGGCACTTGGTGTGCCCTGCGGTACGTCAACTAGCTTGGCCAATACGCTTGGCTATTGTCAAGTGGGTTGGCCTATCCGGTTGGCTGATCGCGTGGCATCATGGCCGCCATGGACACCACCGCCCTTGACGCAGCCGCCCGGCGCTACCGGCGTGCCGAGGCAGCACTCGACAAGGCGCGCGCCGAGCTCACCGCCGAGGTCGTTGCCCTGCTGGAGGGGAACGAGGAGCGCGGCGCCCAGGCGGAAGTCGCCCGGCGGACCGAATGGTCACGCGAGCAGATCCGGCAGATCATGCAGCGGGCCGCCGAGGCCCGGCAGGCAGCAGCAGGGGAGTGACGTGGCGCAGCACAAGCACTCGCCGGCGGACGTCGCCCCGGGCACCGTCACCCTCTGCGCCACCCAGGAGATGCACGGGGGGATGAAGTGGGCGCACCTGCCTGTCGATCAGCGGCTGTGGGCCGACGAGGGACTGCGCGACGGATTCCGTGCGCGGGTTCGGCGAGAGGTGAACGATATGTCGGCGGCCGTCGAGGTGATCGAGGCTCCGTAGGCGCGCCCGTACGAAGGCCCCCGTCCGGATTCGTCCGGCGGGGGCCTCGCGTTGTCCCGACGAAGGTGAGCGCCCGCCTCTCGGGGGATGGAAGGCGGGCGCTCGCCAGGCATTCCCCTGTCCGGACCGGTCCGGATGCAGTCCGGACGCTCCGGATCCAGGGTGGGGGGATGAGCGAGGAGCAGCCGCACGTGGTCGTGAACCCGCCGGGCCCGGACGGCGGCCGGACGGTCCGGATCGGCGACGACATCCCAGGGCGCGCGTTCAGCATGGAAGACGTGATCGAGTTCCTCCGCCGTGCCGGCTGGCTGGACGCGGAGTCGTGGCCGCCGATCGAGTGGCGCGGCGGCGGCCCCGAGGTGTGGACCCCGGAGCCGCCGCAGTCGGTGTAAGCCCTTCAGCGCGAGCGGCGGAACCTCGTATCCGGGCGATGCTCAGTGAGCTGCTGCTCCAGCTTCCTGAGCTCTGCCGCGACGGCTGCCCGCAACGCGCGCCTGAACCACCGCCTCATGCCGCGACCACCCCGGCCTCAGACCAGATGGCCCCGCACCCCTTGCACCGGGCGACCGGCCGCGCGCCGGCGCCGCCGTATACCTCGATCGTCCCGCCGCACTGGCACGTGTGCTCCGAGGTGAGCTCGCGCCGCTGGTCCGCAAGGTCGAGCACGGACTCCACCCGGCCGAGCGCGCCGGCCGCGACGGTCGCCACGTGCCGCTGCTCCGCCTCGACCAACGGCCGGAAGGGTCCGGACGATTCGGCCGCGCGTCCGGAAAGCCACAAGGCGGCGCGGATCGCGGTCCGGCCGCCGCCGACCGTGTGCCAGCGGCGGGGGTCGGCTGAGTCCTGCCGGGCCTGCTCGATGCGGCGGGCCCGGTCCTGCCAGACGAGGCGCTCCCCGCGGGTCCGGGCGGTCGCGGCACGGGCGGGCGCCGGCGGCTGGATCGGGGCGCGCTGCACGGAGCGGGCGATGCGGTCCGCGGTGTCGACGAGGGCGGCCTCGACGGCGCGCATGGTGTCGTGGACGCGGAGGCTGATCGGGACGGGCCGGGTGCCGAGCTGCTCGGGGGACCGCTCCAGGGCGCGGAGGGCGGCGGCTTGCCACCGGTCGTACTCGGCCTGCTCGGCGTCGTGCTGCTCCAGGGTGGCGAGGTAGCCGCGGAGGCCGAGGCCGAAGCCGGGGCCGGCGGTGGTGGTGCCGAGGGCGTCGGTGAGGTCGGGCCAGAGGCGGGCGATCTGCTGGAGCTTGGCGGCGGTGGTGCGGGTGTCGTTCATGGTGCGCTCCGGGGTGCTGGTGGGGCGTACGGTGGTGGCACCGTGTGGGGCGTGCCCGCGGGTCTTGGCGGACTGGGCGCGCCCCTTCGTGTTGCGGTCAGGCGAGGCTGTCGAGGAACGCGGCGCGAACTCGGTTGTGCCGGGCGTCCGCGAGCGCGTTGTGCATCCCGGCCGGCTGGTCCGGCAGCTGGGGGTTGCCGAGCCGCTCGCACTCCTGCCGCAGGTCGTTCGTCCACATCGGGACGCCGGGCGGCAGGTCGATCATCGGGCCGAAGAGCTGCGCGAGGGCGACGTGGTCGTAGGCGCCGTACCAGGCCCACAGCTGAGGGTCGGGGGTGCCCTGGATGAACTGGGTGACGAGGCGAGCGATTTGCGCGCGGGGGCGAACGTCCGGGTGATCGCGGTCCAGGGCATCCACGCCACGGACGCCGGGCTGGTTCTTCCGGATCGGAAGAGACGGCCAGACGTGCTCCCGGAGCCAGGGGTGCTGGCGTACGGCAGTCTGGTCGAACTCGGAGCTGACGGCGTACAGCTCTCTGCCGTCCTCGCAAACCATGCCGATGCTGATCAGGTCGATGGTCGAGCCGTTCTCGTGGAACTCGGTGTCGTAGAAGATCCTCACGGGTCAGTTCTCCTTCGTGGTGTCGGTCGGGTTGCACGGGCCGGGCTGCTCCGCGATCCAGACCTTCGCGGGCCCGAAGTTGATGCCGTCGGTGCTGACGCTGGTGATGCCTTCGACGCGGTCCCATCGGGTGACGGTGAGGCCGCCGCAGTTCGGGCAGAGCTCGGGGACGTGCTCGGGCTCGGTCACGGCTGCTCCTGGTGGTCGAGGGCGGAGTGGACGGCGCGACGGATGCTGTCGGGGCACGCAGGGTCCTCAACGGCTCGCCGAACGCGGACAGCTGCGACTTCCTTCCTGTCACGCATCCGGTTCTGGGCGGCCTCGAAGAACTCGGCTCGCCCTTGTGCGGCGTCCCGTTCCTGCTCGACCTCGACGATCGTGGCGTCAGCCGCCCGGGTCCGATCGACCGCGGCCTGGTACGCGCGCTGTTGGCCCTGCACGGTCCGGCGCAGTTCGTCGGAGGCCGTGAGCTCGGCATGCACGTACTCGACGACGACGGCCCGCTCGGCAGCGGTGAGGGCGTCGACGCGGGCGAGGAGGCTGAGGAGGGTGTCGCGCTGCTCGGCCCGGAGTTGGGCGCGGGCGAGGCGGACGGCCATGGTGCGGGCGGTCATGACGGCTCGTCCGGGTGCAGCCCGCCGGCGCGGCCGGTGGCGAGGCGCTGCGAGTGGCTAAACGGGTGGGTCGGGTCCTCGGGAAACCGAGTGCTGAGCGCGTACTGCAGGGCATCGGCCGAGTCGTGTCGCCGGTACATCCGGTCGAGTTCGGCTCGAAGCCGGTCCCGCTCGGCGTACAGCTCGTCGAGGGCTTCGGGCGTGATGCCCTCGATCGTGTGCCGTTCGTGCCCGACCTCGTTGGGCCGGAGCCGGGCGGCTTTCTCGTCGAGGGTCTCGGTGTCGAAGGCGTGGTCGTGGGGCTGGCCTCGGTGGGGGCTCATCGGCTGCTCCCCGGCTGCTTGCCGATGGCGTCGGCGATGGCGAGGAGCCCGGCGGCGATGGCGAGGTTCGAGTGGACGGCGAGGACGCGGACCGCAGTGGCCGAGTCGAGGTTGCGGGGAGTGCCGTCGGGCTGGAGGGCGATGCGGCCGAGGTCGTCGCCGACGGAGTTAATGAGGGTGGCGCAGGCTTGGTCGGGCGGGGTCGGCTGGTTCATCGGCTGTTCCTGGTGGGTGCGAGGGCGCAGGGCTGGCGGTAGGTGTGGGCCTCGGCGCAGTGGGTGGGGCATTCGGCGTGCCAGCCGCGGCGGGCGTGGGAGGCGACGATCCGGTCGCGGAGGCTGGGGCGGAGGACGGGCAGGCCGGCGCGGAGTTGGGCGCGCTGACGTCGGCTGCCGAAGGGCTGCTCGTAGACGAAGGACCGGAGTACGCCCGCGCGGTGGGCCCAGTGGCGCCAGCGTTGGCGGCGGGTGTGGTGTCGGGCGGCGGGGTGGCCGAGGAGGACGGCGGTGCCGAGGACGACCAGGGCGACGAGGGCGAGGGGCAGGAGCAGCTTCACCGGCTGGCCTCCTCGGCCTTCTGGGCGAGCATGTCGGCGACCTCCAGGACGTTCTCGTGGGAGCCGTACTCGGGGGCGTTGAAGTCGCCGGCCTCGGCTCCGGCGCGGACGAGGTCGGCGGCTTCGCGTAGGACGGCGGCGCGGAAGGCGTCCAGGAGCCCCGTGGCTTCGTCAACCGGGCGGGGCACGCCGCATACGGCACGGCCGGTCAGGCAGTTGAGGATGAGCTGGTGTGTCCGGCTGGCGTCGTCGACCTCAACGGGCCACTGCACGCGGGACGGCCGGGCCTCGGTGGCGTGTGCTTCGGCCGGCTGCCCGACAGCGGGGGCGACAATCGTGCGCCTGGCGAGGGCGGCCTCCCTCTCCTGGATGCTGGGCCCGGGGCAGTTGGGGTCGAGGCAGTTGTCCCAGTCGTCCATCAGCCCGTCGTCGTCGGAGTTGCCGAGACGGTGGACGTGCGTCTCACTGTCGTCCTCGTCGGGGGTCAGGTCGTCGAGCCGATCGGAGTGGGCGGGGAAGTACAGCGGGGCGACGCCGCCGCGCTCGTGGCCGTCGCCGAAAGGCTTCTCGTCGAGGTCGTAGAACGCACCAGTCTGGCCGAGCCATCCGACTTGGCGGAGAACAAGGCGGGTGGTGTCGGTGGTGACGACGATCTCGGGACCGTCGGCGGACATGGCTCGACGGGGGCGCCGCTCGACGGGACGAGCAACGGCCGGCTGCTGTCCGCTGGCGGTGCGAGCGGCGCGACTCAGGAGTTCGTCGAGGAGGCTCTCCGAGCCTGCAATCGCGCGGCCGAGGATCGTGTTTCGGAGCAGTTCGCTCGGGATCTGGGCCCGCTCGGTGGGTACCCCGTTGGGCTGGTTGGCCTCCCAGCAGTAGAGGCACGAGGCTGGCGCTGCGGGGATGCCGTGCGTGCAGTTGCCTTGGCCAACGGTGGCGGTGCGGGCGGTGTCCCGGATCCCGGCGACCACCTCCTCGACACGGTCGGCGGGGACGGCGGCGCCGTTCGGGCTGGTGCGCAGCAGGATGGCGGGGACGCCGGGGAGGGGGCTGGCGTGAAAGGTCTCGCCGTCGCTGTCGGGGTACTCGAAGGTCATGGTGGTGGCTCCTGGTGGTGGGGGCCGCCCGTGGACGGCCCCGACGAGGGCTGGGTCAGACGGACGGGCTGGCAGCGGCCCAGAGACGGGCGAAGAAGTCAGCGGCCTCGGCCGGGTACGTGTCCTCCCCGTCGTCCTCGCTGCACTCGGTGGCCTTGTGGAGGTCGTAGTCGAAGTGGGCGAGCCAGCCGCGGAGGGCGGCCTCGACGTGGTCGACGGTGATGGTCTGGGGCGTGGTGGTCGGCTGCTCCAGCTCGGCGAGGCGGGCGCGGAGCCGGGTGTTCTCGGCCTTCGTGTCCTCCAGCTGGATCGCGGTGCGGGCGTAGAGGCGTACGGCGTGGTCGGCGCGGGCCTCCCATGTGAGGCCGACGGGCTGCTCGGCGGCGGTGTGGTGCTTGGCGAGGCGACGGAGGCGGTCGGCGAGGCCCTCCAGGGCGCCGATCGCGGCGGCGCACTCGTCGTCGTCCGGGAACAGCTTGCTGGCGGCCTCGGCCTCGGCGGCAGCGTCGAGGTAGGCGCTGCGGCGGATGACGGCCGCGGTGAACTGGTCCCCGGGCGGGGCCTGGGACGAACCAGTGCCGCCCTCGACAGACGGGGTGGGCGCCGGCTTGTCCCCGACGGGGTGCCACTCGATGACCGTGGTGGGTACGGCCTCGACCTCGACGGCCTCGACGGTGTCGCCGTGCCAGCCGTGGTTGTCCGGCGGCGGGCCGACCTCGTAGTCGCCGGCGTCGACCTGCGCCTCGTAGGTGACGGCCCACGTGGTGCCGGTGTCGTCGAGGAAGATGCAGCGGCGGGTCTGGCTGTACTTGCTCATGCTGACGTGCTCGTCGGCGAGGATCGTGTCGCTCCACTCGACGTCTTCGGGGCTGTCGGGCGGGACGCCGAGGGCGGCGAGTACGTCGTGGGTGAAGGTGCCGTGGCTCATGTGCTGCTCCTGGTGGGTGGGATGCTGTGGGTGGCCGCCCCCGATACCCGCGGGGGCGGCCGTTCTTGTGCGGGTCAGGCCTGCGCGGCGTCCCAGGCGCCGACGTGGTCGTGCTCGACCTCCGGCCGGTCGACCGGGCAGCCGGGGCAGTAGTCCCGGCCCTCCACGTCCGTCCACCCGTCCTGGATCAGGGTCTGGTGGTGGCGGGCGGCCTGATCGTCGGAGCGCTGGAGGTGCATGGTGAGCGCGTAGGACGGGCAGTCCTCGCAGTCGCAGGTGGTCTGGGTGCTGGCGTCGCGGATGCTGCGCATGGTCTGCTCCTGGATCTTGGTGCGGTGGCCGACCCGATAGCTCCGGGGCGGCCGGCTTGCATGCGGGGTCAGAGATGACGGGCGAT
>NZ_JBEOZT010000069.1:0-7843 GCF_040298265.1 Nonomuraea sp. NPDC001636
CAGGACTCACCGTCCAGGAAACCGGAGTGCTCACCTGCCGGCGGCTACCACCAAGGAGTCTGCCGGATGGCTTACTCCCAGAACTGATTAGGAGAACGTCATGTCGATGCTCGTCACCGGGATGATCCTGGTGGGGGCGCTGTGCCTCTTCGACCTGGTGCTGACGCTGGGAGTGGTCAGACGGCTGCGGGAGCACACCGATCAGCTGCGGAGCCTCCTGTCCCACGGTGACCGTCCGCCGGGGAGGCTTCGCGGAAGCGTCGGCGACTTCCTGGCCACCACCGTCGACGGTGAGCCGGTCTCCCGCGACCTGCTGACGGGTGAGACCCTGGTCGCCTTCTTCAGCCCCGGCTGCACGACGTGCCGGGAGACGCTGCCGGAGTTCGTCGAGTTCGCCCGCGGCCTGCCGGGCGGGCGGCGGCAGGTCCTCGCCGTCCTGGCCGGTGACCGGGAGGACAGCGACGAGATGGTCCGAACGCTCACACCGGTGGCCCGCGTGATTGTGGAGGAGTTCGACGGCGAACTCAGCCGGGCCTTCGCGGTCGACGGGTTCCCCGCGCACTACGTCGTCGACAGCACCGGCGCGCTGCTCGCCACCGCGCCCGACGTCGCCCTGCTGCGGGTCATGAGGGCTGCGTGAGCCGGGAGCCCCGGGCATCCCCGCGCGCGTTCGCGGCCACCGCGGCGCGGGTCGTGGCGCTGACGTTCCGTTCGGCGCCCTTGCACGGCCTGGCGTACCTGGTGTGCACGGCGGCGGTCGCGGTGATCCCGATCGCGGTGGCCTGGCTGACGAAGGCCGTCCTGGACCGGTTGACGTCCGCGCCGGGCTCGCCGTCCGGGCTGGTGGGGCCCGCGGCCGGGCTCGCGGCGGCGGGGATCGCGCTCGGGGTCGTGCCGCGCGTCGCCCAGTACCTGCGGGCCGAGATGGACCGCAGGGCGGCCCTCCGCGGGCACGACGAGCTGTTCGCGGCGGTCGAGCAGGTGGCGGGGATCGCCAGGTTCGAGGATCCGCACTTCCAGGACCGGCTCCGGCTGGCCCAGCAGAGCGCGTCCGCGCCGGCCAGGACCGCCGACGCGGTGTTCGAGGTGGTGCGCGGGGCGCTCACCCTGGTCGGGTTCCTCGGCTCGCTGACCGTGATCAGCACGGGGTTCACCGTCGTCGTGCTGGCCGCCGCCGTGCCCACGGTGATCCTGGAGCTGCAGCTGTCCCGGCGGCGCGCCGCGATGATGTGGCGGATCGGCCCGACGGAACGGCGGCAGATGTTGTACGGCGACCTGCTCGCCAGCGCGGCGGCGGCCAAGGAGATCCGGCTGTTCGGCCTCGGCCCCTATCTCCGCGGTCGGCTGGTCGCCGAGCGGCGCGCCGCCGACGAGGCCCGGCGGCGGACGGACCGGCGGGAGGTCGTCGTCCAGGGGGCGCTGGCGGCGCTGTCGGCGGTCATCGCCGGTGGCGGGCTGGTGTGGGTCGTCGTGGCCGCCGGGCGGGGGCAGGTGACGGTGGGCGACGTGTCGATGTTCGTGGCCGTGGTCGCCGGTCTGCAGGGGGCGCTCGGCGGGCTGATCACGTCGATGGCCGGGGCGCACCACCAGGTGCTCCTGTTCGGCCACTACGTCGCGGTGGTCGACGCCGGGCCGGACCTGCCCCCGCCGGACGACCCGGCGCCGCTGCCCGCGCTTCGCCGCGGCATCGAACTGCGCGACATCTGGTTCCGCTACAGCGACGACCATCCGTGGGCGCTGCGCGGCGTCACCCTCTTCCTCCCCCACGGCGCCTCGACGGCGCTGGTCGGCCATAACGGCGCGGGCAAGAGCACGCTGGTCGAGCTGCTGTGCCGGTTCTACGACCCCACCCGGGGGGCGATCCTCTGGGACGGGGTGGACCTGCGCGACGTGCCCGTGGAGGAGTTGCGCCGCCGCGTCGGCGCGGTGCTCCAGGACTTCATGACCTACGACTTCAGCGCGGCCGACAACATCGCCATGGGCGACCTGACGGCGCTCGGCGACCTGGAACGCATCCGCGGCGCGGCCGTCCGGGCCGGGATCGACGGCACTCTGTCCCGCCTGCCCCACGGCTACGGGACGCTGCTGACCCGCCTGTTCTTCGCCGACGACGAGGCCGACGACCCCGGGAACGGGGTGATGTTGTCCGGCGGCCAGTGGCAGCGGGTGGCCCTCGCGCGGGCCTTCCTCCGCGAGGACCGGGACCTGATGATCCTCGACGAGCCGAACGCGGGCCTGGACCCCGAGGCCGAGCACGAGGTGCACGAGCGGCTGCGGAGGATGCGCGACGGCCGCAGCAGCCTGCTCATCTCCCACCGCCTCAACACGATCCGGGACGCCGACCTCATCGTCGTCCTGTCCGGCGGGCTGGTCGTCGAACAGGGGCGGCACGCCGACCTGCTCGCCGCCCGGGGCACGTACGCCCGGCTGTTCACCGTTCAGGCGGCCGGTTACGCCGAGGAGCCCGTGGAGCCCGTGGAGCCCGTGGAGCCGGTGGAGCCGGTGACGCGATGAGTGGAGGGGAACGCCGTTGAGACCCGTCCTGGCACTGCTGACGGCGGCGGGGTGCGTCCTCGGGGCGTCGGCCGCGGTCGTCGTCCGGCTGCGCCGTCGCTACCTCGTCATCACGGTGGCGGGTGTGAGCATGGAGCCGGCGTTCCGCGACGGCGACCGGGTGCTGGTCCGGCGGGCGTCCCTGGACGCGGTCCGGCGCGGCCAGGTGGTGCTGCTCGCCGGCAGCCTCACGGAGATGTGGCCGGAGATGGCGGCCGAGGCCGCGCTCACCACCGACCCCCGCGCGCCGTCGGGCCGACCGGTGAACGGCCGGAAGCCGACCGGAAGGCCCGTCGCGGCGCGGGAACCCGCGGACGAGCCGTTCCGGGTGGTCAAGCGCGTGACCGCCGTGCCCGGCGACCCGGTCCCCCGCGAGATCGCCTCCTTGCCGCACACTCCCGGTCGGGTCGTGCCCGACGGATGCCTGGTCGTGCTCGGCGACAACGCGGCGGCCTCGCGCGACTCGCGGCACTTCGGCTACGTGCCGGCGGAATGGCTGCTCGGCGTGGTGGTACGGCGCATCACCCCGGCGCCCGAGATCAAGCAGGAGGACGGCGGCCGCGGGGCACGGGCCGACCCGTCTCGGCCGCCGGCCGCTTCCTGAGCATCCGGCCCTGGTCGAGGAGCGAGCGGCCGCGCTCGCGGCGGTCGCCCGGCAGGCTCCAGTCGTTCAGCTCCCGCTCGCCCGTACGCTCAGCCGGTCGCCCGCTCCTGCCGCGCCCCCGACCAGCCCCACGTTCGCCTGCCACTCCATGACCGGGCCGTGGAGTCATCCAGCGCGGTGAGAGCCGATCGGAACCACGGGATCGTCCCGCGTGGACGAGAACGCCTGCTCGTTGGGAGCCCGGCGGGTGGCACTGGGTTGGACCGCGGGCCCCATGTCCTGCGCATGGGGCACTGGCATCGGGTCAGGGAGAGCTGCCGGTGTCGGCCTGCAGGAGTTTGACGAGGATTGCGCTCAGCCGGCCGCGTTCGTCGGGGGTGAGGGTGTGGAAGGTGTCCTCAAGGAAGGCCGGGATCGAGGCTTGCGCTTCGGCGAGCCGGCCGAGGCCTGAGTCGGTGATGGTGACGGCGTAGGAGCGCCGGTCGCGGGGGTTGCGTTCCCTGCGGACGTGGCCCGCCTGCTCCAGATCGTCGCAGATGCCGACCATGACGCTGCGGTCGATTCGGAGTTCCTCGCTGAGCGTCTGCTGGGAGCAGGGGCCGACGGCGTCGAGCATCTGGAGGACGAGGTGTTGCCCGACTCCGAGTCCTTCCCTGGCGGCGTGAACGTCGGCGGCGCGGGCCACGGCGGCCGAGGCCCGGCATAGCGCGATGTCCAGCCGCTCGGCGGCGAGTTGCGGAAAGTACGCCGTCCCGCGGCCGGTCGTTCTGGTCGTTGTCGCCATCACTCTCCTCGTGCGTTCAGCCGCCAGTCTATCCCAGACCAATCTCCACAAAGACTGTTTGACAGCAGATGATTTGCAGGCATACGGTCCGAATCGTCTGTCAGCCAATTGTTTCTTTGCGGATGGAGTGTGATGGTGACCCGAACCGACGGCCGCCTACAGGTGGCCCTGGTGGTGCTGTGCGCTGCGGTGTTCCTGGACTCGATGGACCTGTCGTTGATGGGCGTGGCCCTACCCGCCATCGGGCGTGATCTGTCGCTTCCGGAGAGCACCCTGCAGTGGCTGATGTCCGGCTACGCGGTCGCTTACGGCGGCTTCCTGCTGCTCGGCGGCCGCATCGCCGACCTGTTCGGCCGCCGCCGGGTGTTCCTGCTCTCACTGGCGGTGTTCGCGGCGGCGAGCCTGGCCGGCGGGCTGCTTTCGGCCGGATGGCCGCTGGTGGCAACCCGGGTGATCAAGGGGGTGGCGGCCGCGCTCACCGCTCCGGCGGCGCTGTCGCTCATCACCACCACCTTCGCCGAGGGGCCGCAGCGCAACCGGGCTCTGGGGGTGTACTCGCTGGCCGGGGCGACCGGCTACACGGCCGGGCTGATCGCCTCCGGCCTGCTGACCGAGATCAGCTGGCGGCTGGTGTTCTTCCTGCCGGTCCCTATCGCCTTGCTCGTGCTGGCCGCAGCGCCGCTGGTGCTGCCACGCGGCGTTCGGCCGCCCGGGACGCGCGAGGGTTTCGACGCCGTCGGCGCGGTCGCGGTCACCGGCGGCGTGTTGCTGCTGGTCTTCGCCCTGACCGAGCAGAGCCGGCCAGCTGGTGTCGTGGCGGTGCTGCTGCTGGGCGCCTTCGTGGTCATTGAGCGCCGGCGGTCCGCGCCGCTCGTCCCGCTGGAGGTGTTCAGGTCCGGGACCGTGGGCGCCGCCAATCTCGCGGCGCTGGCCTGGGCGTGCGCGACGATCGGCTGGCAGTTCGTCGCCGTCCTGTATCTGCAGCAGGTGCTCGACTACACCCCGCTGACCACCGGACTCGGGATCGTCCCCATGGGGCTGGCCATCGTCATCACCGCCAACCTGGCCGGCCGGCTGATCAGCCGGTACGGCCTGGGGCGGGTGGCCGCCGCCGGAATGCTGATCCAGGGCGCGGGCATCCTGCTGTTCCTGCGGGCCGGGGCCACCGGCGACTACCTCACGGTGCTGCTGCCCGCGCTGGTCGTACACGGCATCGGCAACGGGCTGTCCTTCCCCAGCCTCAACATCGCCGCCGTCGCCGGGCTGCCCGACGAGCGGCAGGGGCTGGCCTCGGGACTGGTGACCTCCGCCGTCCAGATCGGCGCCGGCATCGGCGTGGCGGTGCTGGCGTCAATGATGACGCTCGGCGGCTCCACGCCGGCCGGATACCGGATCGCCTTCCTGACGGCGGGCGGCTTCTCCCTGATCGGCGCCCTCGCCGCCGCCTTCGGCCTGCGCCCCCGCCGCCCCGCCCCCGTACCCGCCCCCACCGCCTGAAGGAGACACGTCATGACGCTGGATCTCACCCCCGACGAACTGCTGAGCACCACCCGCGCCGTGCGCAAGCGCCTGGACCTCACCCGCCCGGTGCCGCGCGAGCTGATCGAGCAGTGCGTGGACCTGGCCGTGCAGGCACCGACCGGGCGCAACCGGCAGCGCTGGCACTTCATGGTCGTGACCGAGCCCGAGCAGCGGCGGGCCGTGTCCGACCTCTTCCTGCGCGCCCTGCCCCTGGCCACCGGGCAGCCGCTGACCGAACGCGACGTGCGGCGGATGAACTACCATTCCGGCTCCACCGAGCGGGTCTTCGACGGCCTGCGCCACCTGGCCGACAACATCCATCGGGTGCCCGCGTTCGTCATCCCGGGCGTGGAGGGACGCACCGACCGCGCCCCGGTGGCCGTGCAGGCAGGGGCGTGGGGATCGATCCTTCCAGCCGTATGGAGTTTCATGCTGGCCGCCCGGGCGCGTGGTCTGGGCACGGTTTGGACCACCGCGCAGGGGCCGGTCGAACGCGAGCTGGCCCAGGTGCTGGGCGTGCCGTATGAGGAGGTCATGCTGGCGGCGTTCATCCCGCTGGCCTTCACCCTCGGCACCGACTTCAAGCCCGCTCCCCGCATCCCGCGCAAGGAGGTCCTGCACTGGGAACGGTGGTGAGCACGCTTGCCAGACCGTCCCGCCCCCAGGGGCGGCCTGGCAAGCCGGAACTGCCCTCACCCCATTGATCCGGGGACAAACCCGCAGGTCCCGGTGTGCGTTGTCGCAAATGGTGGCCTTCACGGGTGTAGTGAGCATTAGCCATGGGACGGACGATGGCAGCAGCGCTGGCTTGCTACCGGCGCTCTGGCCTGCTGGGCCTGGCGCGGGTCACGTCCACGGACGTGGTGTATGAATCGATCTTCGCGTGATCCTGTTTCTGCAGGTTAAGCGGTGAGTGTCTGCGGGATCTGGTTGTGGGCGGGTGTGTCGCCCGGGATCACCCGCATCCGGGCTTTGGCCAGCACGTCCAGGCCCATGTAGCGGCGAGCTTCGGTCCATTCGTCGGTCTGCTCGGCCAAAACGGCGCCGACCAGGCGGACGATCGCGGCCCGGTCGGGGAAGATGCCGACCACGTCGGTGCGGCGGCGGATCTCCTTGTTCAGCCGCTCCTGCGGGTTGTTGGACCAGATCTGTTTCCAGACCTCGCGGGGGAAGGCGGCGAAGGCCAGCAGGTCCTCACGGGCGCCGTCCAGATGCTCGCACGCAGCCGGATACTTGGCCTCCAACGCGTCGATCACCCAGGCGTGCTGGGTGCGGACCTGCTCGCTGGTGGGCTGGTCGAAGATGGTACGCACCAGCGTGGCCACCCACGGCTGCGCCGATTTCGGAACGGTGGTGAGCAGGTTGCGCAGGTAGTGGGTGCGGCAGCGCTGCCAGGCCGCGCCCGGCAGGCTCGCGCCGATCGCCTCAACCAGCCCGCGGTGCGCGTCGGAGACCACCAGCTGCACCCCGGACAGGCCGCGCGCGACCAGGCCGCGCAGGAACGCCAGCCAGCCCGCGCCGTCCTCGGCCGAGGTCACCTCCAGCCCGAGGATCTCCCGCTGCCCATTGGCGTTCACAGCGGTGGCGACTAGGGCGTGCACGTTGATCGTGCGGCCGCCCTCACGCACCTTCTGCGTCAACGCATCCAGCCACACGAACGTGTAGGGGCCGGCATCCAACGTCCGGGTGCGGAAGGCCTCGACCTGCTCGTCCAGGGTCTTGGCCATCTGAGACACCTGGCTCTTGGAGATGTGTTTGATGCCGAGCTGCTCGACCAGCTTGTCCACCCGCCGGGTGGAGACGCCGAGCAGGTAGGAGGTGGCCACGACGCTGATCAGCGCCTGCTCGGCCCGGCGGCGCCGCTCCAGCAGCCAGTCGGGGTAGTAGGAGCCGCTGCGTAGCTTCGGGATCGCCAGCTCGATCGTCCCGGCGCGGGTGTCCCACTGCCGGGCCCGGTAGCCGTTACGGGAGTTGGTCCGCTCGTCGCTGCGCTCGCCATACGACGCCCCGCACAAGCCGTCGGCTTCGGCCGACATCAACGCCTCGGCCATGGTCTTCACCATGGATCGCAACAGATCCGAATCGTCGGTCTCGATCTGCTTCGCCAGCCATGCAGCGGGCGTCACACTGTTGTCTGCGGCCATCGCTTTGATCTCCTTCTTGTTCGCACTCGAAGGATCACGCGATGGCCGTGTTCATTTCACGGCCGCCACGCTTGTGACCAGGTCAAACTCGTACACCACTCCCGTGGACGTGGCCCTGGCGCGCGCCAGCCGCAGCGACAAAGGGACTGTAAGAACAACGGTGTAACTCCTGATCATGGAGGACACCCCTGATGAGTACTGTGATCCAGGCATCGACGGAGATCGACCTGGAGGACG
>NZ_JBEOZT010000070.1:0-6855 GCF_040298265.1 Nonomuraea sp. NPDC001636
CGAGACTTTGAAGGGTGCACATGGCTGGCCCGATGCCCGCACCGCCCGCCTGGCCGTGTTCGGCTGGATCACCCGCTACAACACGATCCGGCGGCACTCCCGCCTCGGCCAGCTCAGCCCGATCGACTACGAGAAGACGACAGATAGCCTGAAGTCTGCCGCTTGAAATCGGTGTCCACGTTTATGGGGGAAGCCCCGGGAGGAGCCGGCTCAGGCGGGGTGATCGGCGCCGCAGGCCTCCGTCCCGCTCTGGCCCGGCAGCCGGATGGTTCGCGCCGTCCACGCCTCACCGGTCAAGGACACCTCGGTGGGCGTCATCCAACTTCTGCCTCGGCCATCGAACTGAGTGCCTGGCACTGCGGCGCTACTGAGGTTCGCCCAGTTCAGCGGCGAGGTCTCCTATGAATCGGTCCAGCGGACCGGGTGACCAGATGGATGCGTGGTGAGCCAGGTGCCGTCCCCGAGAGGGCGGATGTCGTAGGAATGCTCCCCACGCGCGTCGAGCTCGGCTCGAACTTGGCCAGAGCGCGCATCGACCCGGTAGTGGTGGATCCACTCCTGCTCGTCCTCTGTTTCGCCAGCGATGGTGACGATGACGGTGTCTGGGCTCAGGTAGCCGCCGCACCATTCCACATAGGCCTCGTCCGGGTCGTGTCCGAAGGCGTCGACCGAGAGGGTGAACGCCATCCCGCCTTCGGGGTAGGCGTGGACGGCGATGTCAGCCTGGTTGTGGTCAACGGTCATGAACTGGCGGCCATCGGGCGACAGGTCGATGAGGCATCGATCGTCCCAGGGGTAGCAGAAGAGATCGATCCCGGCCTCGGTCAATGAGGCGCGGTAGATGACCGAACCGTCCTGTCCTTCTCCCACGTTGAGGAGGACTTGACCGCTCGTCCCGTGCAGCAGTTGCACTCCGCCGTGCCCGACGGTCTGCAGATCAGCCTGCGCGATGACCGCTCCGGACCAGGCGTCCAGGGCTACCCACTGGTCGGGTCGGTCACGGCCGGCCATGGCGTCAGGGCGGTAGACCCACACCACGCGTCCATCGAACGACAGCACACAGCCAGGCTCGTGTCGGTATCGCTGGACTGACTCTGGTTCAAGCCCGGACCGCCAGACCTCGGCTCCGTCCGGCGTCACGCACACGACCGCGTTCAGAGTCGTGTAGTAGACACGCTGAAAGTCAGCGGCAATTGCGTGGTCGATGACGTCGTCCCCAGGAGACGGTGGACAAATCATGGCGGGTGACAGCACGCCGCTGGCCTTGGCAGCCAGGTCGTAGACGCAGATGCGTCCGTCGACGAGCCGCGTGATGATCTGGCGGGGGTGCCGTGATTCAGCCATGCCCGGAGGTTAGTGCCCCCGAAGCACTTTCACGGCAGCTGCTCCCTTGGCTGCCCCACCTGCTGCCAGGCATCCCGGAATCGACCACATCCGATCGGCCCAGTCGCCGCATCATCGCAACGTCCTCTTCCAGCGGAGAACACAGCCGCGGCCTGGGCCACCGCGGCGCTCCTGGCCGGCGGCCTGCTCCTACGGATGCGCGACGCATAGCCGCCGACCGGATCCCGGGCCGGCAAGTGGGCCCGAACGCCCCGAACACGACCCGGCCGCACTTCGCGGGCACGCCTGACCTTCACAGGGATTCCTCCGCTGATCCCGCTCCCCTTGGCAGCGGTCCAGTGACCGCCCGAGCTCATCGTGACCAAGGCCCTGCCGGAGCATCCAGCCAAGTTACTCCCAGGTGCCGCCAACGGCTGTCCGCAGTCTCAACCGGGAGCGGCGGGGTGTGCCAGGGCACTCACGATCGTGGCGAGGAGAGGGCCAGCAGCGCGGCAGCCAGGGCCCGGCCGTGGGCCGGAGCGTGCTCGCTGTCGCCCACCCGGATCTGCCGACCCTGGTGGTGCAGCACCACGGCGCCGTCCGGCTGCCGGGCGACGACGACACCAGCGCCAGGCACGGTCACGCCGCGCACGCCTTCACCGAGGTCACCGCTGAGATCGGCCAGTTCGGGCAACACCAGCCCGGCAGCTGTCTGGGCGGCGGCCAGCCGCTCACGTAGTTCCCGCACTTGTTCGGCGTCGCGTTCACGTTCGGCCTGGGCGGCGCGGGCCTGCTGTTCGGCGGCCACCGCGCGCTCGCGCTGGAGATCGCGGTCGATGCGCGCCTGGCGCAGCTCGTCCTCGGCGCGGGCCTGCAGCCGCGCAGCTGCGGCGGCCTCCCCCTGGGCGGCGACCAGGGCCAGGCGGGCGTCGGTCGCCTCCTGCCGGGCGGTCTCGGCGCGGCCTTCGGCGGTCTCGGCCCGGGCCCGGGCCTGGCGGCTGTCGTGCTCGGCACGCTCGCGGGCGAGGTCGGCGTCGGCGGCCGCGGTCCGCAGGGTCTCGGCGTGCCGGGCGTGCTCTTCTGCGGCGGCGCGCAGCCGGTCGATCTCGCGCCGGGCCTCCTCCAGCGCGGCGGCCGTCCTGTGCTGTTCGGCCTCGGCCTGCTCCCGCTCGCGCAGGGCGTCGTCGCGGGCCTGTTCGGCGGCGCCGCGGGCGCGTTCGTGCTCGGCGACCTGGGCCCAGGCATCGCGGGCGTCCTCCTTGGCCGCGTCGACCCTGCTGTCGGCCTCCCGCAGGACGCGGCGCTGCTCCCGCTCGGCGGCCTCCTGCTTCTCCCGGGCGGCCTGGGCGCGACGCTCGGCCAGCTCGGCGCGGGTGTCGGCCTCGCTTTTCTCGCGGCGCGCCTGCGCGGCATCGGCGTGGGCGCCGCGGGCCTCGGCGAGCGTGTCGGTGACGGCTTGCTCCAGGTCGGCGCGCAGCCCGGCCGCCGCCGCGGCGATCTGCTCGGCCAGCGGCCCGAGCACGGCCTGGGCCTGTTCCAGGCGCACCTGACCGCTGTCGCGGGCGGCGGCGGTCTCGGCCGCGACGCGCTCGCGGTGGTAGCGGGTGCGGTGATCGGCGCTGCAGTCCAGCGCGTCGGCGCGCTTGCCCGGCGGCAAGGAGCCGCCGCAGTAGCGGCAGGCCCGACGGCCGGCGGCGCGGGTACGCGCGGCGCGCTCGGCGGCGACCGCCTCCTCCACCCGGCCGGGCAGCGGCTCCGGCACGACTCCTCCGTCCCCGGGGCCCCGGCTGAATGGTTCGCCCGCGGAGGTGCCGGCGACGTGATCGCCACTGAAATCCCCGGTGTGCCGACTTGCTGGTTCCGTCGCTTCCTCGCCGTCACTCATGCCGGAGATCCTAACAAAGTCATATCCGTTCCGTATCCGTATCCGTGACTACGGATATGGATACGGACAAATGACGGTCCGAGAGATCTCACACAATTCGCCTTGTGTGAGATACGATGATCGTCGGCCGTCGGATGAGAGTTCTCATCTTTCTGACCTGCGGTTTTCTCACCTGTTGTCAGCGGGATTCCCACCTGCTGTCAGTGGCCTGATCCGCAGCCGATGCCACCCGCCCTCCCCCTCCCCGGAGATCGACCGCCTTGGGACGCTGGTTAGCGATAAGCGCCGTTATCACGGGCCACCCGTCTCCTCATCCGGCAACCGCGGTCCTGTTACTCGCTGGTACCGCTATTGGCTGTACCGCAGTCGACGCCGGTCAACACGGCGCTGGTCCTGCCGTCAGCGACTCCTTGATTTGACGGGCGCCGCCCATCGTCCAGGGGAAGAACCGGGCGAGCAGGGAACGTCCCATCGCGGGAGCGCTGAGTACGTATCCGTCGATCAGACCGTTGCCGATCACCGCCACGCATTGCGAGCCGAAGGTGAGACGAGGAAGATGCGTTGTGAGTCGCGCGATCTCGCCTTGCTCGAGGTTACGCAACCGAGCGTGTCAGCGCCCCGATGAGGAACAGTGCACATGACTGAGCGCATGATCTGTCTCGATCACGATCGACGCGACTGGCGTACTCGGAAGATCCATGTCCAGGCTTTCCGGTGGTACGCCATGGTCAGCCTCGATCGCGACGGCTTTGTTGATGCTCTGCGGTCTCGAGGAGAGTCAGCCGACCTACCGACCGCCTACACGGGGGCCGTCGCCAAGGCGCTGAGCTTGCTCCGCTTTGACGGACACCGTCGTTGTGTTGGTCAGGCCGCTCCGGCGGCCTCGAAGTCGGCGGGGCTACGGTAGCCCAGACTGCTGTGCAGGCGGTGCAGGTTGCAGGATGATGGTGCTCTATTCGAGGACACGGGTGAGCAACAGCGTGAGATGGTCGCGCTCGGCGGCGGATAGGGCGTTCAACAGGTCGTCTTGAACCCTGGAGAGTTCCGTGTCGAGTTCTTCCAGTCGTCGCCGTCCTGCAGGGGTCACGGTGATCAGGTTGCGGCGTCGGTCGTTGGGGTCTGAGGCCCGCGCGACGTGACCTTGCTCAGTCAGCTCCTTGAGCATGTTGTGCATGTCGCTCTGGTCGATTCCGCATCGTTGACCGATCCGTACTTGACTGTCAGGGCCGAACTCCTCCAGTGCGGCGAGGATCGCGAAGTGGTAGGCGCGCCCCTCCACACCGGCCATCGCCTCTCCGATGAGCCGATGCGCCCGAGCCGAAGCCTTGCTGATCAGCCAGCTCGGCTTGCCTCGCAGACGGGTTGGCGACTCTTCCATCTCCATGTGCGAAGTCTAGCCAATTCCTTGGTTGAACCCACGAATTTACGATACGTTGGTCGTACCAAGGTTGGTTCGTCCAAGGAATTTGGAAGGTATGACGATGTCACTCACGTTGAGCGAAGCTCAGGCCATCAGTGTCCGCGTGCGCGAACACGCCGCCGAACTCGGTGCGCGGGTCACGGTCGCGATCGTCGATGGCGGCGGGCACCTCCAGGTTCTCGATCGCATGGACGGCGCGCCTCCGCTGTCGGCTCGGATTGCTCCGGCGAAAGCCTCCAGCGTTGCGCTGTTTCATCGTGACGGCGGCGAGTTGATACGTATGCAGCAGGCGTGGCCTTCGCTGTTCGCGCAGCTGGATGAAGTGGCAGGAACGCCCATCGTCGCGGGCGCGGGCTCGCGACTGATCCGGCGCGGCGATGCCGTTGTCGGGGCGATCGCGGTCAGCGGAGGCATGCCGGAGCAGGACGACGAGTGCGCCGATGCCGGGATCGCACTGGTCGGGGCGGTTGGGGTTAGCTGATGGGCCTTTAGCGTGACGGGCGGCAGGGGCGGTTAGTTTGTCGCCGGGTCGACCAGCCGTGCCTCCAGGTCGGCGATCATCTGGGTGAGCAGGCTGGTGTTCTCGCGCCGGACCGCCTGCTCGCCGACCGTGTCCGGGGTTGAGGAACCGGTGGACAGCCGTTGGCGCTGAGAACGATCTTGACTGCAGGGAGCTGAGGCTGTTCTTGGTTGCGAAGCTTCCCTAACGCGTTGCCTGGTCCCGGCGGCGGGCGGCGCGGATCTCGGCGTCGGCGACCTTGTCGTCGAGCAGCGCGTACAACTGGGTCGTCTCGGTGGAGGCGTGTCCGAGGCGGCGGCGGACGGCCTCGATGGAGACGCCGGCGTTGATGAGCTCGGTGGCGTGGGCGTGGCGCAGCTGGTGGATGTCGATCTCCACCCCGGCCGCTTGGCAGTAGTTCTGCCAGCGGTGTTGGGCGGCGTCGTAGGACAGAGGTCCGCCGCGGCCGTTGATAGAGGCGCGAAACAGCGGCCCGGCGCTGTAGCCGGCGCGGGCGAGGTAGAGCTTGAGCAGGGTGACGTAGCCGCGGTCGTCGAGCAGGACGGTGCGAACGCTGCCGCCCTTGCCGTGGATGCGCACGTGTTCGTCGTCTAGGTGCTGTTTCTCAGATCTGCTGACTGAGCGTTCCTGGATCGTCACGATAGGCGTATGGGGCGAGGTGACTTAACCAACGCGGAGTGGGAGCGGCTGGAGCCGCTGCTGCCCGAAGGCGGTCGACAGGGCGGCCGGTGGAACGACCACCGAAAGACGATCAACGGCGTGTTGTACCGGGCTCGCACCGGCCTGCCCTGGCGCGACCTGCCCGAACGATTCGGCCCGTGGATCACCGTCTACAAGCGGCACCGACGCTGGTCGGCCGACGGCGCCTGGCAGCGCCTGCTGACCGCGATCCAGGCCGAGCAGGACGCCCAGAGCCAGGTGGACTGGGACATCTCGGTGGACTCCACCACTGTCCGGGCTCACCAGCACGCCGCCAGCGCGCCCCGCACCCCGCCGCCCGCCCCCCACACCGCCCGGCCGGCAAAAGGGGGACTCCGCCGGGGCAAACCGGAGCGATCCGGTGCTGGCCACCCTGGCCGCCCGGCTGGCGGAGGTGGTCAGACTGGGGAATGCCTAGGCCGTTCCCGGGCGGGTTCACCACCAAGATCCACCTGTCGGCGGACGGCCGATGCCGTGCGCTGTCCCTGGTCCTGACGCCGGGCCAGTACGGCGACAGCCCACAGTTGCGACGGGTGCTGCGGGCCGTGCGGGTCCCTCGGCCGGGGCCGGGACGCCCGCGTACCCGGCCCGACAGCGTGGCCGCGGACAAGGCGTACTCCTCGCGCGCCAACCGCGTCTACCTGCGCCGCCGCAACATCCGCCACACCATCCCCGAACCCCGTGACCAGCGCGCCAACCGCCGCCGGCGCGGCTCTGCCGGGGACGGCCCACCGGCTTCGATGCCGAGCGGTACAAGGCGCGCAACGTCGTCGAACGGGCCATCAACCGGTTGAAGAACTTCCGGGCGGTGGCCACGCGCTATGACAAGCGCGCCTACATCTTCCTCGGCACCGTCACCCTGGCCGCCCCGGTCATCTGGCTCCGGACCTGATCTAAGAAACAGTCCCTAGTACTAGGGCCTGTTTCAGAAGTTGGGTGAGGAGTCTCGGGTGAGGGCTGCGTGTGCTCGAGATGCCTGAGCGGTCCAGATGGTGACGTCGGAAGCGA
>NZ_JBEOZT010000071.1:0-6726 GCF_040298265.1 Nonomuraea sp. NPDC001636
TTCGTTCTTCTTGGTCGTTGAACCAACTACCGGAGACCTCTTCGTTCAACGATCACCGACACGCCTCACACGTGATCTTTCGAAACACGGCCTAGGCGGGGCACGCCGGGGCGCCGCCCAGCGCGGCGAGAACGGACCTCGTCGCCTGCTCGCCCTGGCCCACCCAGTGCGGGTCGAGCCGGGCGCCCTGCTCGATCGTCCAGTACCACGACACCTCGGCCAGCAGCGCGCCGCAGGCCGCGACCACCGTCGCCGTCGTGCCCACGTCGCCGTTGTCCGAGCTGCCCGGCTCGGTGACCAGCACCTCCACCGTGCGCCATCCGGGCTCGGCGAGATCGAGGACCGTGCTGCCCGTCACCACGCCCTCCGGCTCCCGTCCGCATAGGTCGGCTGCCCGCATCGAGGCGTCCAGCAGGACGCTCGCCTCGGCGGGCGAAGTCACCCAGAACCTGACGGACAGCGACGCCGGAAGCTCGGCGACCCGCAGTCCGGCCGCGTACGCGGGGACGCCCCGCGGCGGCAGCCGCGCCATCGTCCCGGTCTCCGTCCGGCACGGCGCCAGCAGTTCGAGAGACGGATCAACCCGGTGTTCCTCGTCGAGATCGCCCCGCAGACGCTCGGCGATCTCCTCGACGGAGGACGCGGCGTCCGGAGGACGGGGTAGGGCAGGCGCCGGGCCGTGGCCGAAGGCGGCCAGCAGCAGGAGGGCTGCCGCCGCCGGTCCGAGCCGCTTGAGACGATCCATGTGGGCAGGACGTGCGGGCCACCGGCCCTGTGCCTAGGACTGCATCGCCCCGAGCAGCTGGAGGACGTCGGGCGGCAGCTTGCGCTGCGCGGCGTCACGGAACTGGGTGAAGCACTCGCCCTGGGCCGAGACCGTGCCCGCGCCCTTCATGCACTCCTGGTAGGCGGAGTATTCGTCCATCAGGTAGAGCTGCATCCCCGTGGCCATCGCCGACAGGGCCAGCGCGATGGAGGAGATGGTGATGCCGCCGACGGCCGTGCCGGTGGGCTTGTGGGCGCTGCGCAGCCGCGGCAGCGCGCGGATGCCCGACATGAGCGCGAACAGGGCCATGACCAGGCCGGCGAGCGGCAACATGAACGTCATGGCCAGCGCCGCGATGGACAACCAGATCGCACGGCGACCCGCTGAATCGGCGGGCTGCTGACCCGCCGGTGCCTGCACCGGTGTCGACACCTGACCTCCTCTGCGTCGCCGGGCGAGGAACAGATACCCTGTCAGCCCCACCCTGTTTCCATTCTTTGGAGTGTGCGTGTCAAAGGCTGGGCGGCTCGTCGTCCTCGTCTCCGGCTCTGGAACCAACCTACAGGCCCTGCTGGACGCTTCCGCCGACCCGTCGTACGGTGCGCGCGTGGTGGCGGTGGGCGCGGATCGGGACGGCATAGAGGGCCTGGCCAGGGCCACCAGGGCAAATGTCCCGACATTTGTTGAAAAACTGGGCGATCATGCGACTCGGGCGGACTGGGATGCCGCTCTCGCCGCCAGGATCGCATCGTACGAGCCCGACCTGGTGGTGTCGGCGGGCTTCATGAAGATTTTGGGTGCGCCCACGCTCGACGCGTTCCCCGTGCTCAACACCCATCCGGCGCTGCTGCCGTCCTTCCCCGGCGCCCACGGCGTGCGCGACGCGCTGGCCCACGGGGTGAAGGTGACCGGCTGCACCGTGATGCTGGCCGACGCGGGGATCGACACGGGGCCGATCGTCGCCCAGGAGGCGGTGCCCGTGCTGCCGGACGACGACGAGCCGGTCCTGCACGAGCGCATCAAGACCGTCGAGCGCCGCCTGCTCGTCGACATCGTCGGCCGGATGGCCCGCGAGGGCTGGACGGTCAGCGGACGCACCGTCCGCATCGGCAACCAATCAGGAGGGGAAAGCACGTGACTCGCATCGCCATCCGGCGCGCGCTGATCGCTGTCTACGACAAGTCCGGGCTCGAAGAGCTGGCCAGGGCACTCGACGGCGCCGGCGTGGAGATCGTGTCGACAGGCGGCACGGCCGCCGCGATCGCGTCCCACGGGATCCCGGTGACCAAGGTGGAGCAGCTCACCGGCTTCCCCGAGTGCCTCGACGGCCGGGTCAAGACGCTGCACCCGCGCGTGCACGCCGGCCTGCTGGCCGACCTCACCAAGCCCAGCCACGTGGCCCAGCTCGACGAGCTGGAGATCGACCCGTTCCAGCTCGTGGTGGTCAACCTCTACCCGTTCCAGCAGACGGTGGCCTCCGGCGCCTCCGACGAGGAGTGCGTCGAGCAGATCGACATCGGCGGGCCCGCGATGATCCGGGGCGCCGCCAAGAACCACGCCACCTGCGCGGTCGTGGTCGACCCCGGCGCCTACGGCGACGTGCTCACCGCCCTGGACGAGGGCGGGTTCACGCTGCACGAGCGCCGCCGCCTGGCCGGTGTCGCCTACGCCCACACCGCCGCCTACGACGTGGCCGTGGCCAACTGGTTCGCCGGGCCGTACGCGGGCGGGGAGGAGGAGTTCCCCGAGTTCACCGGCGTCGCGTACGAGCGCAAGGCGATCCTGCGCTACGGCGAGAACCCGCACCAGCGCGCCGCCCTCTACACCGCCGGCTCCGGCGGCCTGGCCAACGCCGAGCAGCTGCACGGCAAGGAGATGTCCTACAACAACTACCTCGACTCCGACGCGGCCTGGCGGGCGGCCTGGGACTTCGCCGAGCCGTGCGTGGCCATCATCAAGCACCAGAACCCGTGCGGCATCGCCGTGGGCGCCGACGTGGCCGAGGCCCACCGTAAGGCCCACGCCTGCGACCCCGTCTCGGCCTACGGCGGCGTGATCGCGGTCAACCGCGAGGTCACCGTCGAGCTGGCCCGGCAGATCGCCGACGTGTTCACCGAGGTCGTCGTGGCCCCCGGCTTCAGCGCGGAGTCGCTGGAGGTGCTGCGGGCCAAGAAGAGCCTGCGCCTGCTGCGCTGCCCGGAGGGGCCGTCCCAGCCGCTGGAGTTCCGCCGCGTCGACGGCGGCCTGCTGCTGCAGGCGGTCGACCGGATCGACGCCGAGGGCGACGACCCGTCGGCGTGGGAGCTCAAGACCGGCGCGGCCGCCTCGCCCGAGCTGCTGGCCGACCTGGCCTTCGCCTGGCGCGCCTCGCGCTCGGTGAAGTCGAACGCGATCCTGCTGGCCGCCGGCGGCGCCACGGTGGGCGTGGGTATGGGCCAGGTCAACCGGGTCGACTCCTGCCGCCTTGCGGTGAGCCGGGCGGGGGAGCGGGCGGCCGGCTCGGCCGCCGCCTCCGACGCGTTCTTCCCATTCCCCGACGGGCCGCAGGTGCTGATCGAGGCCGGGGTCAAGGCGATCGTGGAGCCGGGCGGCTCGATCCGGGACCAGGAGGTGATCGACGCCTGTGAGCAGGCGGGCGTCACCCTCTACTTCACCGGCACCCGCCATTTCTTCCACTGATCACCGGTTCATCGGATAAAGGGCAACAAGAGATCACTTGTTGCCCTTTATCCGTTTTGGCGGCGAGCATCGGCACTTCCCGGTTACCCTGATTGCCGCCCTGCTGTGCTCATTCCCCCGGAGTTCCCATGCTCGACGTGACCCTGCATGCCTTCGTGACCATGAACGGTTTCTCGACCAGCCCGTTCGTCCTGCTGGTCCTCGCCTTCATCGGTGCGTACCTCGGCAGCCGGGTCGTCGAGTTCATCCCGTACACCCGCCGGATCATCGAGCGCCGCGAGGCCCGCTTCGCCGAGCGCGACTAGGCGGTGTTTCATAAGGCCTTGAGCCACTGGTCGATCGCGGCGATGGTGAGTGTTGCCTCGAACCGGACGGCGAGCTTGTCGTAGCGAGTGGCCATGCCGCGGTTCCGCTTGAGCTGGTTGATGCCGCACTCCACAGCGTGTCGCCAGTGGTAGAGGCCGGGGTCGAAAGCAGGAGGCCGTCCGCCTTTGGAACCCTTGGCGCGCCGGTGGGCGTCCTGATCGGCCTTGCTCGGGATGCACGCCTTGATCCCTCGCCGGCGCAGATGAGTCCGGTTGGCCTTGCTGGTGTAAGCCTTGTCGGCCAGCACCAGATCGGGACGGGTCCGGGGCCGGCCGCCACCCAGGCGGCCGACCCGGATCTTGGCCAGCACCGCGATGAACTGCGGGCTGTCTCCCCGATGACCGGCCGTCACCAGCAGGGCCAGGGGTTTACGGCCCTGCTCACAGGCCAGATGCGTCTTGGTGGTCAGCCCGCCCCGCGAGCGGCCAAGCGCGTGATCGTCCGGTTCGTTTCCCATCCCACCGGGCGGTTCCTTCTGCAGGTGACCGTCCCGGCGCGCCCCCGCGGCATGCTGATGGGCACGGCTGGTCGTGGAGTCCACGCTCACCGTCCAGCCGATCCTCCCGGCGGCGTCCGCCCGCGTCTGCAACGCGGCAAGGATTTTGGCCCAGGTGCCGTCACGCTGCCAGCGCCGGAACCGGCCGTAGACCGTGGACCAGGGCGCGTACGCCTCGGGGACGTCCCGCCATGGTGCGCCAGTCCGGATCCGCCACCGGATGGCGTCGATCAACTGGCGTCTGCTCCATTTCGGCGGACGACCGCGGTCCGAGGGCGTGGGTAACAGCTGGCTCCAGCGCTGCCCACTGCCCGTCGGTCAGGTCGTGCCGCCTCGTCGCCGCTACGCTGGCCACGAGGTCTCCGGTACTTGGGTCTTCTTGGTCGTTGAACCAACTACCGGAGGCCTCGTCAATTACCAACGACCGCCACGCCGCGACCCCTCATCATCATTTGAAAACGCGGCCTAGTGCAGCGCCGCAGAGATCCCTGAGGGGTTGCCGACTGTTCGTGACGGGAGAACGCTCGCGGCTATCTGGCGCCCATAGGCGCCCGCCGCGCCAGGACCTTGCGGTGGGTGATCCGCCAGCCGCGGTTCCCGCGCGAGATTGTGTCCTCATAGGTGGCGCTTCCGCATGTGCCGTCTGCCATGATGCCGATGCCCTTGGACAGGGCGCGTACGTGATCGTCGGTCACCTCGGTGAGGATGATGTTGGTCACGTGATGCCCGACCGGATTGCCCTCGCCCAGCGCGAGCGCCGCCTCGCGGATCGCGGTCAGCCCCTGTACGACCCCGAAGCCGAAATCGCTGACGTCGTAGACGACGTCGGCGGTGAACAGCTCGTCCAGCCGGTCGAGTTCACCACCGTCGATGAGGTGACCGTGCATCGAGATCAGCTCGGTGACGGCGATGCGGTCGTCGGCGGTAAATGCCATGAATATCCTCCAGGTCCATGAACTGGGGAGTCCCCCGTTTGCGTCCATTACAGTAAGCGGGGATGTCCCCATTTACAACCTTGGAGCGAGCTCATGGCACGCAGAGCGGATGCAGCAAGGAACGCCGAGTCGCTGATCTCGGCGGCGAGGGAGCTCTTCGACGAGCAGGGGTCCGACGTGGCGCTGGACGACATCGCGCGACGCGCGGGAGTAGGCAATGCCACCCTCTATCGGCATTTCCCCACGCGCGGCGACCTGCTCGTCGCCGTCTACGCCGAGGAGGTGGCCGAGCTGTGCAAGCAGGGCCAGGCGCTGCTGTACAAACCCTCGGCGGCCGACGCGCTCTTCGACTGGCTGGATCGCTTCGTCATCCACGTCGCGACCAAACGCGCCCTCGCCATGGGCGCCACGGACAGCAGGCGGGCGGAACTGTTCGACCGCTGGCACGAGTCGATGAGGTCGGCCGCGTCGGGCCTCCTGCTTCGCGCGCAGCAGGAGGGCACCGTCCGCTCCGATCTCGACGTGGCTGACCTGCTGGCCTTGACGAGCGCGGCGGCCATGACCGGCACCGACCCCGGCCACACGCAGCGCCTCCTACGGATCCTGCGGCACGGCGTCCAGGTCTAGCTAGTCGCTGCGGCGAACGAGATAGCGGTCGTGTTCCACACGGGCGTCGTAGCGCCAGCGGTAAGGTCGAGCTGTCGCGTTGTAACGGATGGTGAAGTCGTCGATCTGGGCCATCAGGTCCTCGCGGGAGGTGAACTCGCCACGTCGCAGCAGGCGACGGGTGAGCGCGGAGAACCACATCTCGATCATGTTCAGCCAGCTGGCGTGCTTGGGTGTGTAGGTGACCTTGAACCGTGGGTGCGCGGTCAGCCAGGCGCGGGAGGTGTGGCTGGACCCGTTGTCCATGATCAGATAGATGGTCAGGCGCGGATCGATCACCTTGTCGAGCATCGCCAAGAAGGCGATGAAGGTCACCGAGTTGTTGCGGTCGATTCGCTCAGCCCAGACCTGGCCGTCGGCCACATCCATCGCGGCCAGGATAGAGACGGTGCCGTGCCGGATGTACTCGAACTCGCGGCGTGCGGCCTGCCCCTTATCGACCGCCCGTTCGGGATACTTGTGAGGCTTGGCCTGCATGCTGGTCTTCTCATCCACGCTGAGCAACACGCCATCGGCCGGTGGCCGCAGATAGAGATCACATACCTGTGCGGCCAGGTGCCAGAACTGCTCGTCATCGAGGCGGTTCAGCCAACCGCGGACCTTATGCGGTCGCAGGTCCGCCTCGGCCAGGATCCGGCCAACCTGCGATGGCGAGATGCCTACCTCGGCCAGCCGCTGCGCGATCAAGGCTTGCGTCCAGGTCGCCACCCCCGATGGCGGGGCGCTAGGCCGTGTTTCGAAAGATCACGTGTGGGGCGTGTCGGTGATCGTTGAACGAAGAGGTCTCCGGTAGTTGGTTCAACGACCAAGAAGAACGA
>NZ_JBEOZT010000072.1:0-6176 GCF_040298265.1 Nonomuraea sp. NPDC001636
ACACTGTCGAGGGGTCGGCGCCGTACTCGTGGCCGTGCTCGCGCACCCAGGCGATGATCTTCTTGAGGTCGATCAGGTGGTCCGGGTGCTGGAACCGGGGCCGCAGCCGGTAGTTGGCGCTGACGCACACCCAGCCCTGGGAGGCGAGCCGGTAGAGCAACGGCAGCGACTGGCTGTTCTTGTGGCCGCCGGTGTAACCGCCTCCGTGCAGGTGGATCAGCACGGGCGCGCCGGACGGCCGCGAGCGGTGGTGGTAGACGTCGAGCAGGTTGCGCCGGCCTGCTTCGCCGTAGGAGAGATCGGCCACCCGGCGGACGTCCGCGCGGCGCTTGAGGATGGGCAGGAACAGGATGCGACCCCACGGCGGGCGACGGCGCAGTCCGGCGGCGAGGTCGGCGTCGATGGCGGCGCGCCAGCCCGTGCCCAGGCCGGCGTCCATCGCGCGCCAGATCCTGGCCCGTTCCCCCAGGCCGCGGTAGGCGATTACGGTGAGCCCGATCGTGGTCACGGCGGCCAGGGCGACGACGGCCCAGCCGCCCGCCGTGTGGATGTCACCCTCGGCGAACGCCAGCGCCGTCGGGGCCAGCAGCAGCCAGAAGAAGGCCGCGAACGGCAGTTCGTTGGCGGCCAGCCCGAAGAAGTAGCTCACCCGGCCGAGCGGACTCCACCCCGGCAGCGGCCGCAGCGCGAACAGTGTCCCGATCGCGACGAGTGCCACAGGGATCAGATATCCGACGGGCACCGAACCTCCAAAGCCGCACGTCCTTCGAACGCGCCAAGCTTTCCCCACCCGGCCGCCTCGCATCTACGACGGATCCGATAACGTCCTTTAACCCTGGGATGAAGAATGCGGAGGCCCGCCCGTGGAGATGCGGGAGATCGAGATCTTCCTGACGCTGGCCGAGGAGCTGCACTTCAGCCGTACGGCCGAGCGGCTGGGCATCAGCCCCGCCCGCGTCAGTCAATCGATCAAGAAGCAGGAGCGGCGCATCGGCGCGCCTCTGTTCGACCGCACCACCCGAGCGGTCCGCCTCTCCCCGCTCGGTGAGCAGCTGTACCAGGCGCTCAAGAGCGGTCACCGGCAGATCACGCAGGGGATCGCGACCGCTCAGGCCACCGCCGACGGCACCGCGGGCACGCTGACCCTCGGCACGGTCGGCCCGCTCTCCACGCAGATCAAGGACGTTCTCGACCTGTTCCTCGCCCGCCACCCGAACGCCCGGCTCCAGCACCGCGAGATCCAGCCTGCCTCTCCGCTGGACCTGCTGAAGTCGGGCGAGGTGGACGTGGCGCACCTGTGGCTGCCGATCCGCGAGCCCGATCTGACCATCGAACCGACCTCGTACGCCTCCGACGTGGTGTTGATGGTCTCCGCCGACCACCCCTACGCGGGACGGGACTCCATCTGCCTGGAGGACCTCGGCGACTGCATCGTGGTCGAGGGCCGGTCGATCCCCTTCTGCATGGAGGAGATCTTCAACCCGTACCACACCCCTTCGGGTCGCCCAGTCCGCCGCGGGCACAAGGTCACCACCTGGCAGGAGACCCTCAGCGCCGTCGCCACGGGTCAGGCCACCGCTGGGGTCACCGCCGAGGCCGCGGCCTTCTACCCCTGGCCCAGCCTCGCCTTCGTCCCGATCCGCGACGCTCCGCCGTGCCGGTGGACGTTCGCCTGGCGTACGGCGGGTGAGACGCCACTCATCCGCGCCTTCGCCCGCGCAGCAGCCGACGCCCAGCCACCGACGGAGTAGCACCCGGACGTACCCCGCCCGGGTGGTGCTGATGGTGGCCCAGCTGAGCTGGGGCCGGCCGGGTGCGCGGCAACCCTGGCGGGCCAAGGCGATCGATTATGGGTGTAGGTTCCCGTTTTGATCACCAAGGAAGCGACAGGGGAAACAGTGCTCAATCTCAAGCGCAAGGCAACGCTCGCCCTCGCCAGTGCGGCGATGCTCGTTGGTTCTGTGGCCGTGAGCGGCCCGGCGAACGCCGCGTCATCACCGATCGCCGCATGCGGCGGTGGCAGCTACCATGTCATCGACCAGCACAGCTTGTCCGGCGGCGCAATCATCTATCTGCTCTACAACGGCACCTACAATTGCGTCGTCACCTGGAAGACCGGCAGCAGCGTGGGCTCCCCCTCCAACATGGGCGCCTTCCTGCAGCGGAAGAGCGACGAGAAGAGCGTTAGCGACCGCGGCAGTTACAGCTATTACGCCGGTCCGGTGAAGCTTGCCGCCTCGGGAACGTGCATCATATGGGGCGGCTTCGCCTTCGGCTCCTACGCGAGCTGGTATTCCGCCTGGTCACACTGCGGCTGACCGCGCGCCGCCGCCCGTGATCGGTCCGGCGAACGCCGCCCTGCTGGCGGTGATCGGACTCGCCCTGGCCGGCCCTCACCTCGTACGGACTGCGACCGGCGCGCTCGCCGACCACCTGCCTGCCCGGATCTCCGCCGTCGTCTGGCTGGCGGTCAACAACGCGCGCGGCTACGCGCTCAGGACGGCGGGCGCGGTCGCGGCCATGGGCATGGTGGTCACCCTCGGCCTCAGCTTCGTGGTGCTGCCCCGCAGGTGGGTGGTGGAAAGGACGTTCGCCTGGCTGGTCCGCTACCGCCGCCTGGCGCGGATCTATGAGCGCAAGCCCGCTCATCACGAGGCCGTGATCTGGTGGGCCACGGTGCACCAGATGACCCGCCGCCTGTCGCGCGAGCTGGCGGGCCGGCCACCCTCAAACCGCTGGAGAGACCCGCCACCACTACCGGTATTGTCCAGCCCCGACCGGCGTGGCAAGGTCCTGCAGCTCCTGGCCGCTCAGCCGTGGCGAGCCTGGCGAGGAAGCGAGCTGGCCGCCATTCTCGGGATCGAGAACGTCAACAGCTTCCGCGTCCAGCTGTCTCAATGGTCCCACCAGGGCTACATCAAGGGGTCCCAGTAGCAATGAAGAAATTTCCAACGAAGTAGCACCTGACCTGCGGAAACGCGGGAGTCCCTGACTGGCGTCTCGGTTTGATCACGGTGTTGGACCATGACGTCAAGGACAGTTCGCGGCCCGGGTGCCGGCCAGGGACTACGGCCGTTGCTTCGTATCGCCAGCTCCGGCGCCCAGCTCGGTGAGGCTGGGGTCGTGGTCGCGGAGCATGCGCATGACGGTGGCCGGGGAGGGGTGCCGGCCCCTCTTGGCGCCCTGGGTGATGACCAGGCGGGAGGCGATCTCGCGGAGGCTGAGGTCTTGGTCGCGCAGATGCAGGGCCTTGGAGAGCATGGCCTCATCGGTGACGGTGGCGCCGCCGATGGTCTTGCCGCGGGCGTGGGCCGCCTATGAAACAGCCGTACCGTCAACCCGCAGGCATGTCGATGTCGGGACGGCCAGCCGAAGTCGGCGATCGGCCGGGCGATCGAGGCTGCGAGACTGGGCCTCATGGACGCCACCCGAGCCCAGCATCTCGAAGCCGCTGAGATCGCCGCCCTGCTCGACGGACTCACCGTGTGTCACATCGCCTGCCAGGAGGTCGCCCGTGTCCATCGTGGGCTCCGCCCTCCCTGCCGGCCGATCCCGCTGCCGGATCGCCGATCGTGGTCGCCGTCGAGCGCTTCCTGGAGTCCCTGCAGGCGGCCACCACCCGCGGCGGCTATGCCCAGCCCCTCAACCGGCTGACCACCGTGGCCGGACCGCAGCACGGCTGGATCGCCGCAAGGCCACGCGCCGCGGCGACCGCGCCATCCCGCCGCCTGCCTGGACAAGCTGTTCAGTGACCGTGTTACCCGGCCGGCCCGCAAGCGCGTTGACCATGCCCTTGAGCATGCCCGCGGCTACAACTGGCGGCGGATCGCGTCGATCGTCGTCTCCGGCGAGGTGTTGAAACAGAACCGGATCCCCGGCGCCGCGGTGGCCAGCACGTTGATCAGCCGTTCGAAGAGCAGGGTGTGCTCGGGAAGCGTCCGCACGCCGGCCCCGATCATCGCCACGCCGAAGGAGGGCCCGGACTCCAGACAGTCGCGCAGAGTCTTCTCCGCTGCTTCCGGGTCGGCTTCGACGAGACAGGACGTCACGTCGAGTCCCGCCTCGCGCAGGGCCGCCTCTCCCTGCGCGATCCGGGCCGTGAGAACCTGCTCGTCGAGACCGGGAAGCGCGGTGTAGTCGATCGCGCTCGGGTGCAGACCGATGGAGATGATGGTGGTCATGTTGTCTCCTACCAGGGGATCGGGCCGTTGCCGCCGAAGAAGCCGCCGGTCGGCCCGTCCGGCTCCAGGGTAGCCAGACCGACGACCACCTCCGCTGCTTCGGCCACCGTGTGGACGCCCGTGTGACGGTTCATGTCGGTGGCCGGATTGCCCGGGTCCGCAGCGTTGATCTTGAACGTCGGCAGCGCCCGGGCGTACTGGGACACGATCATGTTGAGCGCGGTCTTGGACGAGGCATAGTCCAGGGCCAGGAAACCGTGCTCAGGGCGGGCAGGGTCGGCGGCGTTGGCCAGGGAGGCCAGAGCGCTGGACACCATGACGACGCGGGGGTGCTCCGACCTGCGGAGCAGGGGCAGGAAGGTGTGTGTCACCCGTACCGGACCGAACACGTTGGCCTCGTACAACGGTCGTAGCAGGCCGGCGTGCATGTCGGCCGGATCCATGATCGGGCCGCCGACACCCGCGTTGTTGACCAGGACGTCCAGGCGGTCCGTCTGCTCGGCCACCTTCTTCACGGCGGTCGCGGCGGAGTCGTCGGAGGTGACGTCCAACTCGACGAACGCGACATCGAGGCCCTGGCCCGCCAGCGAGTCCGCGGCCTGCCGGCCCCGTTCCGGATCCCGGGCGGTCAGGAACACGCGCCAGCCACGGCTCGACAACTGGCGTACCGTCTCCAGGCCCAGCCCCTTGTTCGCCCCGGTCACCAGGGCCACCGTTCTCAGCTCTGCAGTCATGGCCTCCATCATCGGGACGGGCCCCACAGCCTGCCAGGACCGGTGTGGCCTGGGACTGGCCGTACCACCCGGTCGATCCGGGTGATACGGCATGATCGAGGTATGAACCGCGCAGAACTCGCCGAAGTGCTCCGTACGGCCCGATCGCGCCTGCGCCCGCAGGACATCGGGCTGCCGGCAGGGTCTCGCCGCCAGGTCAGCGGGCTGCGCCGGGAGGAGGTGGCCATGCTCGCGGGCCTGAGCGTCGACTACGTCGTACGCCTGGAGCAGGGCCGCGGCCCCCGGCCGTCGAGTCAGGTCATCGCCGCGCTGGCCCAGGCGCTGAGGCTCGACGACGACGACCGCGACCTGGTGTTCCGGCTGGCCGGGTACGAGCCGCCCCACAACGGGCGCATCCAGATGGTCGTACGGCGGAGCGTTCTGCGACTGCTGGACCGCATGTCGGACCTGCCCGTACTGGTGCTGTCGGCCAAGGGCGACGTCCTGGCCTGGAACCCGCTGGCGGCGGCGCTGCAGGGCGACATGTCCGCCTGGCCTCGCCATCGGCGCAACCTCATCTGGCAGCGCTTTCTCGGCAGCAGCCGCTGCCAGGTCGCCCTGAACGCGGGCGACGACGATGCCGCTGCCCGCGCCTCGGTCGGCACCCTGCGCGCCGCTCAGGCCCGCTATCCGCGCGACCCGGACCTCGTCCGGATGATTGATGAGCTGCGTCGTGGGAGCACCCGCTTCGACGAACTGTGGAAGGAGGGGCGCTCCGCTGCGTGGCGGGCCGCGGCCAAGAGCATCAACCATCCGGCACTCGGTACGATCACGCTCGACTGTGACACCCTCCTGCTTCCTGACGACAATCAGACAGTGCTGATGTACTCGGCCGAGCCGGGCTCCTCCGAAGCGGCGGCACTCGATCTGTTGCGGGTGACCGGGCTACAGCGGTTCTGATCCGCCTCCGCACACCTGCTCCTCCCTGTGCCCTCGATGATGAGTGCGCGAAAGACGACGTGGCCGCCGGGTCGCCCGCATGCGGTAGCCGCCCCGGGAGCCGGCCCCGTGCGTTGGGACGGAAGAGTACGGGTATGAGCGGCGATGGCCCCCCAGCTTGCGCGAACCACAGTACGGGGGACCTGTGACCGACAACAGCCAGAAACAGCAGCAGCTCGACCAGTGCAGGGTGGATTCCGCCAACACGCGCTACACCACCGACCAGGGCGTGCGCATCGACGACACCGACAACTCGCTGTCGATCGGTGAGCGCGGCCCGACG
>NZ_JBEOZT010000073.1:0-5775 GCF_040298265.1 Nonomuraea sp. NPDC001636
TCATCCCTGACTGCGTGTACAAGGTGTACCAGGGCGGCTCGCACGGCATCGCGCTGGTGCCGGGCGACAAGGAGAAGTTCAACGCCGACCTGCTGAACTTCCTGCGCAGCTGACGGCACCCGCCGACCGGCGCGATCACCATCACCGCCCGGGGCCGCCGAACCCGGTGGGTGCCAGCGAGATCGGTGATGCGAGATCTGGATCCGCTAGGCACCCCTGGCCTCCCGGCAGCCTGGGGTGCCAGTGGCCCTCGGTCATTTCCCAGCAGGCCGGGTTTGCGCCGCCGGCGCAGCGCGCGGTCCAGGAGCGCCCCGGTCGGCTGACCTGCCGCCGCCGCGCTGCGGCGCTCGGGTCCCGATCGGTGCCTGCGTGCTGGCATGCCTGCGTACCGACATGCCTGCGTGCCGGCACTGTCGGGATGCGTGACCTCCCCCGGGGAAGGGCAGCACCAGCCCGGCCACGGGAGAGCGACACCGTATAGGCGTTACGGTCGACCAGGCCGTCGGTGCGGGCCGGATGGCCGAACACCAACCGCTTCCACGGCCCGGTCACCACCAGCGCATCGACCAGCCGCAACGGCAGCACCGTGACCGGATGGTGGCGCGAGCGGTAGGCCAGCACGTCCGGCAGCGCCTGCATCGCGGCCAGCACCCGCGCGCCCTCGGCGTTGGCCTCGAACGCGATCAGCGCGGTCAGCAGCTTCACGAACCCGGACACGGTGGCGTACTTGGTCGCCATCTCCGCCCGCCAGCCGCCGTCGTCCTCAGCGTCCGGCGGCGGCACCAGCCCGGGTCACGGTGGCCACCGCCGAACGCAGCTGAGCGCGCGGCACGACCGCGTCGATCATCGCCCACACCTCGAACAGCCGCACGTCCTCACTCCACCCCTCGGCCTCCAGCAGCACCTCCACCGCCTGGGCCAGCCAGGCCGAGGCCTTGGCCAGCCGCGGATGCTTGACGACCTTCTGCTTGTCGGCCTCCCGCTGCGCCTTGCCGATCAGCTCAGTCACCATGAGCAGGTCGAGCAGCTGCCCGCCTCGCTGATGACGATCGCGGTCGAGCGCTTCCTGGAGTCGGTGCAGGCGGCCACCACCCGCACCGGCTACGCCGAGACCCTCACCCGCCTGACCGCTGTGGCCGGCCCCACTATCCGGTCGCCGCGCTGACGCCTGAGCAGTACGCCGCGGTGATGGACCGCTGGACGACCGCGGCCGCCGCCACCTGGAGCAGGCACCCGTCCACGCTGGTCTCCTTCACCACCTGGGCCCAGCGCCAAGACCTCCTCGCGACCAACCCGGCCCGTCGCCTGGAGCGGCACACGCCCTACGAGAACGGGTGCTGTGGCGGCTCCTGTACGACACGGCCGCCAGAGCCGAGGAAATCCTCAGCCTCAACGTCGAGGACCTCGACCTGGAGTTCCGCCGCGCCCGGGTCGTCTCCAAGGGCGGCGCCCTCGAGTACGTGCACTGGGCCACCGCCACCGCCCGACTGCTGCCCCGCCTGCTGACCGGCCGCACCGCCGGGCCGGTGTTCCTGGCCGACCGGCGCGCGCCCGCCTCCGGCCGCCGCGCGCCCGCCTCCGGCGACGTCTGTCCCATCACCGGGCGGGGCCGGCTGTCCTACCCGCACGCCGAGTACCTGTTCAAGACCCGCCTCAGCCGAGCTCGACCCGCACCGGCAAGGGTGGACCTTGCATCAGCTGCGGCATTCGGCGCTGCAGCATCTCGCGCAAGCCGGCCGCACCGCGCCCGAACTGCAGGCTAAGCTTCGCTTTTAAGCGGATGAGCAGGTGATTCTCGACGGGAAACGGCCACCGCGTGATGCTCCGAGTACGACCAAGTGCCCGGAGGTGTGCGGTGGCCGTCCTTGCGAGTGTGCGCCCGCCAACGCGGTCTGACCAGACGGTGACTGAGCTGGCAGAGTTCCGGAAAGCCCTGCTGGGATGCTTCGTGCGGCGCGGCGATGCGCTGTTCGAACTGACCGACGCGGTGCTGGCCGCTGGACCAGTGCCGTCGCTGCCTCATCTGTCCCTGGAACCGCTGCATCGCCGTGGCCATGGCAGCATCTACGCCGCGCTAGCCCAGGGACGCATCAACACCGAGGCCCTGCGGGATCTGCTGGCCGCCCAGCACACCACGAGCACGCCGGTCTTCGCCATCGACGTCAGCTGCTGGCCGCGCTGCGACGCCGAATGCTCACCCGGCCGTGGCTACTACTACCATCCCAGCCGTCACTCGGCCGGAAAGCCGATCATCGCCGGATGGGCGTTCTCCTGGCTGGCCGGACTGGAGATGAGCACGAACTCCTGGACCCGGCCGCTGGACGTGCAACGCCTCCCACCGGGCACCAACATCAATGCGGTCGCAGCCGAGCAGATCCACGCTGTGCTCACTCGGCTGCCGCATCGCCACGATCCGATCCCTTTGTTCGTCTTCGACGGTGGCTATGACGGGGTCCGCCTGGCGCTCGCGGTCGCCGACGCCCCGGCGCAGTTGCTGGTGCGCATCCGCAGCGACCGTTGCTTCTACGCCGCTCCGCCCGAGGCCGCGGGCCGGGTAGGTCGGCCGCGCCGTCATGGCGCCAAGTTCACATGTGGTGATGCCACCACCTGGCCGCCGCCCTCGGCCACCTGGTTGGTTACCGACCCGCAATACGGCAACGTGCTGGTGCAAGCCTGGAGCGGGCTGCACGCCAAGACTCAGCAACACGACGGGCACGGCGGCCGCGGCCCACGCCCGATCGTGGCCGGCACGGTGATCCGTTTACAGGTCTCCGCCCTGCCCGGCCGGACTCGTAAGCCCAAGATCATCTGGCTGTGGTGGTACGGGCAGGCCGGCCTCGTGCCGGATCTGGACTTGCTGTGGCGTGCCTACGTCCGGCGCTTCGACATCGAACACACCTTCCGGTTGTGCAAGCAGACCCTGAACTGGACTCGGCCCAGGCCCCGCACTCCGGAGCAGGCCGAGCGGTGGACCTGGCTCATGCTGGCCGCCTATGCCCAGCTATGTCTGGCCCGCGCCTTCGTGACCGACCTGCGCCTACCCTGGGAGAAACCCCTGCCCACCGATCAGCTGACACCCGGCCGGGTCCGGCGCCGTTTTCGTTCCATTCACGCGCAACTCGGCACACCGGCCAGCGGACCAAAACCCTGCGGTCCCTCCCCAGGACGCCCCCGCGGCACCACTCGTGGCCCCGCACCCCGCCACCCGGCCATCAAAACCACCGGTCCAACGGCCTGACACAACACCAGGCGAGTAAAAAGCGAAGCAAAGAACTCCTAACAGAATGATCAGCGGGTGAGGCAGCACCAGGTCCTCAACTCGCTGGTGGAACCAGGGCCTGCCCTCGGCCGAGGCGTTCCTCGCCCACGAGACGGTCATTCCGGTCGGCAGCCGGGGGTGGGCGTGAGGCCGACGAGCTTGGCGAGGAAACGATCGACCTGCTCCTCCAGCGGCGGCCATGGCAGGTCGGGCTGGTTGACCCGCATCGACACAGCTCCATGAACGGCCGCCCGCAGATCCAGTGAGATCACTGCCGCGTCGTCGGCCGGGGTGAGCCCGGCGTCGATGCATCGCTGCACCGCGGCGGTGGTGCGCTCCGCCAGTTCCTGCTTGAACGACATGGCCGCCCGCTGGTTGAGCGTGCTCTCGTGCAGCACCTTGTACAGGCCGGGGTGCTGCTGGACCCACCTGCCCAGCAGCAGGACGCGGGCACGCAGCTTCCCCGCCGGATCGGCGGCACCGGTTTCGGCCTGATCGACGGCCTCCACGAGTTCGCGATGGAATCTCTCCAGGGCGGCCAGTACGAGCGTGTCCCGGTCAGCGAAGTGGATGTACACCGAGGTCGCCGCGACGCCGACTTCCCGTGCCACCGCGCGCATGGATAGGGCTTGATCGTCGCCGAGTTCGTCCAGCAGGCGCAGGGCGGCGCCGATGATGTCCTCCCGCAGCCGCTCGCCCTGGCCCCGCGGATTGCGGCCCTGCCTGCCATCGCGAGGGCTGGCCGGGGCGGAGGTGGTCTTGTCCATGGACGCCTATTGTAGGCGAACGAGCGTTGCACTACAGTCGTAGCGCTACAGTCGTTCACATATGGAGGATTTCCATGGAGAACCAGGTGAAGGCACTGGACTCGCTGTTCGCCGAGATGAGCGCCGCCACCGACCACCTGCTCTGGGACGAGATCCCGGAGCTCACCAGGCGCGAGAAGGTCCTGCTGTGCCTCACCGCCGATGTCTGCCAGCAGAGTCTCGGCCTGCCCTTCGAACAGCACGTGACGATGGCGGCCGACTCCGGTTTGTCGGCCGACGACCTGCGCGAAATGCTCCGCTTCGTCGCCTACGACAGCGGCTACCCCGCCGCCCTTGCGGCGCTCGCGCGCCTGACCGAACTGGAACGGGAGCACGCCCTGCCCTCCCCCACCGGCCAGGGCCACGAGGTGAACGCCAACGGTACGGGTAGCCCGCTCCCCAAGCCGATGCGGCAGGCCGTGGCCGCCCTCGACGCACCGTTCAGCATCTACATGGACCTGCAGTCGCGAATGCGCGCCGGCATGCGGCTGCTGTCGGTCCGTGAGCGCGCGTTCATCACGATGACCGTCGACGTGCTCTTCCAGACCCTGCAGGAAAGCTTCCGCGCCCACCTGACGCGCGCCCTCGGCGCCGGCGCCACACCGGAGGAGTCCCGTGCCGTCGTACGGTTCTCCGCGCAGTTCGGCATGACCAAGGCATGGCGCGCCATGCATGTGCTCGACACTCTGCTCATCGAACTCGGCGCCGCCGGATCTGATACGCAAGGGAGTCACTCCCGGGCCTGACCTGGAGAAACGATGCGAGTCCAAGCGGCGAAGCAAGCAGCTTCGCCGCTTGGCCGCGTGTAACGCCGTTCACGCTGACGCTTGCGGTCCTAACAAACAGGTCATCTGGTGAGGCGTCGCCAGCAGATGATGGCGGCGGCCAGGGTCATGGCCCGGCGCTCGCCGGGTAGCCCCGGTGCATTGCTGCGCCGAGGCCCCCTCAGAACCGTGCGTGCCACTCCTCGCGGCACACGGCTCAAGCAAGCCCCGAAGGGCGGTTCAGGTTCGCTGTGCTGGGCTCCTGCGTCTCCGGGCCAGGTAGCTCCGGTGGCAGGAGGCGTGAACGAGGCGGGTCTGGTCACCGTCCGGTGAGCCGGGTCGCCCGTGGTGCACGAGATAGTCGGCTGCTATCGCGCGCCGGGCGACATGCTGCCACCAGCGTGTCCATTGGTCGGGGGACTCTGGTGGCTGCTCGGCGGTCAGCAGGTGGTCTCCGCAGAGCGGGCAGCGTGCGTCCTGTCTGGTGAGCAGGCGCAACGTATACCGATCGAGTGGAGGCTTGACCCGCGTTCGCCGCCGGGCCCAATACTCGGCCAAGGCTGGGTCATCGGGGGATGCCCGGCCCAGGACGAGGGGGTGCCGGACGATGCTGGTCCAGGCGAACTTGGGCAGATAGGCGCCCGTGTCCGGGTCGCCGAACACCCACCGGTCGTTCCTGAACTTGTTGAACTTGCCGAAGTGCCGGTCGACGATCCAGCGCGTCGGTTTGTTCGGGTGGTTGTAGACGGCCCACTTGAAAGTGAGCCGCCAGACGTAGTTGTCCAGGGCGGCGAACCTCCTGGACGACACGACGTTGCGGTAGTAGGCGGCCCAGCCCCGCACGATGGGATCGAGCCGGGCGATGACCGCCTTGGCATTCGAGCCGCGCAGGCTGCGCGTCTCGGTCGCCAGTCGCAGTTTCAGCCGCTTGACCGCCGTGCTGCTC
>NZ_JBEOZT010000074.1:0-5380 GCF_040298265.1 Nonomuraea sp. NPDC001636
AAGGCTTCCTCTCAACGTCTGATGATCATGGTTGATTCGTCTTTACCTGCCCAGGTAAAACGTTTGATCTTGAATGCGGTCGGGTATCAGCCACCGACTCCCACCCCACGTCCGCGCACCTGGCTCTGCCGGATCGCGCGGACCAGGCAGCGAGCGGCGTACATGCGTCCGCCCTCGCCGCCAACTGCCCTGGTTTCGGCCAGAGCAGAGCTGCCCCGTCCTTCACCAGACGGGGCAGCGCCATGTGAACTACCGTGTACGAGAAGACCCCCGCCGGCATTCACGGCGGGGGTCTCTGCCTGTGGCGCCAGCCTCCCCGCTGGACAGCCACAGAAAGTCGAGCGGCATGAGTCTGAATCGTGTGGGGAGCACGTCGGCCCGCTCAGTAGTCAGCACTCTATGCCGCATCACTGCTGAGCACAGCCCTTTTCATGGATTCACCACCCACCCTCGCGTGGGGATGTGGACTCCATGTGGATTCCAGGCAGCGAAGGACCCTCCCGGCTTGTTCGCCGGAAGGGTCCCGCAGGCACGTGACCTGCCACTTACCGCAGAGCCCCCTGTCGGGTTCGAACCGACGACCCCCGCTTTACAAGAGAAGCTAAAGCGATCATGAGTGTCGGTGAGGCCCAGTGAGGCTCAATGAGCCTAGTTCCGTTGGGCTCAACCCCCCGAGAATGAGGCTCGATGAGTCTCGGTGAGGCTCCGTGAGGGGGCCTTGTGGATTCCATGTGGACTCACTCCCCCGATACCGCCCGGAGCTGCCTCACCGGGGCCGTCGGCGGCGCCATCACGGCCAGCACCTGGGCAGCAACGTCCTCCGCCGAGTGCTGATAGATCCACGTGACCTTCGACCCGCGGTCGTGGCCCATGATCGTCTGAGCATCCTTCTCCGGTACATTGAGATCCTTCAGGCGCGTCGCGAAGACGTGCCTCAGGTCGTGCACGTGCGGCCACCACTCTTCCCGGCCGGTCTCCGGGTTCTTGACCTTCCGGGCCAGGCCAGCGCCCTGGATCGCGTCGAGCCAGACCCTCCGAAAGTTGTGCCGGGTCAGCACGCCGCCCTTCGGTCCGCGGAACACCAACTCCTCCCGGTGCAGCTGCGAGCCGTCCTCGATGGGTGAGACCGTCGCACGAGTCTGGTGGAACGCCACCATCGCTTCCACAGCCTCGATGGCCGGCGGCGTCAGGGGAACAGTCCGGAAGCCCGCAACGGACTTGGGCGCTGGCTTGCGAAACAGCTTGCCGTCGTCGTCGCTGAGCACTTCCTTGACCTTGAGGTGCTTAGCCTCCAGGTCGATGTGACCGAGGCGCAGGCCGGTGGCCTCGCCCCACCGGAGCCCAGTCTCCTCAAGGAAGACGAGGAGGGGGTGGTAGTACTCCGGAGCGTTGTCCCGGATGTCCCAGCACTGCTCTCGCGTGGGAGGCCGGAGGTCGTCGGGGCTCTTCTTCGGAGGCGCCTCGATGTCAAGCTCAGCCGCCGGGTTGAACGGGATCCGCTTCCCGTCCTTGACGGCCGCGCGCAGCATCGCATTCAGGAGCTCCAGCACCTTCCTCTTGGTGTGATAGCCCTTCACGCTGTTGGTCAGCCAGCCCTGGAGTTCCATGTGCTCCAGGTCGCACAGCCGCCAGTCACCCCACTTCGGCTTGATGTGCGTCGACCAGTTCGACACCTTCCGATTCGTAGTGGTGACGGCCCGCTTCGGTTGGGCCGGCCACCACTGGTCCCACCACTTCGCGAGGGTAATCTCCCCGCGCTTGGGGTCGTTGTAGGTGCGGCGGCGCACCTGGGTGCGGATGTCGTCGAGGAAGTCGTCGGCCTCGCCCTTCTTGGCGAAATTCTTGGCCTTCTGCTTCCCGGCCGGGTCCCGATACCGGGCCTGCCAGGATCCGACGCAGTCGCGGCGACGCTTTCGCTCGCCGTACGCCTCGGAAGGGTACTTCTCCATGCACAGTTGGCAGCCGCACGTCTTCGCCCTCAGCTGTCGTGGGTTGTTCTGCGCTCTACGCGCCATGGCTGGTCACCTGGCCACTCCTCCGCTGGATGGGAACGCGGGGCATGAGGTCAACAGGCGCCCCGCACCAGCAGATTGCACCGACGGAGGGCTGCTCGACAGCCAGTTCCTCAAGGACAGCCCGAAGGGCTACGAGAGATGCAGTTTCGGGGAGGGTGTCAGGAAGGGTGACCGTGTTACCCGCGGCGTCGTACGGACGAAAGTGGAGCGGGTCGAACGGAGCGAAGCGGACGCGAAGACACATGGGGATCCCCCGGGCAGGCAGGCGACGGTTGTCCGTCGGCCATGGGGGAGGGCAGGCCGCTTGTCCGACCGTACCCCCTTGTAGGTGAATATGCGACCACTCTGCGTGCACCAAGTGCCCGGAGAATCACGGGGAGTGGTTGGATCCATTTTTGTTAGACCCGCGAGGGCGGCACACGGTTGTACGCGCGCGGCCGGCCGCTGCTACTGCTTGTTGGCCTCGCCGAGCGCACGCATCTCGATGAGCTTGGCCCGCTGCTGCTCTTCGGTGAGGCCGCGGAAGAGGTCCAGGAGGCGCTGCTCGGCATCCTCGTCGAGAGGGCCGGGGGCGGCACGTCGGGCCGCGGCGAAGATGCGCTCCTCGGTGAACTTCGGGAAGGCCTCGTGGAGGGCGCGGAGCTTCTCGGGGTTCGGGCCGCGGCTGCTGCCGCGCTTGCCGAGCTTCCACGCGTTGACCGTGGCGGGTGCGACGTCGATGGCGCGCGCGATCGCGGACTGGCTCACCTTGTAGGTGTCCTCGATGGCCTCGATCAACTGCGCCAGATTCTCGGTGCGCTCCGCAGGGGTCTCCACATGGGTAACCATGCCTGTGGATCTTCTACTTTTGCAAGTAAAAGTAGAAGCATGGCGGGATCGCACAGCGGCGCGTGACCTCCCCGTCGCGCGCCGTCGCGCATGGCATATGCGGTGAGAATAGAACAGTCATTCGACAGGCGCCACCGACTTGCCCCACCTCACCGAAACTCACCACGACTCACCGAGACTCACTTGACGCACTGACACTGACACAGTAGAAATGTGTCAACGGCGACGGGGAACCCGCCGCCAGCCACACAACCAGCGCGAGGCGTACATGACCCACCTGCTCCGCAAAGACCACGGCAAGCCAATCCGCAGCGCAATGGAGCGCCGGGGACTGACCGGGGAGAAGCTCGCAGCGGCCACGAAGAAGGTCGACGCGGCGGGGCGCGGGATCAGCCTGGCGACGGTTTCGAAGATCGCTGGACGCGGCGAGACGGCAGTCGACAAGTGCCGGCTCCGGACCGCGTGGCTCATGGCCACCGTCCTCCGTGAACCGCTCCAGGAGCTCTTCGACATGCCCTCAGTTTCAACTGACACAGTGGAAAGGTCTAGCCCCCATGGCGACTCAGACCCTCGCTGATCGCACCGAGGTCCTCCGCCCCACCGGCATCACGCCGCTCCTGACCACGACTCAGCTCATGGCCAGGTACGGCGTCAGCAACTGGACCGTCAACCAGTGGGTGCAGAACGGCTGCCCGCTGGAGCCGACGGCCTTCCGGGGCCGGCGCTTCGACCTCGACAGGGTCCGCGCCTGGATGTCCGAGCAGTCGCTCGACACCGCCGCCTGACCCAAGAAAATCGGGGCCGCCCGGACCGGGCCTGGTCCGTACGCGACCCCTTCGGAATCCCTCAACTCACCTGAAAGAAGAGGAACCCCGTGAGTACCCATCCTACTGACCTTCCCGGCCAGACCGCGTTCACCGACCACATCCCCGTCGAGCTCCCGGCCGCGCCGGTGGAGCTGTTCCAGTCGGAGGACGGCAAGCAGTGGCGCCTCGCGGGCAGCGACCCGGCGGGGGAGCGGCTGTTCGTCCCGGCACACCTGGACCCCGCGAAGGTCGCGCGCTGGCTGTGGGCCACCGAGTCGTACCTGGCCGAGGCCGTGGGTGCTTTCTCCCCGGTGGAGCGTGCGGCGTGAACGCGCGGCGTGTGGCGGCGGCGGAGGGCGTGATCCTCGCCGCGATGAAGAACCGTGTGACGGCCGCCGGGATCGCGGTGGCGCTGGAGTCGGCGTGTCTGCTCCAGTCGCCGGAGTCGGCGGCCGAGCTGGCCCGGCTGCGGTCCCTGCTGGCCGCGCAGCCTCTCGACCTCACCGAGGAGCAGCGCGACGCGCTGAGCGACGCGGGGAACCGGGCACTGAACGACCACTACCACGCGGACTTGTGCTTCTGCCGGGAGTGGCCGGAGAGCTGCGTGACCCGCGGCTACTTCCCGGGCATGTGGGACACGGGCGCGTTCGACATTGGTCTTGGCGCGGTGCTGGGCCTTTGGGAGTCGATGCGCGCTGACGCCGCGTCGGCCGAGGTGACCGCGCTTCGGTCCAGGGTGGCGGAGCTGGAGGCGGAGCGGCACTCGACGAACGAGGCCCTCGACGACGCGGTCAAGGCGCTGCGGGTGCAGCGGGACCGCATCGCCGAGCTGGAAGCCGAGCAGGCCACCGCCATCGCCGAGCGCGACGCCCAGATCGTCGCCTGGCTCGGCAAGAAGGCCCGCGAGTACGGCGAGTCCGACCGCGAGAGCCGGGCGAAGGCCGAGGCCGTCTGGCGGATGGCCGACAAGATCAGCCGCGGCGCCGTGCGCCCGGCCCTCCCCCTCCAGACCACGACCGCGACCGCCGGGAGCGCCCTGTGAGCAACGAGTCCACCAACCCCGACCTCTCCTTCTCCTCCCGCGCCGACTGGCTCGCTGGTTTCCTCCGCGCGGACCGGATCCGGCTGGACACCCTCGTCCAGCTCGTCGCCTCCTGGTCCGACCCGGACGCCCGCGACGACATCATCGCCCGGCTCGACGAGCTGGCCGAGGTCGTTGCCCGGCCGCGCGCGGTCGAGGGCGCCCTGGACGCGGCCGTTGAGGCCGTCGAGGACGCCGCTGGGATGGACACGGCGCAGGTCCCGATCGACAAGGTCCACGCGATGCGGCTGCACTCCGAACTGTCGACCGTGGTCGAGCGCCTGATGCGCTTCGGGGCGAACCGCCGGTCGGTGTCGATGCCGCGCCAGCGTGGCGAAATGGGCGGTGCCGCGTGAGCCTCCTTGCCGTCTACCGCACGGACGCCCGCGACCTTCTCGCGCTCATCGCCGACGCCCCGGCGCCCGAGTGGCGCGTGTGCTTCACCGAGGACGGCACGGAGGAGCTGACCGGCATCGTCCCGGTCTGCGCCGACGAGGACCACGAGCCGGACGACGCCTCCGTCTACGACTGCTGCCCCGCGCCAGTCATCGAGTGCCACTCCAGCGCGATGGCCGACTACCTCGCCGCCCTCCTCAACTCGGACAGGAGCAAGAGCTGATGCCCGTCACCACGATCGAGCCGGCCGTCGT
>NZ_JBEOZT010000075.1:0-5207 GCF_040298265.1 Nonomuraea sp. NPDC001636
CAAACAATTAAGTACAGAAATAAGCTCATTAAAAGCTCATATAAGAGATTTACAGACAAATATAAAGGTTTTATATCAACAAACGAAACAAGTCTTTAAAGAGCAATTTAAGACGTTTAGAGGGCTTGTAAAAAATGAATTGGTTGGAAGAGAGGTAGAAAATCATTTTGAACGGGAGCATGAACGTGAAAATAAGAAGAAAATAAGTAGACATCGAGGGTATGACATGGAGCGATAGAAGACATTCAAAAAGTAAATAAAACTTTTGGGAAACTTTATTTGACAATCTTTTGAGAGAATATGTGTGATAAAATTAAAAAACGAGCCATGCTCGAACATGGCTCGTTTCAAAGGGTATTTCAGCGAAAATACCAATAACTTGTTGTCGTATATAGATTATCATAATTTTATTATTAGGGTAATACCTGAATTATGATTTTTGGTATTTTTGTTGGTGCTCGGAATATTGAGAGGAGCAACAACAAATGAAAAAGAAAGAGATTTTAGAAGTTACAGAGATGTTGAGTACTTTTATTGACGCTGGTGCAGGTGCTCAAGAACTTATGAAGGCGATCACTGAAAGAAATCTACATAAGAATTCAAATTTTATATTTGTTTTTCATACGTTAAAAGCTTGGATTGAAAGTGATAATCCAGAAGTGAAGCTTAGTAAAACAGAGAAAGCAGTTTTATTTACTTTGCTACCTTATGTCGGTTGGAATAATCAAATTGAACTTTTACAACCAACTATGCAAAAACTATGTGGTTATAAAGATAGGTCATATTTTAGTAAGGTTTTAAATTCATTAGTAAGGAAAAATGTTTTAGAAAAACAAAGTGTAGGAAAACAAAATTATTGGTTTTTTAATTCTTTACTTGTTAAAAAAGGTAATTCTAAAGAACGAAAACCATATATAAAATTTGAACTAAAAGACTAGTAAAAATTACTAGTCTTTTTTATTTACATATTTTCCCAATATGTGGTTTTTACCCCACATATATGTGGTTTTTACCCCACATATTGGGAATTAATTACAATCGCTAGAACCCCTGATATAATCATGTTTATTCACTTTTTTATTAAAAATTCCATGTTGTTCTTTCTATATCTATATAAGGGGTTGGTTTTTCTCCATACAATGGTCAGGTAGTATTTTTTGAAAAAAACTCTCAAAAAATCTCCACCTTTCTTCCATTGCATTCCAAAATTCGGCTGGTTTTTAGCGTTCGCCAAGCCGAACAGACCAAAAACGGGATTAAATTGCTCGACTTGGACTCGTAATTATACCAGCCGAACCACCAAGTTCTATCGTTCCAAGTGATAAACTTATCCGATAATAAATTACGTTCTTGGGGGCTAGCCCCCAAACCCCTAGCCAGCACTCACACCCAAAAACAGGGAAACTCAACATTGGATTACTAATTTTGTTTTCCAAAAGTATATGCAATTTTACATATACAGAAAAAAGAGTTTTGAAATATGACATACTTATCTTTGTTAAAAAAATTTATTTCTGGAGGAATTATACATGTTAAAAATTAAATCTAAATTCAAAAAAATCATTCCAGCAACAATGGCATTTGCGGCTCTTTTAACAGTTGCACCTTTATCTTCTTTTGCAGCTGAAACAGAAACGCCTGTAAAAAATAATGTAGTGAATTTCCCACAAACAAATTATAAAGTAGAAAATGTAAATCAAACTGTTTCTTTAGATGAAGATGGTGATGTATCAGCTCAAGGGTGGAAAAAATCAGCTGTTGTTTGGGGCTTAAAAAATGGTGGAGATGCGTTACAGACACTTACAAAATGGTTGGGTGCTGGAACTAAAGAAGCAAAATATTTGAATAAACATGCGAAAAGTATTGCTAATGCATTAGATCGTTTTGAAAGTCATATTGAACAAAATTTAATTGATTTTATGATTTTTGAATGCGGAATTCCTGGTGGATCAGCTCGAGTTATTGCAAGTGCAATTACTGGTCTTGTTTTATAATTATTGAATTGTAGGTGTTTAATATGAATATTGAACAAGAAATTTCTAAGCTAAAATATCATAAAGAATTAATGTTAACTATGCTTTTACATGAAAACCCTGATAAATTTTCTTTTTATCATCAAATTATTAACCATGATTTAGAAAAAAAAGATGAGATAGCAATTTTAAATATTATTTCTTTATTTAACAAAAGGTTATCTAATGAAAATACATTTGATTTTGAAAAAGAATTTTTTGATTCTATTAGTTTACAAGTAATTTATGATTGTAATGTAAAACCAACTATTGAGGAATATGAAGGTTATTTAAAGGCAATAAATATTCCGATAAACCCTAAATATTTATTAATGGCAATTAATAAGCAAAAAGAATCAGATAATGTTTGTGAATTTTTATTAGAAAAATATAAAGAAAAATAAGGTGCTTTTGCACCTTATTTTTTATGTGTAATGGAGGATCAAAAATATGAAAAAATTTATTATGATAGCTGTATTGTTATTTGGACTATGCAGTGGAAGTGTAACTTCTTTTGCGAGTGAGTTATCAAAGAAAGATGATTATTTAATTATGTTTCGAGATAAAATTGATGAAAATTTGATTGAAAAACAAGGTGGGGAAGTAAAAGAAACGTATTCTAATTTACCCATTGTAAAAGCTGAATTTCCTTATGATCCAACAAAGACTTTGAAACAGTATTTTGAAGTCTTGGAAGTTGAACAAGATGGAAATGTAAAAGCAAATGGGACGAAACAGTCTTTACATAATGGGGTATCCAGTGTTTTATCTACGAAAGGAAAAGGAGTTTCCCCTCTTACTGGGAAAGGAATTGCTGTTGCGGTTTTAGATACTGGTATTGATAGAGAGCACCCAGATGTAAAGATAAAAGATGGCGTTTCATTTGTTGAAAATGTTTTAGATTTTGATGATGATAATGGTCATGGAACACATTTAGCGGGTATTATTGGAGCGCAAAAAAATAATAGCGGTATGACAGGAATTGCTCCTGATGTGGATTTATATGCAGTGAAAGTATTAGATAAGTATACGAATGGAAAATATAGTACAGTTGTAAAAGGAATCGATTGGGCAATTGAACATAAGGCGAATATTATTCTAATGAGTCTAGGTGGAAAAAAAGAATCTGTATTTTTTGAAGAAGCCATTAATAAAGCATATGAAAAAGGAATTTTGTTAGTTTCATCAGCAGGGAATGAAGGATATAAAGAGGGAGATTCAATTACTTATCCAGCTAAATTTAATTCTGTAATTGCAGTTGGAGCGTTAGATGCTAAAGATCAACGAGGGTTCTTATCTAGTAAAGGAGAACAGTTAGAATTAATGGCACCAGGTGTAGATATTTGGAGTACTTGGAATGATGGTTCTTATAGATTTGATAGTGGTACTTCAATGGCAGCCGCTCATGTAGCTGGTGTGGCATCTTTGTTATTAGAGAATGATAGAATGTTGTCTAATCAACAAGTAAGAGAGTTATTAAAAAAATCAGCAACTCCTTTAGGAAGTCCATTTGAATATGGAAATGGGAAAATAAATTTAAGTCATGCTTTGCAAATGATGAATCAAAAATAAAAGAGAACCAACTTTATAGTTGGCTCTCTTTTATTTTTTAAAGGGGTATAGAAGGGATAAGTATTAAAGGGTATAAAAAGGACTATAAATTATATATTGAAAAAGGGTATATAAAGGGATATGATGAAAGGAACAAAATATACCCTAAGAGGATGTTAAAAATGGCGAAAGAACAAATCAAATTATATGTTTCTGAAGAAGAAAAAGAACGATTAGAGTTATTAGCTAAAATGAATAGCACAACAGTTTCGAACTATGTAAGAATGACAGCTTTAGGTGTTCGTGTTAGACCACCTAAAGAAATTCCTGTAGTTGTTGAAAAAGAAAGATTAGAAGATGAGGACAAATTGGTGTTACAGGAATTGCTTGAACGAACACAAGGAAAAAAAGATTTTATTACACTAGATAGAGAATTTAATACACGTTTAATTGCACTAGCTGGACGATTACTCGAATAAAGAGGAAATTTTGAGGTAAGTGTCAACGGTACCGGACCGAGCCCGAAAGGGATCGGGAGGATAAGGAGTGGACACGTACGTCAGATGTATCACCCTCTTGGCAGTTCCTCAAAACATATTGTTTTGGGGACGCCAACCGGCGAGGGAGCCCCTCAAGGATTGAGGGGTTGGGGAGTTCGATGGATGGGGTCAAGGGGAAAAGTTCCCCTTGTGGGGTGTGGGGCAAAGCCCCTAGCATTTGTCACGCTATGGCGTGATTTGGCGAAGCCAACAAGGTCTCGCAGAGCCCACACCAAATGTAATTTGGTATAGTGGGCTATACCAAAACTTTGGATTCGCTCTCTCGATATGTTATGATAACCTTAAAAGTAGTCCTCTTACGGAAGACAATTGTGAGGGAAAAACATGAACAAATTCGCAATCATTCACATGCAGAAATTTCAAATTTCTGATGTGCAAGGGATTCAAAAACATAATCAAAGACAAGGAAAAAGTAAATCAAATTTAGACATCGATTATTCGAAAAGTGAACAGAATTATGATTTGTTGAATCAACAAAAAATTAGATATGAAAGCACAATTAAACAAGAGATCAGTGAGCGAGTAAAACGAAAGCCACGGGCAAATTCTGTTGTGCTTTCAGAATTTGTAGTAACAGCTTCGCCTGATTACATGCATTCATTAAGTTTAGAAGAACAGAAACGTTATTTTGAGAGTTCACTAGATTTTATTCAAAAGCGTTATGGCAAACAAAATACGTTGTATGCGATGGTTCATATGGATGAAGCGACACCACATATGCATATTGGTGTGATGCCAATTACAGAAGACAATCGTTTGTCCGCAAAAGATATGTTTACGAGAAAAGAATTGATATCTTTGCAACAGGACTTCCCGTTGGAAATGCGGGAAAAAGGTTTTGATGTAGATCGGGGAGAAGGTTCTGAGAAAAAACATTTATCGCCTCAAGCCTTTAAGGAAAAACAAGATTTAGAAGTAGAAGTGGAACAGTTATCCAATGTAAAAACGCATTTAAAGACAAAAGTAGTGGAAACGCATAATCAATTACAACAAACCACAAACTACATCGAAAAACAGAATGAAACGTTACAAAAAATTCAGCAACAATTTTTGAGTTTAGATAAAAAAATAAAAGAAAAGAAAC
>NZ_JBEOZT010000076.1:0-4485 GCF_040298265.1 Nonomuraea sp. NPDC001636
AAGACTCACCCATTATCATCAGACGTTGAGAGGACGCCTTCCGACCAACCCGACTGGGAGCTACGCCGCCTTCAGGCGATCGGGACCCGAATCCGAATCGCCCGTGAGCACGCGAACCTCAGCCAGGTCCGGCTCGGTGAGATCGTCGGCGTCGACCACAAGACCATCCACCGCATCGAGCACGGAGTCAGCGACCCTAGCCTCGGGCTCTTGCTCCAGATCGCCCGAGCTGTCGGCGTGCCCCTCGCGGAGCTGGTGAGGTAGCCCCGGCCGCCACTGGCGAACCGGCCGGGGCTGGTCCCTGCCTGCTTGTGGTCCGCCGTGACCACGAGCGAGCAGGAGCTCAAGAGCGGCTGAGCAGTCGGCGTAGCGGTGAGGCCTCGCCGGTCGCGGCCTCGTCCGCCTTCACGCAGTCCGCGGTGTCCTTGTGCCAGTACGCCGTAGGCCGGGCGCCGCTGGCCGACTCCGGTGCGATCGGGAGGGCCTCCCCAACAATGGGGCGCTTGCAGTAGGCGCAGCTCTTCATGGACGGTCCTTCCTCTTGTGGCACGAGCAGTCGCAGCGCTTCGCCGGGAAGATGAGCGCGCCGCCCACGCGGACCTCGTCGAGCTTGCACCAGCTGTGCTCAGCGACTACGCACTCGGGTCGGAACACCGGGCGGCGGCTGCGCTTGGTTGCGGGGCTCACCGCGCCACCTCGGCTGGCTGGTCCTGCGTGAAGACGTACAGCGGCTTCCGGCCGCGCTGCTCCGCACACGCCCGGTGGGCGTAGATGTGCGCGCCGCCCTCTACAGCGGTCTGCATACGGACGCACACGTCGGCGCCCGGGAGCGGACAGTAATTGCAGTGCCGTGGCCTGCGGGTTCGCGTCGCCATGGCCAGACGGTAGGCCGCGCAAGTACGCGGTTGCTGACTGATTGCGCCGGATTGCGCGGGGCCCGCGCAGGGTTTCGCCGGATTGCTCAGATTGCTCCGAGAGACGCCCGGACGCGGCCGATGAGGCGCTGCGCCTGAAGGCCGGTGACGGCAGCCGCCGAGAGCTGCTCCCAGACGCGGAGGTAGAGGGCGAGGTCGTCGGCAGTGTCGTACTGGAGCTCGGTGTTGATGGTCTCGACGATGACCCGCTGCTCGTCGAAGATCCAGAACCCGTGTTTCGGTGTGATCGGCATGGCGGCCCGCAGAGGCACGATGCCGAGCTCGACGGTCGACATGCCGATGAGGCCGACGAGCCGGTCCAGCTGCCCCGTCATCGTCTCGACGGTGCCCACGTGGGCGTACAGCGCGGCCTCCCAGATCAGGACGCGGAAGAGCTTGCCCGGCTCGTACAGGACTTCCTGCCGGCGCATGCGGGACTGGACGGCAGCCTCGGTGTCCCGGGGCGAGCGCATCAGGCTGGCGTTCTGCATGAGAAGGTGCCGGGCGTAGTCCGCCGTCTGGAACAGGCCTGGAATCACGCTCGTCTCGTAGCCGCGGGCGGTGGCGGTACGCCGGTACTCGACGACATAGCGGTCCTGGACCGGGGTGTGGCCGGCGGCAAGCTGGCGGCGCCACTGCTGCGGCTGTGACTCCAGGCCCCGGAGCCGGGCGAGGAGCTCGCCGAGGACGTCGTTCCGGCCGGCCGCCGTGGCCCACTGCTTCAGGTCTTCGGGGCTGGGCTTCTGCTGGCCGGACTGGAGGCGGGACACCTTCGACGCCTGCCATCCGAGTCGGGCGGCGAAGTCCCTGCCGTTCATGCCCGCCTCGACGCGCAGCTCGGCGAGCCGCGCGCCGAGGGCGATTCGGCTGCTGTCGGGCTCGGTCACACAGTGGACCGTACCGCTGCCCAGACCTCGGCAGTAGGTACGGCTGCGGCGAGCGCAGTGTCCCGGGACCGGCAGGCGGCCAGGACGGCGGCTGGGTCCGTGATGGTCTCGACGCCGACGGTGGTGTCGGTGTCGTCGATGTGCATCCGTACGAGAGTGGTGGAGTCGAAGAGCCAGAAGTCGTGACCGATGTCCACGCCGAGACGCTCAGCGTCCGTCCGGCCGAGGACGCGGATGTCCTCGCCGGCCGCGACATTTCCAGCGGCGGTCGCCATGAGGAAGCGCTGTCCGTCCGTCGGCGGATCGTCGACCAGGCGGACGCGTGAGAACCGCGCCCCCTCATCAGCCTTGGCCCGCACGTTTACGTTCCACGGGTGATCCGGCTCCGGTGTCGGGTCGACGCCGCGCATGAACGCCTGGAAGCGGGTGCCAGCGCGGTCGGTCGCGTAGCCGCGTCGGGTCTCCAGTCGGAACGCGCTGTGCTGGAATTCGGCGAACAGGTGGGTGATCTCCTCGAAGGGGATCAGCGGGGGCACGGTTACTCCTTGGGGGCGAAGCGGGTCAGCAGCTCGCGGGGGATGACGACGGCGGTCTCGGCGACGCCGAGGTCCCGGAGCTGGGCGCGGTGCTCGGTGTCGACCTCGTCGCCCTGGATGACGAGGTCCCCGGTCTCGACGACCTCGTACAGGGTGGGGCAGTTGCCGTGCTCGCTGGTGGTGCCGATGAACCTGAGCGTCATCGTGGGCTCCGTCCTTGTCGGGTGGAGTCTCAGCATGGTCGGAACCCGCGCAGTGTGCTGGCGAGTTGCGCGAGATTGCGCGGGTCGGTCCTCCGGTGGTGTGTTGCGCGCAACACCCGGACACGACGAAGCCGCCCCCTCCCGCCCTCCCGAAGGAGGCGCGAGAGGGGGCGTGGCGTACTCAGGCACTTGCCTTCGCGGTACCGCGAAACTAATCACTTTGCGGACAGCCGCAAGGCGATCACTTTATGGACGTCCATAGAGTGATCACGGGCTACTTCACTAGGACGTTGACGAGCCAGCCGCCGGCCGGGACCGCGAGTACTCCGATCCCGACGGCCGTCCACGCCAGCTTCTCTACAGCCGCCAGCCGGGGGCCGTGCGTGGCCGACGCTTCGGTCTTCGCCTCCAGGGCGTCGACCCGCTCCTCGACCCGCTTCACGGTGTCGCGCTGCTCGGCCTGCGCCCGTTCGTTCTGGTCTGTCCGCTGCAGGGCGAGGTCGAGCCGACCCGACACCTCGGCGAACCCCGTTCTGATCTCGCCGCGCATCTCCGCCAGTTCGACCGCTACTTGCGTGGACTCTGAGGGGGTCACCCCTGCTGCTCCGGCTCGTCGCCCCGGAGCTCCCACTCGTTGGTACGGAGCCAGCGAGGCAGGATGGCCTGAACCCCCGGCAGTGCCATCACGCGGGCGAAGCCACCCGCGACGGCCAGCGCGCCAGCGACCCACGGCAGGGCCTCAGGTACCCCGGACGCGGAGACGACTGCGGGCAGGACGACGGCGATGCCGAGCGCGGACTGAAGGATCGTGCGGGCGGTTCGCTTGGCGGCGTCGGACATGGTCACTTCTCCTTCTGGGCGTTGAGCAGGACGGTGAGCTTGTCGACCTTCGTGGTGAGCGCGATGACCGCCTCGTAGGTCTTGGCGACGTAGCCGTAGAAGTCCGGGATCCGGCGGCCGGCCTTCTTCGACTTCTCGTCGGCGTCCTTGTTGCGGTACGCGAGGACGCGCAGCGCGACGCGGTCGACGTCCTTGTCGGACAGGGCCATGACGGGGTCCTCCTCGGGGGTCCCGGCGGCGTACCGGAGCACGCGCGCCATGTCGAAGTTGCCGGGGTCCCCGTGGTCGTTGCCCTCGGGGACGTGCTGGTGGCCGAGGTGGCCGGTGTACTGGTTGAAGGCGGCGGCGGAGAGCCGCTGAGGCGCGTTCTGCCCGTAGCTCCCCGGGTAGGCGCGCCACGTGACGGTCGACGTCATCGGCACACCGTGGTTCTGGTGGAGCCAGCGCACGAACGCGGCGACCTCGCGCAGGGCCCAGTCGGGGGCCTCGGGCCAGAAGATGTGCGCGCGCCCGGCGGCCTCCCACTTCCGGTGGGTGGTCGGGTCGCAGGTGCCGACGAGCTCGACCTGCGCGAGGTTGTTGCGGTTGGTCGTGATGCCGCCGGCCCGGTCGACGAGCGCGCGGGCGGACTGCTCCAGGTCGAAGTGCTGGTACCAGCGGAGCTTCATCGCGGCGAAGTCGGGGACGGCGGTGAGCGTTGGGGCGGAGGCGCCGTCGCCGTAGGTCGGCAGGGCGGTGCCCTCGGTGGTGTGCCAGACGACGGCGTTGATCTCCATCGCGGCGCCCTCGTACCTGTCACCCCACCAGTAGGCGAAGGACGCGCCGGGGTAGCGCTGCGGGCCGGTCTTGGCCATGAGGCCTCCAGAGATGACGAAAGCCCCGGGCCGGCGGCGCGGGGCGAGGTGGTGGTGCTGGGTCAGATGGGGGCGTCGATGTAGCAGGCGTCCAGGAGGATGCCGTTCGTGTTGTTTCCGGCCGCCGTCGGAACACCCACCTGGAGCTGGCCAGAAGGTTGCAGCGTCATCCGCACCCCGTAGAAGGCCGTCGCGCCACCCGCCTTCTGGAAGCCATGCTCGAAGGTCGGCCGGTAGATGGGCGTCCCGCC
>NZ_JBEOZT010000077.1:0-4101 GCF_040298265.1 Nonomuraea sp. NPDC001636
CGGCGGCGGGCCCCGCGGGCCAGACCCCCCCCCGCGACTAAACCCGGGGGGGGGGGGGGCGGGCCCGCGGGCGCCTCCGGGCCCGGGGGCGGGGGGGGGGGGGGGGGGCCCCCCCCCCCCCCCACCGAGGGTGACCGCAGTGCTGCCGCCGCGCGAGCAGGCACGGCTCGCCCTCCGCCCGCTCCAGCCTGGCCGTCAACGGCATCAGGTTGAAGAAGAAAGGCCCCCGGTGAACGGTAATGGCCGGATCGGCCCCCACGACGCTGTGGCACGTACGGCCGGAAAGACTCGGCGAAGGCGCTCTTGGGGAGATTGTGCCGTCACCACAGGCCATCATCGTCACGATCACGCCGAGCGCTGTGGCGGCATTCCACAGCCGTCCCCACGGGAGACACCCCTCAGGAAACAGAGCTCCTACGCTCCCATCCAGCACGCCCTGACTGCTCGCACTTTCGGTGTTTCCTCATGATCAGAGCGCAGGACATGGGTTGTGGGGGTCTGGATCGCCCAGTCCATCCGGCCAGCCCACGCCACCGGCGATCTTCGCCCACGTCGCCGGAGTCACCCGGAGAGCACGCACGGCCGAGTCGGCGCAGACGTCACGCAGCGGATCACCGCTGATCCCGCCGACCTGCCAGGACATCACCCCCCACCCGGCCGCCGCGCTCATGGCCACCCCGCCGTCGGCGCTCAACCCGACCGCGCCCACCGGGCCCGGCGGCCCAGGCAGATCGGCCAGCAGCACCGGACGCAGCCGGTCACGCAACCCCCACCAGCCGACCCTGCCGCCGTCCTCGCCCGTCACGGCGCCACTCCCGTCGGACGTCAACGCCACGCCGATGATCAGGCTCCGCACCCCCGGCAACGTCGCCAGCCGCCGCGGCCTGGCCGGATCGCCCACGTCCCACACCTGATTCCCCGTCACTGCCGTACGCCCATCGGCGCTCAGCGCACCCGCACCCCACGGCCCACCCGGCCGGGTCAGCACCCCCGCCTGAACCGGACGCGCCGGATCGGCCAGGTCCCACACCACAGCCTTGTCCTCGCTGACCGTCAACGCCCTGCGCCCATCAGCGCTCAACCCCGCCGACGACACCGCCGACGCGTGCACCGCCGACGGCCGCCGGATCTGCCCGCCGGCCGCGTCCCAGAAGACGACCCCGCCGCCGTAGAAGCCCGCCACGGCCCTCCCGCCGTCCTGTGACAGCGCCACCGCGCTCACCGGCCGCACGCCATCACCCGCTACGACCGTGCGCGAGCGGGAATGACTGCTCATCTCCCACATGCGCACCGAACCGTCGCGACCACCGATCAGGCCGGTGCGGCCATCAGCGGTGAGCGCCACCGCGGAGGCGTCCAGGCGATCCTGCAACGTGCTCGACGCGGTCACCAGCAGGCCGCGCCCGGGAAGACCCTGAGGCACCAGCTCCCACCGGACGACGCGCTCGTGCGCGTCCGCCGACAGCGCGATCCGCCCGTCGGCCGACAGCGCGAGGTCCCGCACGTCGCTCGCGCCCGGCAGATTGCCCTGACGCCCGGCGAGCAACGTGCCGGTCAGCGCGGCCCGCGTACCGGCATCGGCGTGCAGCTCGACCGCGGCCGCGCCCACGAGCCGCGCGGCCAGGTCATCGACATCACGCAGCCTCACCCCTTGCAGGGCCAGGTCCCTGGCGGTGGCGATTCTGGTGCTCTCACGCCCGTCGGCCACCACCCAGGCCAGCGCGACCAGCAGCACGCCTGCCAGCAGGATCAGGCCAGGACCTGACCACGGCCCACCGCGTGCAGCACGTTGATTCGTCATTCCTCGCGCTATCTGTAAGTGGTCGGGGCGGGGCCCAGAATCTTATCGACGGCGGAACCGCTGACCACGTCAATGGCCCCACAGACACCGTTGACCGAGCCCTGCTTCTTGTCCCGCAGTACCTTCTTCATCCATACCTGCGTGGGGGAGTAGCTCTGGTAGCAGTGCTCCTCGTAATTGTGCTTGGGGTTCTTGATGCAGGTCTCGATCGGGCTTATCGTCACATCCAGCCCGCTTCGGGTGAAGAATGCAGTCGTTCATGTCCGCGTGCAGTTTCGCGCATCCTTCGACCTTTCCGGTTCCAGGATGCATTCGAGATGAATGAGCCCTCCGCCGAAGCAGGTCTTCGGATCGCCTCCCCGGACATGGCAGTCGGTCACGCTGCCTGACATCCAGGTGTCGTACCCCGGTCCATACGGCAGCGCTGATACGCCTCGGTCGCCCCTGGGCAGACGTCGTTCGAGCCGTCCTCGGCGTCAGCGCATCTGTCGCCGAGTCGGAGGCAGCACAGCGGGTCATCCTGCGGTACGCGCTTCCGTCTGCCGGGTGATCGGAGCTCGCGTATATTGACGCGAAAGCCCTCGCAGAGCATGACCTGGGCGGATGTAGCTCTCGGCAGGGCGCGGCGCCACCGAGGCTGCGTCCTCAGAAAAGCAGCGAGAGCCCGTCCGCCCGTCGGCGGCGAGTCCGCGATCCTACGCCCATCGTGAATCCCCGACACAAGGTGTGACAGCCCGAGGACATGCGGTCAGCGAGGGCCGCCCGAACCGGGGGAGCCCATCTGTCGTCGCTCACTGCGGCACTCAAATGCCGGTCTGCTGAAGGCTCGCGTACACGATCACATTGTCGGCATAGCTGCGGGCCTGATGGTCCAATGCCCCGGCCGCAGGTGATGATGCGCAACTCCGCATACCCGGTCGCGCCGTAGACCTCGGCCGTCGGGAACGAGGTCTTGGCGACCTTCTCGACTCGCTGGACGAGAAACTTCTCGTGAGTGCCGTCCGAATGCGTGATGGTGATCAGGCCCTGGGGCGGAGCTCTCACAGGCGGGCGAAGACAGCTGGTCCGAACGCGCGTCCACGTGTCCGAGCAGGACGGCCGGGCCGACCTCGCCCGGAAGGGGGCCCTGAAAATCCGTCCGATCATTGTGGTGGCGAAGGAGACTTCGTCGGTGATTACTCTCTTCCCGGCGGCGTCCTTTTCCCGGACGAGGACGCCGTCATATGTGGTGCACCAGGAGAAGTGGTTCCTGGTGCTCCCCGCACTCCCATTCGTCCTTGATTCTGTCGTAGGGGTCGTCATCGGGCGCGGCGGCCCTGTTTACGGCCGTTCCGGACCGGATGCCGACGGTGAGGGCGTTCCAGTTTGTCCAGGCGCCGTTGATGCCGGCGGCGATGGCACGCGTTCTCCGGCGCAGTTTCCAGCCGTCGGTCAGTCTGCCGCTGGGAACTGTGACGGAGCCGGTGGAACCTTGTGTTGTCGAGGTGAGGTGCCGGACCAGATGAGGCCGTTGCCTTGGCCGGCGCGGTGCGGGCAACAGCGCGGTTGAACCGGGACTTGCAGGTCAAGGCGGTGATGGCGCGCGGATGAGGCCGACGTTGGCCGGGGGGCATGCACAGCACGACGGCACGTGTGCTAGATTGAGATCAGTTGCAGTTGTGGTACCCATAAAGACTTGTGTGCACCTGACGGTATGTAGCCTCAGGTGCATTTTTTGTTCTCCGGTCATTTCCGGGTGTGTGGTCCTATCGCGGCGACGCGGAATCCGTCCGACGCGGATTCCGGCTTTACACCCATCAAAGGAGAGCAACATGGCTTCCGGCACCGTGAAGTGGTTCAACGCGGAAAAGGGCTTCGGCTTCATCGAGCAGGACGGCGGCGGCGCCGACGTCTTCGCCCACTACTCCAACATCGTCGCCAACGGCGGCTACCGCGAGCTGCGCGAGGGCCAGAAGGTGGCCTTCGACGTCACGCAGGGCCAGAAGGGCCCGCAGGCCGAGAACATCGTCCCCGCCTGACACCACGGCGCACCACGTAGCCGGGGCCCGCGCCGCAGGGCGCGCTCCCCGGCGCGTTGCTTTTACGGCATCCATCGTGCCGTGACGACCTCGCAACCCGCCAAGCACAGCAGGTCTGTCCTTCCGCCACACACCGGATGCACCACCAACGGCCGCGGTTCGGGCAGAGGCTCGGTCCAGTTCCACGGCCGCGTTCTTCCCGGCGAAAGCCGACCATTTCGACGTACGAGCCCCAGGCTGTATCCGCCGGCTCGACTCGTCTTTCCCCGGCTCGTGCTAGCC
>NZ_JBEOZT010000078.1:0-4052 GCF_040298265.1 Nonomuraea sp. NPDC001636
GACGACTCCACGAAGGACGGGCGCGCCGCCATCGAGTACTTCCGCCGCCAGGGCTACGCCCTTACGCCGGACGCCGAGGACGAGCCCGCCGATGAAGAGCGGCAGGACGGCCCCCAGGAGCCGTTCGACCCGGCCGCGCACGACGTCGCCGACGTACTCGCCTACCTCGAAGACGCCGACCTCGAAGAGGCCCTCCGCGTCCTCGACGCCGAGGCCACCGCGAGGAAGTCCCGCACCACGATCACCGGCAAGCGCGACGAGATCCTCGCCGCGAAGACCCCTGCGGCTCCGGCCGGGGACGAGACGAAGGGAGCCGGGCAGTGAGTGTTCTCGGCGCATACCGCGGGATCCCCCGCAACGACCTCGGCTGGCTCAACTCCGCCGGCCGCCCGGACCCGGAGGCCACATTCCACCGGGCCAACCTGCCCCGCGTCGGCCTGGACGACGTCGCCACCGCCGCCACCGGCGTCATGTGCTCCGTCGCCATCTACCTCCAGGACGGCGACCTGATCAGCAACCTCACCTTCATCTCCGGCGCCACCGCCGCAGGCACGCCGACCAACCAGTTCGCCGCCCTCTACAGCACAGCCGGCGCGCTGATGACGCAATCTCCGGACAAGACCACGGAGGCGTGGGCTGCGGACACGGCGAAGAGCTTCGCGCTGGCGACGCCGCAGCGGATCACGAAGTCCGGCGTGTACTACGCCGCGCTCGCGATCGCCGCGACGACGGTGCCGACGCTGGTCGGCTCCACGGGTGCCAAGCCGGTCCTGACCGGGGAGGGCAACCTCGCCCAGACGTCCGGCTCTTCGCTCACCGCGACGGCCCCGGCGACGATCGTCACCCCCGCGTTCAAGCGCGCGGTGCCGCTCGTCATTGCGACCTGAGGAGGACGGCATGTCTCTGACCTCTTCCATGTCCATCGCCGTCGACGGCAACCTCACCAGTGCACTGGACCTGTCGACGGCGTCCTCCCCGGTCACGGTCCGGGCCGCCACGACGTGGCAGTCCGGCACCGGCGCGGGGAAGGCCGACCGGATGTTCTCCGACCGGCGCACCCTGGCCGCGTCGGCGACCGAGGATCTCGACCTCGCCGGCGTGCTGCTCGATGCGTTCGGGGCCGCGATCACGTGGGCGCGGGTCAAGGGCCTGTACATCCGGGCGGCCGACGCCAACGTGAACAACGTCGTCGTCGGCAACGCGACGTCGAACGCGTGGGCCACACTCCTGGGCGCCACCGGCACGATCACCCTCCGCCCGGGGGCCTCGATCGGGGTGACCGTAGGGACGGCGGACGCCACCGCGTACGCCGTCACCGCCGGCACCGGGGACCTCCTGAAGGTCGCCAACTCCGGTGCCGGGACGTCCGTGGCGTACGACGTCGTCATCATCGGCGCCAGCGCCTGAGGGAGGTGGTCGTCGTGGCACGCGTCTACGCGACCGCCTCCCAGTACCAGCAGTACACCGGGCAGACCCCGCCCGAGAACATCGAGATCCTTCTCGCGGACGCATCCCGGATGCTCGACAGGAGTGTCTTCCGCTACTGCTGGTACACCGTGGACAGCGTTACCAAGCTGCCCACCAACCCTCTGGTCGCCGAGGCCTTCGCCGAGGCCGTCTGTGCTCAGGCCGAGTGGGGCGACGAGATCGGCGACACCACCGGCGCGGCTGGCGCCGGGTGGGGCTCGGTCGAGCTCGGCTCGGCGAAGCTCAGCCGGTCCGTCACCGCGGTATCCGGTTCGGACGCTCCGGGGCGGCAGGTCGCGGACAAGGTCTGGGACTCGCTCCAGAGCCCGGACCTGACACCGGACATTTTCGTCCTCGGGGTGGTGACGTCGTGAAGCTGCCCGGCTTCTGGCTGCGCCACGTGGTGACGGTGGAGCCCTACCTGGGGGTCGGCCCGTCCGGCCCTCAGTACGGGCCCGGGGCCACCGTCAGGGCGTTCGTCGAGGAGAAGAACCGACTGGTCCGCTCCCCGGCCGGTGACGAGGTGGTCTCCTCCGCAACGTTCTACGCCCGGCTCGGGGTCACCTGCCCGGCCAAGAGCCGGGTTCGGCTGCCCTCAGGCCGCCGGACCACCGTCATCGCGGAGCTCCGGCATGACGGCGGAGGCTTGCCCACCCCTGACCACGTCGAGGTGCAGCTCGTATGAGTCCCCAGCATGCACGGATGTCCTGGGAAGGCGACCGACTGTGGACCCAGCGGGGCCGGCGGGTTGCTTCCCGGGGCCTGGAACGCGCCTTGGAGCACACGCTGGGCGTCTCGAAGCAGCTGGTGGCGCTGGAGGAGGGCACCCTGGAGCGTTCCGGCCGGGTCAACATGATCCGCGAGCTGGAGGGCCAGATCACCTACGACACCGTGTACGCGGTCCGCCAGCACGAAGAGTTGAGCTGGAAGCACCTGCCCGGCCGGCAGGCGAAGTACCTGGAGCAGCCCATGAACACGGAGCGGGACACCATGCTCCGGCTCATGGCCGTCCCGCTGCGGGACTGGCTCCGCGGCTGACCTCACACCCCGCCATCCCGCCCGCGCGCGGGCCCTCACCCATGCCTGGAGGTGACCGGTGGGCTACACCCGCGACGTCCTCGACGGCTCCGCCCGGCTGCTCGCCACGGCCGGCCTCGGGGAGTACCGGCCCGATGGCGTCTACGGCCCGGACGAGTCCGTGACCGCGATCGGCTACGGCACCCGCCCGGAGGCGCCCGACCGGATCCTCTGGCTCAACCCGTACCCGGTCGAGGACACCGACCTCACCGATGCCATCACCGGCCTCCAGGTCTGGATCCGGACCGGCCCGAACCCCCTCGACGCGAGCGACCTCGCCGACGGGGTGTTCGCCGCGCTCCACAACCGCCAAGGACTGCTTTTCGGCAGCACCCGCGTGGCGCTGATCTGGCGGCAGTCCCAAGCACTCCTCGGTCAAGACCCCCACGGCCGCCAGGAGATGACCGCGAACTACTACGTGCGCGCCACTCGGCCCGCCCCACACCTGATCGACTAGGAGGACCGCGTCATGTCGACGCCGACCGAGACCGCGCTCGCCCGCAGGTGGCGCATGGACATCAACATGGGCACCGACGGATCCCCGGACTGGCAGCTGTGCCCCGGCATCACCGAGTTCCAGCCCCAGTTCCCGCCCAACATCGAGAACAGCTCCAGCTACGACAGCGACGGCTGGGCCGAGAACACGAAGACGGCCCAGGAGTGGTCCGTCGAGGCCACGTTCAACCGCAAGGCGTCGCCCGACAACACGGTCTACAGCGCCGTCCACGAGAAGCTCCGCGCGGCCGCGTTCGCGTACGGCGGCAACTCCAAGGTCGGCGTCCGCTTCTACGACCGCAACGGGCTGCCCGAGGCCTACTCGGGCAAGGCGCTCGTGACCTGGGAGCCGCAGGGCGGCGAGTACACCGCCCTCGACCAGGTCCAGGCGACCCTCACCGGCGACGGCCCGCTCGCCATGATCGCGAACCCGGTGGCTCCCTGATGGCCTTCAAGACACTCGACGAGTTCCTCGGCGACGCCCTCGACCTCCCCGTGAAGTGCCTCGACGGCAAGGTCCGCACCTTCCACATCCAGGGCCCCAGCGCCGAGAACGGACACAAGGTCGAGAAGCTCATGGAGACCGGCATGAAGCTGGCCGCCAGCCCCGAGGCCGAGCCCGACCAGGACGCCCTCAACGACCTCGCCGAGCTCAACCTGTACGAGGCCGCCCTCGGCGACACCTACGCCGAGCTCCGCGAACACCTCGACTGGCCCCGCTTCCGGCACGTCGCCCTCACCGCCGTCGTCTGGATCAGCCAGGGCCTCGACGCCGCCGAATCCTTCTGGAACACGGACGGCGCCCCTTCTCCGCAGGGCCCGGCGAACCGGGAGCAGCGCCGGGCCTCATCCCGTGCGGCGAAATCGACCCCGTCACAGGCCTCGCGGAGTGGTACGAGCACCCCGCGGGCTACCAGCCGACCCCGCAAGGCCGCACAGACCTGACCTGGGCGGGCCTCCTGGAGCAGTGGGCCCTGATCGAGGCGGACCTCCACGAGACGTACGGCATCGAC
>NZ_JBEOZT010000079.1:0-3612 GCF_040298265.1 Nonomuraea sp. NPDC001636
AAATTGAGCACGAGGACATCGCCGTCCAAGGCATCACAGAAGAACTCGCCGCCGAACACGGCCAGCCCGCCTCCGAGGGCGTCCTGGAGATCGTCACCGCCCTGTCCGAGGTCGTCGCCGCCGGCGTCCCGATCGTCGGCCACAACGTCGGCCGCTACGACCTCAACCTCCTGTCCGCCGAATCCGAGCGGCACCTCGGCGGCCCGCTCACCGAGACCATCCCGGACTGCGCCGACCGGATGCGGGTCATCGACACCATGACCCTCGACCGGCAGGCCGCCCCGTACCGGCGGCGGATCTCCGACACCCAGGGCGCCTACCAGATGCGCACCACGGCGGAGACGTACGGCCTGAAGTGGGACGAGGACCAGGCCCACGGCGCCGAGTACGACGCGCTCATGTCCGCCCGCGCCGCCTGGCACATGGGCAACATCGCCCACCTCCCCCACCAGCAGCGCCCCGACTGGGTGCGCGGCCTGCGGACCCAGCGGTTCAGCTCGCTCGCAGTCGACCTCGACGAGCTGCACGCCCGGCAGATCGGGTGGGCCCGCACGGAAGCCGAGCGGTTCCAGGCGTACCTCCGGGACCCGGTGAAGGCCAAGGACAAGCACGACCCGGCCGCGGTGATCGACCCGCACTGGCCGCTGATCCCCTCCCAGCAGAACGGAGAGAACCGCTGATGTTCACCTCCTCCCGCAGGCTCCGCGCCGCGAACGACGCCGTACGCGCCGCCACCGCCAAGGTCGTCCAGCGCGACGCCCGCATCCGCGAGCTGGAGACCAACCTCGCCTCCGCTCAGGACCGCACGTACGAGCTCGCCCGAGGCCGCGCGGACGTCGACCACATCATCCAGCTGGAGAAGCAGGTGCAGACGCTCACCGCGACCGTCTCCCAGCTCCGCAAGCAGGTCCCCGACGACGCTCAGACCGCCGAACTCCGCCGCCAGCTCGGCCTCGCGAAGTCCGCGAACCGGTCCCTGGAGGCCCGGCTCGCCGAGCTCCAGGCCGCGAACTCCGGCATCTCCACGCTGCGGGTGATCGCATGACCATCATCGAGACCCCCGCGGCCGGGATGACCACCCTCCCGGCCGCGGGCGCCAAGCCCCTCGTCATCGGCCTCGACGTCGCTATGGGCACCACCGGTGTCGCAGGAGACGGCTGGACGGACCACGTTCACGCGAAGGGCCAGAGCCAGCACGGCCGCTTCGCCCAGCAGCTCACCGGCATCACCTCGTTCGTCCGCTCCGCCGACTTCGTCGTCATCGAGGGCCCCGCCTTCTCGAAGAACAACGTGGGCGCGGACGCCCTGTCGGCGATGCGGTGGATGGTCCGCCACGACCTGTGGAAGCGGGACATCCCGTACGCCGTCGTGAACCCGGACCACCGGATCATGTACGCGGTCGGGACCGCGGCCCCGAAGGACGAGGACGGGACCCGGCTGCGCGGCGAGGCCCTGAAGGCCGTCGTCCGCGATGCCGTCCGCGAGCGGTACGGCATCGAGTGCGAGGGGCGGCACAAGTACGACGAGGCCGACGCCTACGTGCTCCTGGCGATGGGCCTGCACCACCTCGGACACCCGCTCGCCGAGGTGCCGCCGTCGCACTCCCGAGCCCTCGACGCCGTGCGCTGGCCGGAGCTGACGCTGGGGGTGGCGGCATGAACATCCGTACGGACCTCGCCGAACTGCTCCGCGCCGAACACTCCGACCGCGAGATCGCAGCCCTGCTCCACATGGACACAAAGCCCATCGCCGCCGCCCGAGCCGCCCTCGGCCTGCCCAAGGCCCGGCCCGGCAAGAAGCCCGCCCCAACCCTGGAAACCGCCTTCCTCCGCCACGCCAGGAAGACCCGCGACGGCCACATGAAGTGGACGAGCCACATCCAGACCGACGGAAGCCGCGCGTTCCGCTGGAAGGGCCGCTTTTGGACCGCTGGGCAGGCCGCCTTTGAGATCGCCAACGGACGGCCCGCCGAGGGCAAGGCGCTGCCGATCTGCGGCCGAGCACAGTGCATCGCACCCGCGCACGTCCAGGACAGGGCCGGCCGTCTCCAGCTCGCCACAGAGATGCTGAACGCCGGGCACTCGGTGAGCGCCGTCATGCGCCGCTACCAGTTCAGCTTCGACCAGGTCCGCAGCATCCGTGACGCGCTCGGCATCCCTCCGAGCCAGCCCGGCGCCAAGGCGGAGTCCATCGACGAGACGTTCCGGCGCCGCACGGTCCCCACCGAGGACGGCCACCTCCTGTGGCCCACGTCGGATTACCACATTCGCACCGTCGAGGGCGCCTCGATGTCCGCCGGGCGCTACGCCTTCCAGCAGAAGTACGGCCGCCGGCCGGTCGGCAACGTCACGTCCGGATGCGGCACCCCTCGGTGTGTCCACCCCGCTCACGTCGAGGACCGGCCCATGCGCGAGGCCCTCGAATCCCAGCTCGCCGCCATCCTCGGGAGCGCCGCATGAACCCCACCAGCAGCCGCGCCATCAGCACCCGCCACACCGACGACTGGCGCACCCGCGGCGCCTGCCTCAGCACGCGAACCCCGGAGTTCTGGTTCCCGAAGGGCAGCACCGGCCCCGGCAGCATCCAGGCCGCCGAAGCCAAGGCCATCTGCCGAGCCTGCCCCGTCGCCATCACCTGCGCCACCTGGGCCATCGAACGGCGCCTCCAGCACGGAATCTACGGCGGCCTCGACGCCCCGCAGCGCCGGAGCATCGCCCGCAAGGAAACCCGGCACGACCTCACCCACTCCGGAATCGTCACCGAGGTCCACGCCGCCTGGACAAGCGACGCACGGGACCCGCTCGTCGACGCCTACCTCAAGAGCAGCGTCCAGGACGACAACGGCCACGTGTTCTGGCGCGGCCGGAAGACCACCTACAGCATCGCAGGCCGTGACCTCACCCCAGGGCAGATCGCCTACGAGCTCGGGCACAGCCGAGCCCCGGAGGGCCACGTAAAGGCCACGTGCGGACAGCCGTTCTGCATCGCGGCCGAGCACCTCGCCGACAGCCCAGACCCCTGGCAGCGCGACCACGCCCCGGCGGCATGACGACCGAGCAGCAGGTAGCCGGCGCCCTGTTCGTCGACTGCGGCAAGCAGCTGAAGAACGGCACCTGGGTCCAACCCCCGCGCGCTCGCTACGAGTGCCTCATCTGCCACACCACCGAAGGACCCGTCGTCGGCGCCGCCGCCGTCACCGCCTTCGTCCAGACCATCCGAGCCAAGCACCAGCACCAGCAAGGAGCACACGCCGCATGAGCACCGAGCACGACACCGAGATCCGCGAGCAGGCCCCCGTCGCCGCCTTCCTCGGCAGCCACCTCAACGGCCGCACCGACGAGGAACTGAGCCAGGAGTTCCACGCCCTCCTCGGCGCCGTCCGCGCCCACGGCAAGAAGGGCTCGATGACCATCACGATCGTCGTCGACCCGCCGGCCAACGGCGTCGAGTCCGCGCCGATGCCGATCGGCGTCGAGTCCTCCGTCAAGGCCCCGAAGCCCACCCCGGTGAAGTCGCTGTACTTCCTCGACGACGAGGGCCTGCCCGTCCGCGAGGACCCCCGCCAGATCGCCATGGACTTCCGCACCGCCCCGACCACCACCGACTTCAAGA
>NZ_JBEOZT010000080.1:0-3551 GCF_040298265.1 Nonomuraea sp. NPDC001636
CCGGAGGGGTGTGGACGGACGTCACCGCGGACGCCTATACCCGGGACCCGATCACCATCACGCGCGGGCAGCCGGACGGGGCCTGGGTCGCGGACCCGTCCGGCTGCACCGTCACTCTCAACAACGCCGGCGGGAAGTACACCCCCCGCAACCCCTTGTCGCCGTACTACGGGCAGATCGGCCGCAACACGCCTCTGCGCGTCTCCGTCCCCGGGACCGAGTCCTACCTCAGCCTTCCCGGCCTGACGTTCTCCGGCGCCGAGACCCCCGACCACGCGTCTCTCGACATCACCGGCGACATCGACATCCGCGTCGAGGCCGAGGTCGACAACTGGGGCGCGGTGGGACCTATCAACCTCATCGGGAAGTGGGGCACCCTGGGTCAACTGTCCTACCGACTCCAGGCCGAGAACGGCTTTCTGTACCTGCTGTGGTCGCCGGACGGCACCAATGTGCTCTCCAGGGGCAAGCTGCTTCCGGCCCTGCCCCGGCGTGCCGCGCTGCGCGTCACGCTCGACGTCAACAACGGCTCGGGCCAGTACGCGCTGGAGTACTTCTCCGCACCGTCCCTCGATGGCCCGTGGACTTCCTTCGCGTCTGCTGCAGAGGGCGCCCCGACCAGCATCTTCAACTCCACGACCACGGCCAAACTCGCAGGATTCGGCACTGGGTTCATGGGGCGCGCCTACCGGGGCGAGATCCGCTCTGGTATCGGCGGCACCATCGTTGCCGCGCCCGACCTGCGCGCCCTCGCCCCGGGCACCACGGCGTGGACGGACTCCGCCGGCCGCCCCTGGTCGGTCATCGGCAGCGCCTCCGTGAGCAACCGGGCGCACCGGTTCGTGGGCGAGGTGTCGGCCTGGCCGCCGCGCTGGGCACCGTCCGGGCACGACGTGTGGACGCCGATCGAGGGCTCAGGGATCCTGCGCCGTCTCGGACAGGGGAGGAAGTCGCTCGACAGCACCCTCCGCCGGCGCCTGCCGTCCCGGTCCCCGCTGGCGTACTGGCCGTGCGAGGAGCCGCAAGGCGCCACGCAGGCGTACTCGCCGATCCCCGGCGTCGGCCCGCTCGCCGTCACGAAGTGGGACTTCGGGCAGGACACCGAACTCGGCGGCTCTGCGGCGCTCCCGGCGATCGAGCCCGGCGGCACCATGCGCGGCAGCGTCCCGCCTTCCGCATCCGGTGTGTGGGAGATCTGCATGCCCTACCGCGTCGACGGCGCGGCACCCGGAGCCGAGCAGGAGATGCTGTCCTGGACGACCACGGGCACCATCCGCAGGTGGCGTATCACCATGGGCGCCACCGGAACGCACCTCCTGGGGTACGACGCCACAGGCACCCTGACCCTGGACAGCGCCATCGGCGCCACCAGCGGCTACTTCGACGGCTGGTGGCGGCTGGAGTTCCGAGCCGAGCAGGCTGGTGGGAACATCTCTTACCGGATCGGCTGGTCCCAGGTCAACGGCGGCTCGACAGGTGTCACCGGTAGCATTGCCGGCACAGTCGGCGCCGTCTCCCAGATCGACACCAGCTTCGGCGCCGGTCTCCCTGACATCCGGGTTGGACACATCACTGTCTGGCCCGCCCAGTCGACGACGCTGGCGTATTCAGACGCCGACCGCGGGTTCATCACCGAGACGGCTGCGGACCGGCTTCGTCGGCTGTCCAGCGAGGAATCCAGCAACGTTCGGGTGGTCTTCCCCAGCGCGTTCCCGACCGACACGGCACGCATGGGGATCCAGCGCCCGGACACGCTTCTCAGCCTCCTCCAGGAGTGCGCAGAGAGTGACCTCGGCATCCTCGCTGAGGACCGCGGATCCTCTGCACTCATCTACCGGGCCCGGTCGACGCTCTACAACCAGACTCCGAAACTGATCCTCGACTACGCGGCCGGAGACCTCGCGCCGCCGATGGAGCCGGTCGACGATGACGCGGAAGCTCGCAACGACCGTACGGTCAACCGGGTGGGCGGCTCGTCTGGGCGCGCCGTGCTGGAGTCCGGCCCGATGTCCGTGAAGGCCCCGCCGGACGGGATCGGCCTGTACGACGATTCCACCGACCTGTCGCTCGCTGCCGACAGTCAGGCGCAGCCGATCGCCGAGTGGCTGCTCCACCTCGGCACCTGGGACGAGTCCCGCGTGCCCACAGTCCAGCTCGATCTCCACAAACGGCCCGCGCTCATCCCGGCGTACCTGGGCCTCGAACTCGGCGACCGGATCCAGATCATCAACACCCCGAGCTGGCTGGCGCCCGGCCCGATCGATCTGGTCGTCCAGGGCATCACCGAGACCCTCGGCATCCGCACCTGGTCGGCATCGCTCACGTGCGTGCCGGCCGGGCCGTGGACCGTCGGCGTCCTCGACGACCCGGTCCTCGGCCGCCTGGACACGGACGGCACCGCCCTTGGCGCAGCGGTGGACTCGGACGACACGTCCCTGCTGCTCGTGTCCGACCCCGGCCCGACGTGGATCACGACCGCGACCCACGCCGCAGAGTTTCCCTTCGACGTGCTCGTTGGCGGGGAGCGGATGACGGTCACGGGGATCACGCAGGGAGCGGCCGACGCCTTCGGCCGTACGGTCGCATCCGGCTGGGGCAGCGCGGACACGGGCGGCGCCTGGACGAGCACGGGAGGCAGCGCGGCGGACTACTCCGTCGGCTCCGGCGTCGGCAGCCACGTCCTGGCCAGCGTCAACGTTGCCCGCCAGAGCACGCTCACGGCGCCGAGCCCCGACTTCGATCTGTACGCGACCGTCGCGGCTTCCGCTGTGGCCACCGGCGCGTCGATCTTCGGCGGGCTCACCGCCCGGGGCTCGGGCGCGAACGATCTGTACTACGCCCGGGTGGAGTTCACGACGTCCGGCACGGTGATCCTCGCCATCCGCGAGCGCGCGGCAGGCGTCGAGTCCACCGTGGCGACGTTCACGACGCCGTACACGTACACCGCGGGGCAGTCGTTCCGGCTCCGATTCCAGGCGAAGGGCTCGACGCTCCAGGCCCGGGTCTGGCCGCTCACGAGCGGCGAGCCGACGGCCTGGCAGGTCTCCGGCACGGACACCACGCTCACGGCTGCCGGTGCTGTCGGCTGCCGGTCGAGCAGCGCGACCGGCAACACCAACGCCTCCCTGGCCGTCCGGTACGACAACTTCCTGATCGCCAACCCGCAGTTGGCCACCGTGACCCGGTCCGTCAACGGCATCGCGAAGTCCCACGCTGCGGGGGCGGACCTGCGACTTGCCGAACCGCTGATCCTCGCCCTGTAGGAGGCCCCATGGTCTACACACCGTTTGCCGCAGGCGAGCTACTCACCGCCGGCAAACTCAACAGCCGCATCATCGAAGAGCTGATGGAGTGGACTCCGTTCACCGACATCGGCACCTTTTCCGCTGGCTTCAGCGCTGCCACCCTCACCCCCCGCATGCGCAAGGTGCGGATCCTGGGCCAGGAGCGCTGGGAGTACCAGGGACGTGTCTCCGTCGTTGCTGGAACTCTCGTCGCGAACGTGAATACGACCATCTTCACCTTCAACGGCGGGACGCCCATCTACCGGC
>NZ_JBEOZT010000081.1:0-3387 GCF_040298265.1 Nonomuraea sp. NPDC001636
CGGCGACCGCGCCCTCCTGTGGGCCCGGTCCTGGCGCTGGCTCCGCGTCCGGATCCTCGGCCTGCTCTCCGCGGAGACCCGCATCCAGCGGCACTTCGCACCACCCGAACCCAAGACACCGAAGGGGGTGCGATAGCTCATGGCGCTCACCGTCGGCGAACTCGTCGGAGTCCTCCGCGCAGATGACTCCGGCTGGCGGTCCGGCCTTGCGGCCGCCCGCCTGCGCATGCGCGGCCTCGCTGTCGACGCCAACGGCCAGCTCCGAGATCTGAGGGGCCGGTTCGTCACCGAAGGCGAGGCCGCCGGGCGGGGATGGTCGGACGGCATTCGACACCACGCCGGCATCGCAGTCACCGCGCTGAAGAAGATCGGCCCGGCGGCAGCGAGCATCAGCCTCGGTCTGCCGGCGGTCGCTGCGCTGTCGGCGGCCCTCGGCGGTCTGGCTGCCGGCGCTGTCGCGGCGGGTCTGGCGGTCGGGGCGTTCGGAGCCGCGGTGAAGCCGCAGTTGGCGCTCATGCAGGAGTCGTCGGCGGCGGCCGACAAGCTCGCGAAGGCGCAGGAGAACGAGGCCCGGAAGAAGGCCCTGGCCGACAAGCTGAAGAAGGAGGGCTCGGACCTCGCGACGAAGGCCGCGAAGGCCTACACCACCGCGCGCCTTGCCACGAAGGACGCTGAGGCGGCCTACCAGCGGCAGACGGCCGGCATGCCGAAGGCCACCCGGGACGCGGCCCTCGCGCAGGCCAAGCTGAAGGTGGCGACCGAGGAATGGTCCACGAGCCTCTCGGACACGACCATGCCCGTCTTCACCAGGGGCCTGGATCTCCTGCGATCGCTGCTGCCGACCCTCACGCCGTTCGTGAAGGCGGCGGCCAAGGCGCTGGGCGACATGCTCGACCGGGTCGCGGTCGGCGTGAAGGGCGCCAAGTTCAAGGAGTGGGCTGCCGACATGGCCGCCGCGTCCGGGACGTCGCTGGCCAACTTCATCAAGGTCATCGGCAACCTGGGCAAGGGGTTCATGGGCCTGATGCAGGCCTTCCTGCCCACTTCCCTCACGGTCACCGGCGGACTCGTCACGATGACCCAGGCGTTCGCGGACTGGGGCACCAGCCTGAAGGGCTCGGAGGGGTTCGCCAAGTTCCTTGAGCTGGCGGGACAGGGCGGCGGGACATTCCTGAATCTGGCCAAGGCTGTTGGCGCGCTCCTGGTCGCCGCTGCGCCCCTCATGGGCGCGCTCACCCAGATCGCCAACGCCATCGCCACCGTCATCAACAACACTCCGACCGACGTTCTCACCGCGATCGGTACCGCGCTCCTGATCGTGAAGGTCGGGATGATCGGGTACGCCGTCGGCGCCAAGGCCGTGGCGCTGGCGAACACCATCATGGCCAGCAGCGCATGGGTCGCGATCGCGGGCTGGTTCCGCATGCTCGGCGTCGGGCTGATGGTGTACGCGCGGCTGGCTGCTGCTGCGGTGCTGTCGGCCACGCGTACCGCGGCGGCATGGGTGGGCAGCGCGCTGGCGTCGCTGGCGACGTTCGTGGCGCAGCTGGCTCGTACGGCGGTGACTGCCACGGCGCACTTTGCGCTGATCGCGGTCCGTTCTGTTGCTGCTGCGGCAACAACGGCGGCCGCGTGGACGGGTGCGGCACTGGCGTCGATGGCGACGTTTGCGGTGCAGATCGTCCGGACGGCCACGATCGCGGTCGCCCAGTTCGTCCTGATGGCGGGCCGGGCGGTCATCTGGGCCGCGACGATGGCCGCTCAGTGGCTGATCGCGATGGGCCCGATCGGCTGGGTCATCGCGGCCGTGATCGGCCTGGTGGCGCTGATCATCGCCAACTGGGACAAGATCAAAAAGTACACGGGGATCGTCTGGGACTGGCTCTGGACCAAGATCAAGGCCATCGGCAGCTTCATCCTGAACTACGTCCTGGGCTGGAAGATCGTCTCGTACTTCCTGGCCCACTGGGACCGCATCAAAAGCGGCGTCGCCTCCAAGGGTGCCCAGCTCCTCGGCTGGTTCAAGGCGTTCCCGGGCCGCATCACCAGCGCCCTCGGCAGCCTCGGCAACCTGCTGTACAGCAAGGGCGTCAACATCGTCCAGGGCCTGTGGAGGGGCATCCAGTCCATGGGCGGCTGGATCAGGTCTCAGATCATGAGCTGGGCCAAGGCCGTGATCCCTGGCCCGATCGCCAAGGTGCTGGACATCAACTCACCGTCCAAGGTGACCGCGAAGCAGGGGCAGTGGATCGCCCGCGGTCTGGTCGTCGGCATGACGGCCGGGATGAGCCAGGTCCGGTCCACGGCCACCAAGATGGCCGGGATCATCATCGACGCCACCACGGTCAAGCTCACCCCGAAGAAGAAGGGCAACACCAGGAAGCAGAACCGGGCGATCGACGCGCGCAACAAGCAGCTGCTCCAGGCCGCCGGCGCGCAGCGTTCCAAGGCCCTGAAGATCCTCAACACCGGCACCAGCCAGCTCCTGAAGCTGACCGGCCGCGAGGAACTCGTGGCCACCAGGCTCAAGGCCGCGAACAAGTCCCTTCAGGACCAGATCAAGGCGCGCAACACCCTCGCGGCGGACGTGAAGCAGGGCGTCCTGGACGCGGCGGACATCACCCAGACGTCGGACCAGGGCGGCACCACCGCCACTTCGATCTGGGCGAACCTCAACGCCCAGCTCCAGAAGGCCAAGACCTTCGCCACCCAGCTTGCGACCCTCCGTAAGAGGGGGGTCAGGGCGGACCTCATCGCGCAGATTGCGCAGGCCGGGGTGGAGCAGGGATCCGCGGCGGCTGCTGCTCTGGCAACCGCGTCGTCCGGGCAGATCGCGCAGATCAACAGCACGCAGAAGCAGCTCGTCGACGCTGCCACGCAGGCCGGCACCACTGCCGGGGACGCCATGTACGGCGCCGGAATTCGCGCGGCGCAGGGCCTCGTCAAGGGGCTCCAGGCGGAGCAGTCCGCGATCGAGCGGCAGATGCTCACGATCGCCATCGGGATGCAGAAGGCCATCAAGAAGGCCCTCGGCATCAAGAGCCCCTCCAGGGTCATGGCGGCGGTCGGCCGGTTCATCCCGGCCGGTCTGGTCAAGGGCATCGAGGCGGGCCGCTCTGCAGTGGACACGTCGATGGCGAACCTGGTGAAGCCGCCACCCACGGCCGTACCCGGCGTCGGCATGAACGGGGCGACAGGGCCGACGACATACGGGCGTTCCGGTCAGCCGATCGTCATCGAGTTCAAGTCCTCGGGCACCCCACGAGGCGACTACCTCGTCCAGGAGCTCCGCCAGGCCGTCAAGACCGGCGGCGGAGACGTCCAGGTCGTCCTCGGACAGCGAAGGAGATAGCCATGGCGTTCCCGGACACACCCCTCGGCGTGACC
>NZ_JBEOZT010000082.1:0-3002 GCF_040298265.1 Nonomuraea sp. NPDC001636
CAGCAGGTCGGCGTTGAACTTCTCCTTGTCGCCCGGCACCAGCGCGATGCCGTGCGAGCCGCCCTGGTACACCTTGTACACGCAGTCAGGGATGATCTTGGCGGACTTGTCGGCGGACGCCGCGATCGGCACGACCTGGTCGTCGTCGCCGTGCACGATCAGGGTGGGGATGTCGAACTTCTTCAGGTCGGCGGTGAAGTCGGTGGCGGAGAAGGCGTCCACGCACGCCACGCCGGCCTGGATGTTCTCGGCCATGGCCATCAGCCAGAAGGCGTCCTTGTTGCCCTGCGTGACCTTGTTGCCCGGCCTGTTGGCGCCGAAGAAGCCGTCGGCGGTGTCGCGCCAGAACTGCGAGCGCTCGGTCAGGATGCCCTTCTTGATCTTGTCGAACACCTCCTGAGGCGTGCCCTCGGGGTTGTCGGGGGTCTTGAGCATGAGCGGCGGCACCGCCGACAGCAGCACCGCCTTGCTCAGGCGGGAGGTGCCGTGCCGGCCGATGTAGCGGGCCAGTTCCCCGCCGCCCATGGAGTGTGCCACCAGCGTGACGTCGCGCAGGTCGAGGGTGTTGATGAGATCGGCCAGGTCGTCGGCGAAGGTGTCGAAGTCATAGCCGTCGTAGGGCTGGCTCGAACGGCCGTGCCCGCGCCGGTCGTGCGCGATCGCCTTGAATCCGTTGTCGACGACCGCCTTCATCTGGTCGTGCCAGGCGTCGGCGTTCAGCGGCCAGCCGTGGATGAAGATCACCGGCGGGCCGCTGCCCCAGTCGTAGAAGAAGATCTGCTCGTTGTCACGGGTGGTGATGTATGGCACCGTGAACCCCTTTCGAGGGCCGATGGTTGGTGTCGATGGAACCCGCGGGCGCGGGCGGGCCACCCCGCCGCACCGGTGGAACACGACGGCGGACGTATCGCCCATGGCGGTAGTTACCGCAGTTCATCGTTTGGATATGGCCAAGGCCCGGTTCGGGGGTCTTTGCCGGACCGCCCGCGCTCGATCGCCTCATGAGCCTTGTCAGGCGGGGAAGGCGGCCACGTCCCGGTCGTAGTGGCGGTGCTGCAGGATGGCGGCGATGAACTGCCTGGTGAAGCCGTTCGCCGCCGTGGAGTCGACGACGCCCTGGCGTCCGGGCAGGGCGGCGGCCCGCAGCAGCGGTTCGCCGTCCGGCAGCACGCCGATGGCCTTGCCGTGCTTGAACGCCTCGCGGACGAACTGCACGGCCTGTCCGTTGCCGGTCAGCTCCTCGCCGCCGGTGCACAGCACCGCGTCGTACAGCACCGAAGAGGCGGCGCTGACCTGCTTGTCCACTGCCAGCGATCCGGCCATCCCCTCGTGCGGCGCGATCACATCGCAGACCGCCTTGCCGCTCTCCAGCTCCTGCATCACCGACTGCAGCGCGCCGGCGTCGGTACGGTCACTCACCAAGATCGCGATCTTGCGGGTGGCCAGGCTGGAGGGCTGGCCGGCCTGGCTGAGCGCCGGGGAGGACTTGCCGTGGTTGCCGCCCTTCGGAGCCGGGGCGGGCAGGCCGAGCCCGGCGGCCACATGCCCGGCCAGCCCGGTGTCCACGTTGGCCAGTCGTTCGACCACCTGCTCCTTGATGTAGCGGCGCTGCACGTGGCCCAGCTCGAACAGGAACGCCTTGATGATGTGGTGCTTCTCCCAGTCCGACATGCTGTTCCAGAACAGGGTGGCCTGGCTGTAGTGGTCGCCGAAGCTGGAGCTGCGCCGGCGGATCTTCTCGCCCTCGACCCGCTCGGTGTAGTGCCGGAACACGCCGGTCATGTCACCGGCCAGCACTCCGGTCGCGGGACAGCCGCCGCTGATGGAGTTCTTGGAATAGCTGGTGTGGCTCGTGTGGATCATGTGCTGGTGGAAGCCGTCGCGGTTGTCGTTGTGCACCGGCGCGAGCGGGCGGTTGATCGGGATCTGCTGGAAGTTCGGCCCGCCCAGGCGCAGCAGCTGGGTGTCGAGATAGGAGAAGTTGCGGCCCTGCAGCAGCGGGTCGTTGGTGAAGTCGATGCCCGGCACCACGTTGGCGGTGCAGAAGGCGATCTGCTCGGTCTCGGCGAAGAAGTTGTCCGGATTGCGGTTGAGCGTCATCTTGCCCACCATCCGCAGGGGCACCTCCTCCTCCGGGATGATCTTCGTGGGGTCGAGCAGGTCGAAGTCGAACTTGTGCTCGTCCTCCTCCGGCACCAGTTGCAGGCCCAGCTCCCATTCCGGGTACTGGCCGGCCTCGATCGCGTCCCACAGATCGCGCCGGTTGAAGTCGGGGTCGTTGCCCTGGATGCGCAGCACCTCGTCCCAGACCAGCGAGTGCGTGCCGAGCACCGGCCGCCAGTGGAACTTCACGAACGTGCCCCGCCCCGCGGCGTTGACCAGGCGGAAGGTGTGCACACCGAACCCCTGCATCATGCGGAAGCTGCGCGGGATCGCCCGATCCGACATCAGCCACATGATCGTGTGCATCGTCTCCGGTTGCAGCTGCACGAAGTCCCACAACGTGTCGTGCGCCGACTGCGCCTGCGGGATCTCGTTGTGCGGCTCGGGCTTGACCGAGTGCACGAAATCGGCGAACTTGATCGCGTCCTGCACGAAGAACACCGGGAAGTTGTTGCCGACCAGGTCGTAGTTGCCCTGCCGGGTGAAGAACTTGGTGGCGAAACCGCGCACGTCCCGCACCGTGTCGGCCGACCCGCGCGAGCCCGCCACCGTGGAGAAGCGCACGAACACCGGTGTGAGCAGCGCCGGATCGCACAGGAAGTCGGCGCAGGTGTACTCGGCCAGCGACTCGTACACCTGGAACACCCCGTGCGCCCCCGAGCCGCGCGCGTGCACCACCCGCTCCGGGATGCGCTCGTGGTCGAAGCGCGTCACCTTCTCCCGGAAGTGGAAGTCCTCCAGGATCGTCGGGCCGCGCTCACCGATCGACAGCGAGTTGTCGGTGTCGTCGATGCGCACGCCCTGGTCGGTGGTGTAGCGCGTGTTGGCGGAATCCACCC
>NZ_JBEOZT010000083.1:0-2910 GCF_040298265.1 Nonomuraea sp. NPDC001636
CATCGGTTGTTCCACCGACATGAGCAAGAACGACGATAGATTTAACGCCGAGACGTTTTAATTGTTGTGTTGTTTTATTGTAGAGTAGGAAGCGAGCGCCTTGTCATATTGCTATGATAGGTTTCTCAAAACCCCTCACCGAACCGTACGTACTCCTCTCAGAGTATACGGCTCTCCATCAATTGCTTGTCAAAGTTATTTTTTTCTGTTTTTCGCTATAAGTTCTACTCTCATATCATAGTGAATTTCATTATGGCAATCCTCACATACGGCTAATGTTTTGCGTCTACGGGCAATCATTAATTTTTGCCATTTGGCTTTGCCTTTCTCAACATCTTTCATTTTTCGGACATGGTGCATTACTAAGTTAGAATCGGTTTTACCACAATGTTCACATTTGTTGGCTGACAACCTATCCATAAGACTAGTTGTTGACATATGAACTCTTGAGGCTAACAAGTTGTCGATGTTATTTTCTTGTGTTTTCATCTTAGTTATATCAACCGTTCTAAATCCTTCCCTGTAGAAAGAATGAGAGTGTTGTTTGCCTTTTTTATCTTTGTAATTGACTATGAATACACCGTTTTTGCAATATTTCCCCTTAATTTTTCCGATTGAGCTTTTATATTTATTGGCGAATGTTTTATACATGCTGTATTCTAGAACGTAACTGAATTTTTGGAGTACCGTTGAATTAACTGCATATTTGTAGTAGTTGTACATCCCTCTGATCTGTAATACATAATTATGTAGTATTTCCAAATCATCTAGGTGTGCCATTTCCGGTCTATGCTTTGGTTTCCAAGTTTCTTTCCCATTCACATACTTCATTTCTAAAACATTCAGGGCAAGTAATTTATTTCGCCATGTTTCATGGGGGATTTCAAGTCTTACTTTTAGATTGTGATGTCTTCTTTTTGCACCTTTCACCGAGTATTTGGTAAATAACTCGTTTCTAGTGATATTGACGTTGTACCCAAGAAATGTTGCTTTCTTGCTAGAGTGGGTGATAAGTGTTTTTTCTTCTGATAAAGTTAATTTTAATTCTTCATTGAGAAATTGAGCTATATCAGATTTAATGGCTTTGGCATCATCTTTACTGCCGATTATCATTACAATAAAGTCATCAGCATATCTAACATATTTTAGTGACTTAAATTTATCCGACATTGGATTGTAGTAGGGACGTTGTCCCCTTTCCTTAACCCATTCGTTGACTTGCTCGATTAATTCCTGAGCTTCATTGTGTTTACCTTGTTCTCTTAGTAAGTCTGCTTTCTTACGCCCTCTTTTTATTTTGAGGTGTAAGTATTGATATCTTTTATCAACTTCTCTGTCTTTTGGTTGACCTTTTCCGAACTTTTCAGCGTATTTTTCCATGTATATATCTAGTTCGTTTAGATATATGTTGGCAAGAAGAGGACTGAGAATCCCTCCTTGTGGTGTTCCACTGAATGTTTTGTGGAATTGCCAATCCTCCATGTACCCAGCTCTTAGGAACTTCCATATTAATCCGATGAGTGTTTCGTCATTGATACGTTTTCTTAGTAGGTTAATTAGGATATGGTGGTCGATATTGTCAAAGAAACCTTGAATATCACCTTCAATAAACCATTTAGTTCCATTACCACTCTTTTTAATTTGTTTCAAAGCTGTATGACAACCCCTATTTTTCCTGAATCCATGTGAGTTCTCAGAGAAGTTTGGTTCATAAATTGCTTCTAAGATATACTTTATTACTAATTGGACAAGTTTATCGTCAAATGTCGGTACCCCAAGAGGACGTTTTTTCTTACTCCCATTTTTATCAATATATACTCGCTTAACAGGAGTAGGTTTATAGTTACCATTTTTAATGTTGTTGATGATTTTAGATACTCTATTTTTTGAGAAGCCATCAACAGTTTTATTTATGGTTCCTCTGGTCATATTACCTGGATTGGCATATATTTCTTGATAACCTTTATAGTAGAATTCTGGATTATAAAGATTTCTATATAATCTTTTGAACTTATAGTTTTCTTTAATAGTATTCTTCGACAAGGTGTTCAATACATAAACTGGATTTCTCATCAGCATCTCGCTTCCTTCCTGTTTATTATCATCATGAACTAATTGACTACCTTCCTTCGCCATCCTGATTTCACAACCATGACCTAACGTAATTTGTCATACGTTAGTGTGATAGGCTTTCCCTATCTCTGACTACTACGAAGGCTCCGTTACCATATGGAATATTCAAGAGCCACATTTCTTGGTTTTTACCTTGAAATCATCCTCTATAGCCATAAATGGCGCTTCCACTTAGGTAATCCCCATTTAGTACCTTGTAAATAGTTTGTAGTAATGTCGGTTGGGACTTTCAATCTTTACTAATGTACTTTAGTTGGTTCTCTAGTGTGAAACACACCTCTCTCCACAAAAAATAGATGAGCTGAACTAGAGACATATCGTTTCAATGTCTATTTCGATATGGTCGTCGATAAGACCCCTTGATTTATCCTTCACGCAGTTTAGCATTCAACCTTGTTTACCACGGTACACCTAGAAATTCAGTCGCACTCATGACATTAGAGTGACTTATCCCGTTGCAGCCATGCTACACTCCCCGCTCACTTTCGATTACGGATAAGGCTACCGGTGTCGGGTTGTTATCTTGTTTCACTTCACCCGCTGATTTACTAAATCAGAGTTTACAAGGCCCTTATGGGCGCACTTTAGTTTCTATGATATCTGGATCGGCAACTACTATTTCACCGTTTAATTGGAAAATACTCATCATTTGAGCAATATGCTGTAAAATTAATCCACCATTTCCTCCAGCACCTACTAATACAATATGCGGTACAATCTTCTTTCCTTCTGCAATATCAATAACAATACTCATTTTTATAGCCCCCTATTTTTCTT
>NZ_JBEOZT010000084.1:0-2883 GCF_040298265.1 Nonomuraea sp. NPDC001636
ACCGCTACACTACAGAACCTTTATTCACTTAATGGCTGAAACAACCAATGGGAGTTAACGGGATCGAACCGCTGACCCTCTGCTTGTAAGGCAGATGCTCTCCCAGCTGAGCTAAACTCCCAAAACTTGGCCACTCGCCTATCTCCCAGGGGGCAACCCCCAAGTACTTCCAGCGCAAAAGGACTTGACTTCTGTGTTCGACATGGGAACAGGTGTATCTCCATCGCAATGATGACCAAATCATTAAATGTTACCTTGAACATTCAAAACTAAATAACAATTCTTCTAACTTTTAAACCATAAGCATATTATATTTGACTCTTTTGGTAAAGTCCTCGAGCGATTAGTACTGGTCCGCTCCAAGTCTCGCAACTCTTCCACTTCCAGCCTATCTACCAGATCATCTCTCTGGGCTCTTAATTCTTACGAATGGGTAATCTCATCTTGAGGTGGGCTTCGCACTTAGATGCTTTCAGCGCTTATCCCTTCCCTACATAGCTATCCAGCCGTGCTCCTGGCGGAACAACTGGTACACCAGCGGTAAGTCCATCCCGGTCCTCTCGTACTAAGGACAGATCCTCTCAAATTACCTACGCCCGCGACGGATAGGGACCGAACTGTCTCACGACGTTCTGAACCCAGCTCGCGTGCCGCTTTAATGGGCGAACAGCCCAACCCTTGGGACCGACTACAGCCCCAGGATGCGACGAGCCGACATCGAGGTGCCAAACCTCCCCGTCGATGTGAACTCTTGGGGGAGATAAGCCTGTTATCCCCAGGGTAGCTTTTATCCGTTGAGCGATGGCCCTTCCATGCGGTACCACCGGATCACTAAGTCCTAGTTTCCTACCTGCTCGAGTTGTAGCTCTCGCAGTCAAGCTGGCTTTTACCTTTACACTCTACGATTGATTTCCAACCAATCTGAGCCAACCTTTGAGCGCCTCCGTTACTCTTTAGGAGGCGACCGCCCCAGTCAAACTGTCCGTCAGACACTGTCTCCCTGGCCGATTATGCCAGCGGGTTAGAGTAACCATAAGTCAAGGGTAGTATCCCAACAACGCCTCAATAGAAACTAGCGTCCCTATTTCAATGGCTCCTACCTATCCTGTACATGACTTACAGGTACTCAATATCAAACTACAGTAAAGCTCCATGGGGTCTTTCCGTCCTGTCGCGGGTAACCTGCATCTTCACAGGTACTATAATTTCACCGAGTCTCTGGTTGAGACAGTGCCCAAATCGTTACACCTTTCGTGCGGGTCGGAACTTACCCGACAAGGAATTTCGCTACCTTAGGACCGTTATAGTTACGGCCGCCGTTTACTGGGGCTTCAATTCATAGCTTCGCTTACGCTAACCCCTCTCCTTAACCTTCCAGCACCGGGCAGGCGTCACCCCCTATACTTCGCCTTACGGCTTCGCAGAGAGCTGTGTTTTTGCTAAACAGTCGCTTGGGCCTATTCACTGCGGCTTTCCGTTAAGAAAGCACCCCTTCTCCCGAAGTTACGGGGCTATTTTGCCGAGTTCCTTAACGAGAGTTCTCTCGATCACCTGAGGCTACTCGCCTCGACTACCTGTGTCGGTTTGCGGTACGGGTAGATATGACTTTACGCTAGAAGCTTTTCTTGGCAGTGTGACATCAGAGAGTTCGCAACCGTAGTTGCTTCCCCATCACAGCTCAATGTTAAAGAGAAATGCATTTGACACATCTCACACCTCACTGCTTAGACCAGAATCCATTAACTGGCATCTCTTAGCCTACTGCGTCCCTCCATCACGATCATATCTAGTACTGGAATATCAACCAGTTGTCCATCGACTACGCCTTTCGGCCTCGCCTTAGGTCCCGACTAACCCAGGGCGGACGAGCCTTCCCCTGGAAACCTTAGTCTTACGGTGGATAAGATTCTCACTTATCTTGCGCTACTCATACCGGCATTCTCACTTCTTAACGCTCCAGCACTCCTCACGGTATACCTTCATCGCGGTTAAGAACGCTCTCCTACCATTGATAAAATATCAATCCAAAGCTTCGGTAATATGTTTAGCCCCGGTACATTTTCGGCGCAGGGTCACTCGACTAGTGAGCTATTACGCACTCTTTGAATGATAGCTGCTTCTGAGCTAACATCCTAGTTGTCTGTGCAACCCCACATCCTTTTCCACTTAACATATATTTTGGGACCTTAGCTGTTGGTCTGGGCTGTTTCCCTTTCGACTACGGATCTTAGCACTCGCAGTCTGACTGCCGAACATGTGTATTAGCATTCGGAGTTTATCTGAGATTGGTAATCCTAGACGGACCCCTCACCCAAACAGTGCTCTACCTCCAATACACTTACATTTCGACGCTAGCCCTAAAGCTATTTCGGAGAGAACCAGCTATCTCCCAGTTCGTTTGGAATTTCTCCGCTATCCACAAGTCATCCAAACACTTTTCAACGTGTCCTGGTTCGGGCCTCCAGTGCGTCTTACCACACCTTCACCCTGCTCATGGATAGGTCACTAGGTTTCGGGTCTACATCATGATACTAAGTCGCCCTATTCAGACTCGGTTTCCCTACGGCTCCGTCTCTTCAACTTAACCTCGCATCATAACGTAACTCGCCGGTTCATTCTACAAAAGGCACGCTCTCACCCATTAACGGGCTCGAACTTCTTGTAGGCACACGGTTTCAGGTGCTATTTCACTCCCCTCTCGGGGTTCTTTTCACCTTTCCCTCACGGTACTGGTTCACTATCGGTCACTAAGGAGTATTTAGGGTTGGGAGATGGTCCTCCCGGATTCAAACTGGATTTCGCGTGTCCAGCCCTACTCAGGATACTGCTAGGTATAAGCGCTATTTCGTCTACGGGATTATTACCCTCTTTGATTAACCTTCC
>NZ_JBEOZT010000085.1:0-2197 GCF_040298265.1 Nonomuraea sp. NPDC001636
CGCAGACCCTGCTGGAGAACCTGTACTTCAACCCCAAGCGGTACGACCTGGCCAAGGTGGGCCGCTACAAGATCAACAAGAAGCTCGGGGTCGACTCCGAGATCACGCAGGGCACGCTGACCGAAGAGGACATCGTCGCCACCATCGAGTACATCGTCCGCCTGCACGCGGGCGAGGAGTCGATGCCGGGCGCCAACGGTGAGGTGATCGTCGAGGTCGACGACATCGACCACTTCGGCAACCGCCGCCTGCGCAGCGTCGGCGAGCTCATCCAGAACCAGGTCCGCCTGGGCCTGGCCCGCATGGAGCGCGTCGTCCGCGAGCGGATGACCACCCAGGACGTCGAGGCGATCACGCCGCAGACCCTGATCAACATCCGTCCCGTCGTGGCCTCCATCAAGGAGTTCTTCGGCACCTCGCAGCTGTCGCAGTTCATGGACCAGACCAACCCGCTGGCCGGCCTGACGCACAAGCGGCGTCTGTCCGCGCTCGGCCCCGGTGGTCTGTCCCGTGAGCGGGCCGGCTTCGAGGTCCGTGACGTGCACCCGTCCCACTACGGCCGGATGTGCCCGATCGAGACCCCTGAAGGCCCGAACATCGGTCTGATCGGCTCGCTGGCCTCCTACGGCCGCATCAACGCCTTCGGCTTCGTCGAGACGCCTTACCGCAAGGTCGTCGACGGCAGGGTGACCGACCAGATCGACTACCTGACGGCCGACGAGGAAGACCGCTACGTCAAGGCGCAGGCCAACACGACGCTCAACCCCGACGGGTCGTTCGCCGAGTCCCGCGTCCTGGTCCGTACCAAGGGCGGCGAGACCGAGCTCGCCCGTGCCGAGGAAGTCGACTACATCGACGTGTCGCCGCGCCAGATGGTGTCGGTCGCCACCGCGATGATCCCCTTCCTCGAGCACGACGACGCCAACCGCGCGCTCATGGGCTCCAACATGCAGCGCCAGTCGGTGCCGCTGCTCAAGAGCGAGGCGCCGCTGGTCGGCACCGGCATGGAGTACCGTGCCGCGACCGACGCCGGCGACGTCATCAGCGCCGAGAAGGCCGGCGTGGTCGAGGAGGTCTCCGCCGACTACGTCACCGTCATGAACGACGACGGCACGCGTACGACGTACCGGGTCGCCAAGTTCAAGCGCTCCAACCAGGGCACCTCCTTCAACCAGAAGCCCATCGTCGCCGAAGGCGACCGGGTCGAGGTCAACCAGGTCATCGCCGACGGCCCCTGCACCGACAACGGTGAGATGGCGCTCGGCAAGAACCTGCTCGTGGCGTTCATGCCGTGGGAGGGCCACAACTACGAAGACGCCATCATCCTGTCCCAGCGTCTGGTCCAGGACGACGTCCTGTCCTCGATCCACATCGAGGAGCACGAGGTCGACGCCCGCGACACCAAGCTGGGCCCCGAGGAGATCACCCGGGACATCCCCAACGTGTCGGAAGAGGTCCTGGCCGACCTCGACGAGCGCGGCATCATCCGGATCGGCGCCGAGGTCGTCCCCGGCGACATCCTGGTCGGCAAGGTCACCCCGAAGGGCGAGACCGAGCTGACCCCGGAGGAGCGGCTGCTGCGCGCCATCTTCGGGGAGAAGGCCCGTGAGGTCCGCGACACCTCGCTGAAGGTGCCGCACGGCGAGCAGGGCAAGGTCATCGGCGTGCGCGTGTTCAGCCGCGACGAGGGCGACGAGCTCCCGCCGGGCGTCAACGAGCTGGTCCGCGTCTACGTGGCCCAGAAGCGTAAGATCACCGACGGCGACAAGCTGGCCGGCCGCCACGGCAACAAGGGCGTCATCTCCAAGATCCTGCCGGTCGAGGACATGCCGTTCCTGGAGGACGGCACCCCGGTCGACATCATCCTCAACCCGCTGGGCGTGCCCGGCCGGATGAACGTCGGTCAGGTGCTGGAGACCCACCTGGGGTGGATCGCCGCGCGTGGCTGGGACATCTCGGGCATCGCCGAGGCGTGGGCCGAGCGGCTGAAGGACAAGGGCTTCGAGAAGGTCGCCCCGCGTACCAACATGGCCACCCCGGTCTTCGACGGCGCGCACGAGGAGGAGATCGTCGGCCTGCTCGGCAACACCATCGCCAACCGGGACGGCGACCGCATGGTGCAGCAGAGCGGCAAGGCGCGGCTGTTCGACGGCCGTTCCGGCGAGCCGTTCCCGTACCCGATCTCGGTCGGCTACAT
>NZ_JBEOZT010000086.1:0-1906 GCF_040298265.1 Nonomuraea sp. NPDC001636
AGAGGAGTTCGAGGGTCTCTACTACGCTCAACACCACCCCAACGAACCCATCGCAATCAACCGCTGAGGTCTCCATCAAATTCGGGGCGATTCACAGTCCCGGTCGTGTCGGGGTTGCGTCCACGCGAGTGGTGTACGAGTTTGACCTGGTCACAAGCGTGGCGGCCGTGAAATGAACACGGCCATCGCGTGATCCCTCGAGTGCGAACAAGAAGGAGATCAAAGCGATGGCCGCGGACAATAGTGTGACGCCCGGGCAGTGGCTGGCGCAGCAGATCGACACCGGCGACCCCGACTTGTTGCGATCCATGGTGAAGACCATGGCCGAGGCGTTGATGTCGGCTGAGGCCGACGGCCTGTGCGGGGCGCCGTATGGCGAGCGCAGCGACGAGCGGACCAACTCCCGCAACGGCTACGGGAGCGCGAGTGGGACACCCGCGCCGGCACGGTGGCTGTTGCTTTTTGAAAACGATCTTTGGGTGCCGGGGGCTTGGTGATCTGGTTGACCCTTGTATGGGTGGGTGGCAAGAGGCTTCCGACGGGTTGATCGGGATCAGCAGTTTCTGCTGCCGGTGGATATGCGTGAATGGCTTCCCGACGACCATGTGGTGTGGGTGCTGCTCGAGGTGGTCGAACATCTGGACGTCACTGCGCTGGAGGCTCGGCATGTCCAGAGCGGTCCGGGCCGCCGGGCCTATGATCCTCGGATGCTACTGGCGCTGCTGATCTATGCGTACTCGGCTGGGGTGCGCTCGTCGCGGCAGATCGAGCGGTCGTGCCGGACGGATGTGGCGATGCGGGTGATCTGTGGGCTGCAGGCGCCTGATCACACGGTGATCGCTCGGTTCCGGCAGCGGCATCAGGACGCGGTGCGGGATCTGTTCACGCAGATGCTGTTGATTTGTGCGAGGGCCGGGTTGGGACGGCTCGGGGTCATCGCTGTGGACGGCACGAAGATCGCGGCGATCGCGGCGAAGAAGGCCAGCTGCCGTCGGCAGTGGCTGCAGCAACAGGTCGATGAGATCCTCACACGGGCCGCGGCGGAGGACGCGGCCGAGGACACTGGGCTTGGGGCGGGCGAGGGCGGTGAGGAGACGCCGCGGCAGTTACGGGCTCGGCGTGATCGGGAAGAGCGGATCAGCAGGCGCTGGCTGAGGTGATTGCCGAGGAGGCCGAGCGTGGGCTGGATGCCGAGTCCGCGGCGGCCAAGGAACTCGCATTCCTTGAGGCGACCCGGGCCGGCCGCAGTGACGTGGGGTCTCGACCGGTGGGGGCCGATCCTGTGGCGATCGCCGAAGCGAGGCTGCAAGCAGCCCGAGACCGGCTGGCCGAGGAGGTCGCGGCCAAACGCGAGCGGATCGCGGTGGTGCGCGAGCAGATCCGCCAGTTCGAGGCCGGTCAGGGACCCAAGCCGCATCTCGGGCCGTTCAGCTTCGATGAGAATCGCGGTCAGCAGGTGGCCCGAGCCAAGCGGTGGGGGCCCGGGCCGAACGGGAACTGGCCACCGCCCGAGCACGCAAGGCCGCACCTCCCGCTGAGGACATGCAGGCTGATCTGTCACCCGTGCCGGGAGGGGGCAGGCATGGGCCGCGCGGCATCACCGCCAGGAGCGAGCGCCCGGTCGCCCGGCGCAATGTAACCGATCCCGACAGCAGGCTGATGCACGACAGCCACGGAGGCACCGTGCAGGGATAGGGGCTTCCCCCATAAACGTGGACACCGATTTCAAGCGGCAGACTTCAGGCTATCTGTCGTCTTCTCGTAGTCGATCGGGCTGAGGTCGATCGGGCTGAGCTGGCCGAGGCGGGAGGGCCGCCGGATCGTGTTGTAGCGGGTGATCCAGCCGAACACGGCCAGGCGGGCGGTGCGGGCATCGGGCCAGCCATGTGCACCCTTCAAAGTCTCG
>NZ_JBEOZT010000087.1:0-1900 GCF_040298265.1 Nonomuraea sp. NPDC001636
GATGACGGGCGATCTCGACGCCGACGCCCTCCACGAGCGCCAGCCTCATCGCCTCCGGCGTGTCCGGGGCGAAGGCGAAGTGGATGCGGGCGAACGGCTTGTTGGCGCCGTCGAGGGTGAGCTGGCCGTCGTACGGGGCGAGGCCGTCGGCGCCGAGGTTCACGGCCCACTCGGACACGTTGGCCGCGCCGTTGATCAGGTCGTGGATCTTGCCTTGCGCCTCCTCGTAGGGGCCGTCCCAGTCACCGTCGTCGGCGAGGAGCTCGGCCCACGTGCGGCCGCTTCCGTCTTCCTCGGTCTCAACGGAACCGACCCAGGCGTCTTCCATCCGCTCGCCGACGCCCACGAAGTCGGGGTCCTCGGTGAGGGTGGCGTGCTGGCGGGCGGCTTCGGCGCGGAGGTCTTCGTCGGTGTACGGACGCTCGGTCATGTCGTGTGTCTCCTTCGTGGTGAGCGGGTCAGGTGGCGGGGGTGAACTGGGCGACGACGGCGGCGTACTGCGCCCGCTCGGCCCTGAGGCGCGCGGCCTCCGTAACGTTGTCCTTCGCCCACGTGGCCAGGTGGTCGTCGCACTCACCCATCCGGGCCCGCGCCACCTCGACGACGGCCTCCGGGGTGGCCCAGGTGTCGTCCGTGACGATCGGGCGCTCCCGGTACACCTGCGAGGTGACGTACTCCCGGACGTTGACGATGTGCATGTCCGCTCGGCGGTCGTAGAACGCGGCCTTGTAGAACATGGCCACGCGGCGCCGGCCGAGCCTGTCGACGACGTATGACCACATGTCGTGGTCGTCGGCGGCCTCGCGGGTCCAGCCGTCGGGGAGCGTGGTGGGGGTGAACAGCGGGTCGTCGGCGTCGGGTGCGCCGAAGGTGAAGCCGAGGGCCTCGTAGGCGTCGCGGTCGTCGCGGCGCTTGGTCGGAAGCCGGTCGGAGTGGACGAGTTGCTGCTGTCCGCGGGCCTCCTGGCTGCCGATCAGTTCGTCGTTGGTCTGGCCGAGGAGGGCGCCGAGGAGGAAGGCGTCGCGGGTGGCCGGGTTGTTGGTGTTCTCGATCATGGTGGTTCTCCTGCGTGGTGGGCGGGTCAGGCGGCGGGGCCGGCGGGAAGCGGCTCAATCGTGGTGATCGTGGTCCGACGGACGACGCGCGCCGGCCACCTGGTGTTCTCCTCTGCGGACGCGCACCACTCCTGGGCTGCGCTCAGGGGGCAGTTCGGGGAGAACGTGACCCAGTACCCCGGGCTGCGCTCGACCTCCACGTCCCAGGCCACCGTTGGCGGCCGGGCCTCGTCGAGCGCGCCGGGCGGCAGGACTTCGCGGCCGATGTACACCGCGACGGCCGCGGTGAGGGCTCCGACGAGGTCGGGCGTCGTGTCGGGGCTGCCGAGCCGGATCGGGGTGTCGCGGAGCGTGCGGGCGATGACCTGGGCGAGCGGGCCGAGTTCGGCGAGGTCCGGATCCGTCCGGACGCGGTCCGGGGCGGTCACGACGCGTCGTCCTGACCGGCGCGGCCCGTCTTCGGGGCCTTCCGGATCGTCGCCCGGACCGGATCCGCCGTCCGGACCGTCGCCCGCAGCCCCGGCGACACCCGGAACCTGACGTCCCGGTGCTCCGGCACGTCCACCGGCGCCCCGTTCTGCGGGTTCCGTCGAGTCCGCGCGGGCTGCTCGATCGGGAGGAACGTCCCGAAGTTGGTGACGGCGACCGGGTGGCCGCCGGCCACGGCGCGGGCGATGACGTCGAACACGGCCTGGACGGCTGCGCGGCCGTCGGCATGGGGGATGTCGAGTTCGGTGGCGACGGCTTCGGCGAGGGCGACGGTGTTGAGGCGGGTGGTCGGGATGGCGATGTGCATGGGCTTTCTCCTGTGCGCCAATCCGGTTCCACCCGACCTCGCGCACAGG
>NZ_JBEOZT010000088.1:0-1672 GCF_040298265.1 Nonomuraea sp. NPDC001636
CATCTTCATGCCGTGGTGCTTCTCCCAGGCACGGACGCGCTTGCGGATGCCGCGGGCGCCCTCGGCGACGAGGTAGACGACGGTGCCCTGCCGGACGTGGTGGCCGTGCCAGGGCTTGCCGGTGCCGACGTGGGCGGCGATGTCGATGACGACGAAGGACTTCATGTGCCCCGAGGGGCCGATGATCCGGGACAGGGTGTCGAGGTGGAGGAAGTCGCCGACGAGGGGGTCCAGGGCGGGCATGTTGTCGAGGCTGGAGGCGTCGAGGAGTTCGGCGAGGAGCGCGTCGGCAGGGTCGCCGGAGCGGCCGGCGGCACGCTCCTTCTGCCGGGTCAGGTAGTCGTCGATGAAGGTGACGACCTGGGCGGGTTCGGCGTCCGGCTCGTAGGCGTACAGGGAGATGCGGCGGCCGAACTCGTCGGCGGCCCGAAGGTCGGCGGTCTCTCGGATGAAGTCGGCGTAGTAGTCGGGCGCCGGCCACGAGTAGTTGGCGAGGGCGGAGATGTAGGCGGTGCCGCCCGCTCGCTTCAGGTCCTTGCGCTTCTCCAGAGCCCGGGCCAGGGCGACGGGTTCGGTGGGCTGGCCGGCGTCGAAGAGTTCACCGAGGACGTTCCAGATCAGTTCGTGGGCGGGTCGGTAGAAGTCGGCGCCGGTGATGAGGTTGCGCAGGGCGGGGATGTGGCGAGGCTGGTGGATGCAGCTGCCGAGGACGTACAGCTCGGCGTCGTGGTTGTGCGGGGGGAGCCGGGTGAAGCCGTCGTGGTCCGCCGCGTCGCGGTTCATGGGGCGGACGTTGTCCACGTGGTGCTCCTCAGAACAAGGTGGTCGGCTCGGCGGGTGGGCAGCGGTGTTCGGTGACGTGCGGGTGGCTGCAGGTCGGTGGGTGGCTGGCGGTGATCCAGCGGAGCCGGGGTGGGCTGTGGGCGGAGGCCCGGTACAGGCACCAGATGAGCCGGTTCGGTTCGCGGACGGCGTCCTGCTCGGTGGGGGTGAGCGGGGTGAGGTCCGCGGTGACCTTGAGGGCGGCGGTGGTGCCGACCCACTGGGTGAGGGTGGGGGCCGCGCACGACGGGCACCGGGAGTCGGCGGCGCCCGTCGCGCGGCGGCCGGTCATCAGGCCGGGGTGCCGTTCATGATCGGCTGCTCGATCCCGGCGTCGATCTTCGTGACGACGTCGGCGAACGCGTCGGCCACGGTGTCGTCGGGGCGCTCCAGCTTGTAGCCGATGCGGAGCTGGGACTCCTGGATGCGGTACCGGAGTCGGGCGGTCAGCTCGTAGCCCGAGGAGCCCTCGAAGGGGATGAGGCCGATGGTGAAGACCTCGGGGATGACGAGCTGGCCCTTCTGCCCGGCCTTCGCCTGGGTGGTCTCGGTGTAGCTGAGCTGGCGCTGGCCGGTGGCGAGCCGCGTGCCCGAGGTGAAGTCGACCTTGCTGGTGGCCTGGAACGACTGGGCGATCTCCAGCATGGTTGCGGCGTCGGGGCTCCGGAGCTCGGGGAGGTGGTCCTCCAGGAACTCGGCGAACTGCTCCTGGCCCAGGAGCCTTCCGTCGTTGGCGATCCACTGCTCCCAGGCCTTCGTCTTGCGGAGGCTGAGGGTGAGGCGGTGGCCGGACCAGCGCGGGCCGTCGGCCGTGTGGGCGTCGAGGACGGCGGTGACGGTGAGCCGGTCG
>NZ_JBEOZT010000089.1:0-1636 GCF_040298265.1 Nonomuraea sp. NPDC001636
TGCATCGTGTACACAGGCATGCATTACTCCTGGATTGACCGATTTAAAACTTAAATCATTATCTTCAAAAATAGCAAGAGCATCAAAGTCTGCTCTCAACGCAAGAGTTTTTCCGGATTTTCCACCTTCAATATCAACGATGATTCCAAATCCCTTTCCGATAAGTTTTGGTTCACAGTCAAGTTCTTTATAAAAGCCCATAATATACTTAAATGTTTCTTTTTCTTGAAAAGAAATTTCTGGGTATTGATGAAGATGACGCCTAATTTGAATCATTTCATTCTCATATTGTGTTAAGCTAGTCAACAAATTATTAAGTAGTTTCATATGATACCTCTAAACTTTCTACCCGAATTGCTAGTTAATTTCATTGGAAAATAAATAAGTCGTGCTATCCTAATCTTAAACCACTAGGCATTAGAAAGCGCACGACTTATATGACTTATAATAGCACACTTCCAAAAGTTTTTGTTTATTTACTGACAACCATTGAGACGCTTTATCAAACGAGTGTTCCCCTTGAGGTTCAAAACCGAAAAAACGTCCATCTCGCAACATCAGATTGCTTAGTTATCGCTTGTTACCTCTGGGGCGTACTGCATTTTAGTGAAACGCTTAAAGCTAAGCACCAATTGGCTCAAAGTTTATTTCCTAATTTCCTAGAATATTCTCGCTTTGTCCGCCGTTGTAATGCCCTCTTACCGAGTATCCAAGTCATTCGCCAAGCACTCGTCTTTAAAGAGGTTGAAGGAATGAGTGTATCCATTATTGACAGCTTCCCCATTCCTTTGTGTCAGCCTATTCGTAATTTCAGAAGCAAAGTTCTTGGAGATTATGCAAATGTTGGCTACAATTCTACAAAGGGACAGTACTTCTATGGATGTAAATGTCATGCTTTAGTCAGTGAATCAGGCTATGTCATAGACTACACAATTACTCCTGCTTCAATGGCTGATAGTTCAATGACCGAGGAAGTGTTGAGTCAATTTGGGACACCAACAGTCCTTGGAGATATGGGATATCTAGGTCAGTCACTGCATGATAGGCTGGAATTAAAAGGAATTGATCTAATTACACCTGTCAGGAAGAACATGAAGCAAAAGAAAATCCTTTTCCCTAATTTTTCAAAACGTAGAAAAGTGATTGAGCGAGTTTTCTCTTTTTTGACAAATCTAGGAGCTGAGCGTTGTAAAAGTCGTTCGCCTCAAGGTTTTCAATTGAAATTAGAGATGATACTTTTAGCGTATTCTTTACTGTTAAAATCAGCTAAATCACTGGAACCAGAGACTTTAAGATATTCTATCGGGTATCAAGTCATGGCTAAATAATCAACTAGCAATTCGGGTTATATCATAATTAAAAAGAATATTGTTCAAAATTTAGAAAAAAAAGTATATTCTGACGAATCGTGTTTTAAGTTCAGAATATACGTTTTGCTTTTGTTTAAGACACTTTAAAAATAGCATAATATTTATATCAACAACTAAAATCACTTGCAATTTATAAGCGATTTTTTGATTAAAAATATCCTCATACTCTCATAAAGTTGCCATAAAAATCGTTTTTTATTGTTTTTTAAACTTTTGAAAAACTAGAACCGCTTAACCATGCGTTTTTGTCGATTATATGTTTCGGA
>NZ_JBEOZT010000090.1:0-1591 GCF_040298265.1 Nonomuraea sp. NPDC001636
CGCAGACCCTGCTGGAGAACCTGTACTTCAACCCCAAGCGGTACGACCTGGCCAAGGTGGGCCGCTACAAGATCAACAAGAAGCTCGGGGTCGACGCCGAGATCACGCAGGGCACGCTGACCGAGGACGACGTCGTCTCGATGATCGAGTACCTGGTGCGGCTGCACGCGGGGGAGACGTCCATGGGCGAGGCCGTCGTGGAGCTCGACGACATCGACCATTTCGGCAACCGGCGCATCCGCAGCGTCGGCGAGCTCGTCCAGAACCAGGTCCGGCTGGGCCTGGCCCGCATGGAGCGCGTGGTGCGCGAGCGGATGACCACCCAGGACGTCGAGGCGATCACGCCGCAGACCCTGATCAACATCCGGCCGGTGGTGGCGTCGATGAAGGAGTTCTTCGGCACCTCGCAGCTGTCGCAGTTCATGGACCAGATCAACCCGCTGGCCGGCCTGACGCACAAGCGGCGGCTGAACGCCCTGGGCCCCGGCGGCCTGTCCCGCGAGCGGGCCGGGATGGAGGTCCGTGACGTGCATCCGTCCCACTACGGGCGGATGTGCCCGATCGAGACGCCCGAGGGCCCGAACATCGGCCTCATCGGCTACCTCGCCTGCTACGGCCGGCTCAACGCCTTCGGCTTCATCGAGACGCCCTACCGCAAGGTCGTCGACGGCAGGGTCACCGACCGGATCGACTACCTGACGGCCGACGAGGAGGACCGGTTCGTCGTCGCCCAGGCGAACTCGTCCCTCGGCCCGGACGGCGAGCTGACCGACGCCCGCGTCCTGGTCCGCACCAAGGGCGGCGAGACCGATTACGTGGCCTCCCGCGAGGTGGACTACATCGACGTGTCGCCGCGCCAGATGGTGTCGGTGGCCACCGCGATGATCCCGTTCCTGGAGCACGACGACGCCAACCGGGCCTTGATGGGCGCGAACATGCAGCGCCAGTCGGTGCCGCTGATCCGCAGCGAGGCGCCGCTGGTCGGCACCGGCATGGAGTACCGTGCCGCGACCGACGCCGGCGACATCATCAGCGCCGGGAAGGCCGGCGTGGTCGAAGAGGTCTCCGCCGACTACGTCACCGTCATGAACGACGACGGCTCGCGCACCACCTACCGGGTCGCCAAGTTCAAGCGCTCCAACCAGGGCACCTCCTTCAACCAGAAGCCCATCGTCGCCGAAGGCGACCGGGTCGAGGCCGGCCAGGTCATCGCCGACGGCCCCTGCACCGACAACGGTGAGATGGCGCTCGGCAAGAACCTGCTGGTGGCGTTCATGCCGTGGGAGGGCCACAACTACGAGGACGCGATCGTGCTGTCCCAGCGTCTGGTCCAGGACGACGTCCTGTCCTCGATCCACATCGAGGAGCACGAGGTCGACGCCCGCGACACCAAGCTGGGCCCGGAGGAGATCACCCGGGACCTCCCCAACGTCTCCGAGGACATCCTGGCCGACCTCGACGAGCGCGGCATCATCCGGATCGGCGCCGAGGTCGTGCCCGGCGACATCCTGGTCGGCAAGGTCACCCCGAAGGGCGAGACCGAGCTGACCCCGGAGGAGCGGCTGCTGCGCGCCATCTTCGGGGAGAAGGC
>NZ_JBEOZT010000092.1:0-1533 GCF_040298265.1 Nonomuraea sp. NPDC001636
CAATGCCGGGAAGTTAAGACGGCTGGCGGTCGAGTCAAGGTGTTCGGCCGAACCTGGGACATGAGAACGGAGATCCAGTAGAACGGGTGATCTTCCACAACCATCCGTAACAGACTGGATCTCCGTTGAGCCGACAGTCTGCCAGGTCTGCCCTGGCCTCCGCCATCAGCACGGTCACATCGACCACCCGCACCGCGGCAGGGGTGTTCGCGCCAGGTCATCTGGGTGAGCTGACCCAGATCATCCCTTTCGAGATGGTCGATGAGGTACTGGCGGACACAGGTGCGGTCGAGCGGCGGCTACGGGAGCTGCCGTCGCGGGTGATGGTGTATCTGCTGCTGGCAGCGGGCCTGTTCGCCGGGATGGGGTATCGGCAGGTATGGGCCCGGCTCGTGTCGGGTTTGGCCGTCTCAGCAGCGCCGCCGTCGTCCTCGGCGTTGGCGCAGGCACGACGCCGGGTCGGGGTAGCGCCGTTGAAGGCGCTGTTCGAGCTGCTGGCGGGCCCGCCGGCAGGCGCGCTGCGGTGGCGGGGGCTGCTGGTCTGCGCGATGGACGGCACCACGATGTCAGTGCCCGACAGCCCGGCGAACCTGACCCGGTTCGGGCATCAAAGCGGCTCGCATGGCGGGTCGGGCTATCCCCTTCTGCGGCTGCTGGCCGTAGTCGTCTGCGGCACTCGTACCCTGCTCGGGGTGACCTTCGGCCCGGTCAAGACCGGCGAGACCAGCTACGCGCCCTCCCTGTTCGGTGCTCTGCGGCCGGGGATGGTGCTCCTGGGCGACCGGAACTTCGCGGTCAAGGACCTCGTCACGGCGATCGCCGTCACCGGGGCGGACCTGTTGATCCGCTGCAAGAACAGCCGGGCCCTGCCCCGGCTGGCCACCCTGACGGATGGGTCGTGGACCAGCGTGCTGGGCGGAGTCCCCATCCGGGTCATCGACGCCCACATCACCGTCACTCTGTCCGGTATCAACCGGCGGACCGTCCACTACCGGCTCATCACCAGCTTGCTCGACCAGCACCGCTACCCCGCCCGGGACCTCGTCGTCCTCTACCACCAGCGCTGGGAGATCGAAACGATCTACCTCGAACTGAAATCGACCATTCTGGGCGGCCGCGTCCTGCGCTCCCGGACCCCGGCAGGCGTCGACCAGGAAATCTATGCTCTGCTCACCGCCTACCAGGTCCTGCGGCTGGCGATGGCCGATGCCACCGCATCTCATCCCGGCATCACCGATGACCGGGCCAGCTTCACCATCGCCCTGCTCACCGCCCGCGATCAAATCGTCCACGCCGCCGGCATCCTCGCCGACACCACCATCGACCTGCTCGGGCGTATCGGACGCGCTCTCCTTGAAGATCCCCTGCCACAACGCCGCGAACGCATCAGCCCCCGCATCGTCAAACGCGCGATCTCCAAACATCGGGCCAAAGGACACGTCGACCGCACCAACCACCGCGCGAGCACCACCATCAACGTCCTCACCGAACACCAGTTGACAGCAGCCCAAAGCCCTTAACTTCCCGGCATTG
>NZ_JBEOZT010000093.1:0-1514 GCF_040298265.1 Nonomuraea sp. NPDC001636
CCACGACAACGAGATCACGAAGCGCCGTACGTACACCGAGCGGCTCCTGAACCTGAGGAGCGCCGCGTGACCGGGCCCGAGCACTACCGCGAGGCCGAGCGCCACCTCAGCGCCGCGTCCTACACCGACCGCCCGGGTGGGCGGCCCGCGCACCCCGACGCCGGGCACCACATTGCGATGGCCCAGGCGCACGCCACTCTCGCGCTCGCCGCCGCCACCGCCCTCTCCGACCCGACCCGGTCCGCCCCTCGCGCTCCCCTCCCGGAGTGGAACGCCTGGAAGCAGGCCGCGGGCGTCGCCGCCCAGGAGGACCAGCACTGATGACCACCACCGCGCAGGCTGGGGCCGCTCAGGCCCCGGCCGCCGGCCGCCGGGTCACCCCCACAGGCCGCCTCATCCTCTCTGCCGACGCCGACCGCGACGTCTGGCTCCAGGCCCGCCGCTCCGGCATCGGGTCCAGCGATGTCCCCGCCGTCCTCGGCCTCATCAAGCAGAACCCGCCGCTCAAGGTCTACCTCGACAAGCTCGGGCACGACGTCGACGACGCGGGCGAGGCCGCCTACTGGGGCACCGTCAACGAGGAGCCCGTCGCCCGCCGTTGGGCGATGCAGAACCGCAGCGTGATCCGCCGCGTCGGTCTCGTCTCCCACGTCGACCACCCCCACTGGATGACCACCCTCGACCGCATCGTGACGCAGTGCCCGCTGTCCGAGGACGAGCAGGCCCCGTGCGCGCTGGAGGTTAAGACCCGCTCCGCCTTCAAGGCCGCACAGTGGCACGCCGGCGCCCCGGACGACGTTCTCGCCCAGATCCTCTGGCAAATCATCGTCAACGGGTACGAGCACATGCACTTCGCCGTCCTCATCGGCGGCAACGAGTACCACCAGGGCACCGTCCGGCGCGACGCGTACCCGGACGTCATGGCCGACATCAGCGCCGCGATGGACCGGTTCTGGGAGGAGCACGTCCTCGCCCAGGTCGCCCCGGCGCCCACCGGCGACGGCGACGCCCTCACCGGCCTGTTCCGTCGCCTGCACCCCAGCCGCTCCGGGGCCGTCGACATCGACCTGAACGGCGAGGCCCTCGACGCGCTCCTCGACTACGGCATGCACCAGCGCGCCGAGACCGCGGAGAAGAAGGCCAAGACCGCCGCGAAGGCCCGGATGATCGCCGCCCTCGGCGACGCCCAGTCCGCGCTGATCGGCGGTGAGCGCGCCTACTCGCTGGAGCCGTCGAACGCGGCGCCCCGGGTCGACCTGGAGCAGCTCGCCGAGCGCTGGCCGGACGCCTACGCGGCGTGCGTGACGCCCAACCCGACCGAGCGAATCGACATCGCGAAGAAGTTCAAGGGAGACATCTGATGGGTCTGCGCGAGAACGCGGCGAAGGCCGCCGGCCGCGAGGTGGCCGCTGAAGAGCCGCGCGAGGCCGCAGTGGATGTGGCCTCGAACTTGACGGAACCGGACCTCGGCGACCTCACCAAGGACGCGGAGTCGGCAAGCGCCGTCATCGCCT
>NZ_JBEOZT010000094.1:0-1455 GCF_040298265.1 Nonomuraea sp. NPDC001636
TCCTAATCAGTTCTGGGAGTAAGCCATCCGGCAGACTCCTTGGTGGTAGCCGCCGGCAGGTGAGCACTCCGGTTTCCTGGACGGTGAGTCCTGACGAAAGACCGTGCCCCTGCCGTTGGCCGGGAGAGTTGATCGCTGATGGGATGTCGTGCCCGCCCTGGTGGCGTGAGCACTGCTTGATTAGGTCGCTGAGGTTCTCCCGCCGGCTGCTCAGGGTGATCGGCATCGAGAACGGGAGGACCGTTGCGACTGTTCATGGGAGATGACTGGGCCGAGGAGCATCACGATGTGGAGGTGATGGACGGCTCCGGCCGGAGGCTGGCCAAGGCTCGCCTGCCCGAGGGCGTGGCCGGGATGGCCCGGCTGCACGCCATCGTTGGCGAGCTGGCCGGAGACGACGCCGATGAGGTCGAGGTGCTGGTGGGCATCGAGACCGACCGGGGACCGTGGGTGGCCGCGCTGGTCGCTGCCGGGTACACGGTGCTGGCGGTCAACCCGTTGCAGGCCTCCCGGTTCCGGGACCGGCTCGGAGTCTCGGGAGCCAAGAGCGATGCCGGGGATGCGCACGTGCTGGCCGACATGGTCCGCACCCACGCCCACGAGCTGCGCGCTGTGGCGGGGGACTCGGCCGAGGCCGAGGCGATCAAGGTCGTGGCCCGCACGCACAAGACCCTGATCTGGGAACGGACCCGGCACACCCAGCGGCTGCGGCACGCGCTGCGTGACTACTTCCCGGCTGCGCTGGTCGCTTTCGAGGACCTGGACGCCACCGACAGCCTGGAGCTGCTGGCCAAGGCCCCTACCCCAGCGCAGGCCGCCAGGCTGACGATCGGGCAGATCAGTACCGCTTTGCAGCACGCCCGCCGCAAGAACGTGGCCGACAAGGCCGTGGTGATCCAGGCGGCGTTGCGCGCTGAGCACCTCGGTCAGCCGGAGGTGGTGACCGACGCCTACGCCGCCTCCGTCCAGGCGTTGCTCGCGGTCCTGAACGTGTTGAACCACCAGGTCAAGACGCTGCAAGGGCAGGTCGAGGCCCATTTTGGCGCGCACCCGGCCGCTAAGATCATCCTCTCCCAGCCCGGGCTGGGGATGGTCCTGGGTGCCCGGGTGCTCGCAGAGTTCGGCGACGACCCCACGCGATACGCCAGCGCCAAGGCCCGCAAGAACTACGCCGGGACCTCCCCGATCACCCGGGCGTCCGGCAAGAAGAAGGTCGCCCTGGCCCGGTTCGTGCACAACGATCGGCTCATCGACGCGCTGCTCACCCAGGCCTTTAGTGCCCTGAGACTCTCGCCCGGTGCACGCGCCTACTACGACCGGCAACGAGCTCGCGGCTCCGGCCACAACGCCGCGCTGCGCCAGCTCGCCAACCGGCTCGTCGGCATCCTGCATGGATGCCTCAAAACCGGCACCCTCTACGACGAGACGACCGCCTGGTCGCATCACGCAGAATCG
>NZ_JBEOZT010000095.1:0-1427 GCF_040298265.1 Nonomuraea sp. NPDC001636
CCGCCACCGCCAAGGCCCGCCTGTCCCGCGTGGACGACAGCGCCGCCCCCCGCCTGGTCGTCCTGGCCCAAGGCGAAGCACCCGTGCTGGCGTGGGAGGTCAAGGTCTCCGGCCTGGCCAAGGGCAAGCCCAGCGTGCAGAACGTCTACGTCGACGCCTCGACCGGCGCCGTCGCCGACGCCGTCGACCTGGTCCGCGAAGGCAGCGGCAACGGCTTCTACTACGGCCAGGTCACCATCAACACCAGCGGCTCAGGCAGCAGCTACTCCATGACCGACACCACCCGGCCCGGCATCGCCTGCGGCGGCCAGGGCGGCTCGGCCTACACCGGCACCGACGACGCCTGGGGCAACGGCTCGGGCACCAACCTGGAGACCGCCTGCGTGGACGCCCTGTTCAGCGTCCAGCGCGAGTGGGACATGCTGCGCGACTGGCTGGGCCGCAGCGGCATCGACGGCAGCGGCCGCGGCTTCCCCGCCCGCGTCGGCCTGGCCGACGTCAACGCCTACTGGAACGGCAGCTACACCAACTTCGGCCACAACCAGGCCAACACCCAGCAGGCCACCCCCATCGACGTCGTGGCCCACGAGTTCGGCCACGCCATCTTCCAGACCACCCCCGGCGGCGCCGGCTCGGGCAACGAGAACGGCGGCATCAACGAGGGCACCGGCGACATCTTCGGCGCGCTGACCGAGGCCTACGCCAACAACCCCAACGACCCGCCCGACTACCTCGTGGGCGAGGAGGTCGACCTGGTCGGCCAGGGCCCGATCCGCAACATGTACAACCCCAGCGCCCTGGGTGACCCCAACTGCTACTCCTCCTCCATCCCCAGCACCGAGGTGCACTCGGCGGCCGGGCCGCTCAACCACTGGTTCTACCTGCTGGCCGAGGGCAACAACCCCGGCGGCGGCAAGCCCTCCAGCCCGATCTGCTCCGGCGGCCCGTCCTCGGTGACCGGCGTCAGCATCCAGAAGGCCGGCAAGATCTACATGGGCGCCCTGAACCGCAAGACCTCCTCCTGGCGCTACGCCAACATCCGCTCGGCCTCCGTCGCCGCGGCCATCGAGCTGTACGGCGCCAACAGCGCCGAATGCAACAGCACCAAGGCCGCCTGGAGCGCCGTCAGCGTCGCCGCCGCCTCCGGCGAGCCCGCCTGCGGCACCGCCGGCCCCGACTTCTCCCTCACGCTCAACCCCTCCTCCGGCAGCGCCCAGCCCGGCGCCACCGTCACGGCCACGGTCAACACCCAGACCACCTCCGGCAGCGCCCAGACCGTCAACCTGACCGCCACCGGACTGCCCAGCGGCACCACCGCCGCCTTCAACCCGGCCTCGGTGACCTCCGGCAACTCCTCCACCCTCACCCTGTCCGTCGGCGCCTCCACGGCCCAGGGCACCTACCCGATCACCATCACGGGCACCGGC
>NZ_JBEOZT010000096.1:0-1393 GCF_040298265.1 Nonomuraea sp. NPDC001636
GGGACTGTAAGAACAACGGTGTAACTCCTGATCATGGAGGACACCCCTGATGAGTACTGTGATCCAGGCATCGACGGAGATCGACCTGGAGGACGCCGCGGTGGCGCGCAAGAAGCCGGACAACTCGACGGACCGGGAGCTGGTGGCCAGGCTGGTCGACCAGGCGCGAGCCGAAGGAGTGGAGCTGGTGGGTGAGAACGGGCTGCTTGGCCGGCTGACCAAGCTGGTGCTGGAGTCCGCGCTGGAGGGCGAGATCACCGATCATCTCGGGCACGACAAGCACGAACGCTCCGGCAATGAGACGGGTAACACCCGCAACGGCAGCCGGTCCAAGACCGTGCTCACCGACGTCGGGCCGGTAGAGATCACCGTGCCGCGGGATCGGGATGGCAGTTTCGAGCCGAAGATCGTGCGCAAGCGGCAGCGACGCCTGTCCGGCGTCGATGAGATGGTCATCTCGCTGGCCGCCAAGGGCCTGACCACCGGCGAGATCTCGGCGCATCTGGCCGAGGTGTACGGCGCCGAGGTGTCCAGGCAGACCATCTCCACCATCACCGACAAGGTGCTGGAGGGGATGGCAGAGTGGCAGAACCGGCCGCTCGACCTCGTCTACCCGGTGATCTTCATCGATGCCATCCACGTCAAGCTGCGTGACGGCCAGGTCGCCAATCGCCCCGTCTACGTGGCGATGGCCGTCACCGTCGATGGCGAGCGCGACATCCTTGGTTTGTGGGCCGGCGACGGCGGCGAGGGGGCGAAGTTCTGGCTGCATGTGCTCACTGAGATCAAGAACCGCGGCGTTGCGGACGCGCTGATGGTGGTCTGTGACGGCCTCAAGGGGCTGCCGCAGGCTATTGAGCAGGTCTGGCCCCAGGCTGTCGTGCAGACCTGCGTGGTGCACCTGCTGCGTGCTTCGTTCCGGTACGCCGCCCGCCAGCACTGGGACGCCATCGCCAAGGCGCTCAAGCCGGTCTACACCGCGCCGACCGAGGCGGCCGCGCTGGAGCGGTTCTTGGAGTTCGCCGAGACGTGGGGCGGCAAGTATCCGGCGATCGTGAAGTTGTGGGAGGACGCCTGGGCCGAGTTCGTGCCCTTCCTCAACTTCGACACCGAGATCCGCCGGGTGATCTGCTCGACCAACGCCATCGAGTCGGTCAACGCCCGCATCCGGCGGGCGGTCAAGGCTCGCGGGCACTTCCCGAACGAGCAGGCCGCGCTCAAGTGCGTCTACATGGCGATCATGAGCCTGGATCCGACCGGTAAGGGCCGCAAACGCTGGATCACCCGCTGGAAAGCCGCGCTGAACGCCTTCGCCATCACCTTCGAAGGCCGCCTGACCCCGACCACTCGATAACTAATCAAGATCGAGATACACCGTTATCTAGACAGACCC
>NZ_JBEOZT010000097.1:0-1364 GCF_040298265.1 Nonomuraea sp. NPDC001636
CTAGGGCCTGTTTCAGAAGTGGATCACCTGGGTGGTTCACTTCCGAGATGATCTTTGTGTGGGTCGAGGTGATTTGACCGCCGCGCAGTGGGCGGTGCTGGAGCCGCTGTTGCCGGTGGGCAGGAAGGCGGGCCGTCCGCCGGTCTGGGCGAAGCGGCAGCTCATCGACGGGATCCGGTGGCGAGTTCGAACTGGCGCGCCATGGCGGGATGTGCCCGAGCGGTATGGGCCGTGGCAGACGGTGTACGGGTTGTTTCGCCGTTGGCAGCGGGACGGAGTCTGGGCGCGGATCCTTGTCGCGTTACAGGCACGAGCCGATGCCGAGGGGCTGATCACCTGGGATGTGTCAGTGGATTCCACCATCGTCCGCGCGCACCAGCATGCTGCCGGCGCGCGAAAAGATGGCGATGCGCAGAAGGAACCACCCGGTGGGGCTCGTACGGAACCAGACGATCATGGGCTGGGCCGATCACGTGGCGGTCTGACCACCAAGACACACCTGGCCGTAGAACAGGGGCAAAAGCCGCTGTCGTTGGTGGTCACGGCTGGGCAGCGGGGCGACTCCCCGCAGTTCAGGCCGGTGCTGGAGGGGATCCGGGTGCCGCGTCCGGGCGGTGGTCGTCCCCGTACTCGCCCCGATCGAGTCCGCGCTGACAAGGCCTACTCCTCCCGCGGCAATCGCTCCTACCTACGCCGGCGCGGCATCAGATGCACCATCCCCGAAAAGAAGGATCAGGCGGCTCATCGCCGCAAACGTGGATCGCGCGGCGGCCGGCCTCCCGCCTTCGACAAGATCGACTACCGCGAGCGCCACGCCGTCGAGTGCGCGATCAACCGGCTCAAGCGCAACCGCGCCGTGGCCACGCGGTATGACAAGCTGGCCGTCCGCTACGAAGCGACCGTACATATCGCCTGCATCAACGAGTGGTTGTGACCACGCTCTTGTCCGCAGCTGGGATCTTGCACAATCTGTTGGAGCGGTGACCCGTACGTCTGGAAAGGGGTCGATAGTGGGGCGTGAGTATATCCGGCTGAAGGCGGAAACCGAGGGCGGCCAACTCATCGTGGAGCCGTCCGAGGACGCCCTCTACGAGATGATCATCGAGCTCGCTCTGCCCGACAACACCTTCGTCATCGTCGAACCAGACGAAGACGACCCCACCTGGTTCGCCTCAGTCGCCCGCCTCGACGATGGCACCTACGAGGTCGAATACCGGGACCCGCTTCGTCGGTATCACCGCCTTGATGCCGCGACCGATCCGAGCTGTATCGCTTCCGACGTCACCATCTGGACCGCTCAGGCATCTCGAGCACACGCAGCCCTCACCCGAGACTCCTCACCCAACTTCTGAAACAGGCCCTAG
>NZ_JBEOZT010000098.1:0-1322 GCF_040298265.1 Nonomuraea sp. NPDC001636
TGAATCGTCCCGGGTTCGGTGGAGACTTGATCTCTTGAGAGGATCGAGTCCATGCCAGGTAAGTCTCCCTATCCCGCCGAGCTGCGCCGTCGAGCGGTGCGGATGGTCGCCGAAGTACGGCCGGATTACCCGACCGAGTGGGCCACGATCAACGCGGTGGCGACCAAGCTCGGCATCGGCACTGCGGAGACACTACGCACGTGGGTCCGCCAGGCCCAGACCGACGAGGGCAGCCGGCCAGGCCGCACGACGGATGAGTCGGCCGAGCTGAAGCGGCTGCGCCGGGAGAACGCCGAACTGCGGCGGGCGAACGAGATCTTGAAGGCCGCGTCGGCTTTCTTCGCGGCCGAGCTCGACCGGCCACACACGCACTCGTGAGCTTCATCGACCAGCACGCCGAGGTGTTCGGTGTCGAGCCGATCTGCCGTGTCCTGACCGAACACGGCTGCTCCATCTCCACCAGTACGTACTACGCCGCCAAGAACCGACCGCCCTCGGCCCGGGCGGTGCGGGACGCCGAGTTGGACGAGCACATCGCTCGCATCCACGCTGACAACTACGGCGTCTATGGTGCCCGCAAGATATGGCACCAGCTGCAACGGGAGGGGCATCGGGTGGCCCGCTGCACCATCGAGCGGCGCATGCGCGTCCTGGGCCTGCAAGGCGCCCGTCGCGGGAAGAAGGTGCGAACCACGACACCCGACCCCGGGCATGAGCGGGCCGGCGACCGGCTGCAGCGCGACTTCACCGCCCAGCGGCCGAACGCCGCCTGGGTCGCCGACTTCACCCACGTTTCCGCTTGGTGCGGGGTGGTCTACGTGGCGTTCGTCGTCGACATTTACTCGCGGGCGATCGTCGGCTGGGCCGCCTCACTCACCAAGCACACCACCCTCGTACTGGATGCCCTGGACATGGCCCTGTGGCGGCGCGAACGCGCCGGCCATCCGGTCGAGCAGGGCTTGATCCATCACTCGGACGCGGGCAGTCAGTACACGTCTTTCCGGTTCACCACGCACCTGCTGGCGGCCGGGATCGACGCCTCCATCGGCACCGTCGGCGACGCGCTCGACAATGCCCTGATGGAATCGCAGATCGGCCTCTACAAGACCGAGTTGATCAAACCCCGAGGTCCCTGGCGCAGCCTGGCCGACGTCGAGCTTGCCACCGCCGAATGGGTCGCCTGGTTCAACGCCACCCGCCTGCACTCAGCGATCGGTCACCTACCACCAGAGGAGTTCGAGGGTCTCTACTACGCTCAACACCACCCCAACGAACCCATCGCAATCAACCGCTGAGGTCTCCATCAAATTCGGGGCGATTCA
>NZ_JBEOZT010000099.1:0-1292 GCF_040298265.1 Nonomuraea sp. NPDC001636
TGAGGTGCCCAGCAGATTCCGGACAGTCAGCTACATAAGCTGACAGAAGTCTGGAAGAGGTAGGTACGTGACGAGGCGTCGTAGGCAGTTCTCGCCGGAGTTCAAGGACGAGGCCGTCCGCATGGTGCTGGAGGGTGATCGGACGGTCGCGTCGGTGGCGCGCGAGTTCGGGATCAACGCCAGCACCCTGGGCAGCTGGGTGAACCGGCATCGGATCGTGAACGCTCAGGACGAGCAGCCGGGGCCGGCTGCCGGGCCGGACCGGGCCCGGATCCGGGAGCTGGAGCGGGAGAACGCCGAGCTGCGCGAGAAGTTGATCTTCCTGAAAAAAGCGGCCGCCTTCTTCGCGGCCGAGACTCGATGACGCTCGCCAAGTACGAGCTCATCGACGCGGAGAAGGCTCGTCACTCGATCGTGAAAATGTGCGCCTGGCTCGGCGTGTCCCGCTCGGGCTACTACGAGTGGCGCGAGCGGCCGGCCTCGGCCACCGCGCAACGCCGCGCGCTGCTGGCCGCGCTGGTCGCCGAGATCTTCGCCGACGCGCATGAGACCTACGGCTACCGGCGGGTGCATGCTGCCCTGGCCCGTCGCGGCGAGCACTGCTCGGCCGAGCTGGTCCGTGCCCTGATGCGCGAGCAGGGCCTCCTCCCGGCCCAGGCACGCGCCTTCCGGCCGGTCACCACCGTGCAAGACGGTGACTTCCGCGGCATCCCCGACTTGATCGGCCGTGACTTCACCGCTGATCGGCCGGGCGTCAAGCTGGTCGGCGACATCACCTACGTCCGGACCTGGGAGGGCTTCCTGTATCTGGCCACGGTGATCGACTGTCACAGCAAGGCGGTGCTGGGTTGGGCGATGGCCGACCACTACCGCACCGAGCTGATCAAGGACGCGATCCGGATGGCCGCCGGCACCGGACTGCTCCAGCCTGGCGCCGTGTTCCATAGCGACCGCGGCTCGAATTACGCCAGCGACGAGTTCGGCCGGTTCCTGACCGGCTTGGACATCCGCCGCTCGGTTGGCCGCACCGGCATCTGCTACGACAACGCGATGGCCGAGTCGTTCTTCAGCGCGATCAAGAACGAGTGGCTGCACCGTTTCGTCTTCACCACCCGGGCCAAGGCGAAAAGCCAGGTCATCCGCTACATCGAAGGGTTCTACAACCGTCGGCGCCTGCACTCGGCGCTCGGTTACCGGCCGCCCCTGGAGGTTCTCAACGAGGCCCTTTCAACCCAAACGGCCGCATAGGCTGCGCTCATAACATGGCTGTCTGGAATCACCGTGGCCCCTCA
>NZ_JBEOZT010000100.1:0-1249 GCF_040298265.1 Nonomuraea sp. NPDC001636
TTGAGGGGATCCCAAGTAGCACGGGGCCCGAGAAATCCTGTGTGAATCTGCCAGGACCACCTGGTAAGCCTAAATACTCCCTGATGACCGATAGTGCACGAGTACCGTGAGGGAAAGGTGAAAAGTGCCCCGGTGAGGGGTCGTGAAATAGTACCTGAAACCGTGTGCCTACAAGCCGTAGGAGCGTACAGGAGCTTGTCTTCTGTGTGATGTGACTGCGTGCCTTTTGAAGAATGAGCCTGCGAGTTATGGTGTGTGGCGAGGTTAACCCGTGTGGGGGAGCCGTAGCGAAAGCGAGTCTGAATAGGGCGTTTGAGTCGCATGCTGTAGACCCGAAGCGGAGTGATCTACGCATGGGCAGGTTGAAGCTCAGGTAAGACTGGGTGGAGGACCGAACCCACCAGGGTTGAAAACCTGGGGGATGACCTGTGTGTAGGGGTGAAAGGCCAATCAAACTCCGTGATAGCTGGTTCTCCCCGAAATGCATTTAGGTGCAGCGTCGCGTGTTTCTTGCCGGAGGTAGAGCTACTGGATGGCCGATGGGCCCGACAAGGTTACTGACGTCAGCCAAACTCCGAATGCCGGTAAGTGAGAGCGTGGCAGTGAGACTGCGGGCGATAAGGTTCGTAGTCGAGAGGGAAACAGCCCAGATCACCGACTAAGGCCCCTAAGCGTGTGCTAAGTGGGAAAGGATGTGGAGTCGCAGAGACAACCAGGAGGTTGGCTTAGAAGCAGCCACCCTTGAAAGAGTGCGTAATAGCTCACTGGTCAAGTGATTCTGCGCCGACAATGTAGCGGGGCTCAAGCACACCGCCGAAGTCGTGGCATTGACAGAACATTGTGTCTGTTGATGGGTAGGGGAGCGTCGTGCAGCCGGCGAAGCAGCAGAGTGATCTAGTTGTGGAGGCTGTGCGAGTGAGAATGCAGGCATGAGTAGCGAATCGAGGGTGAGAAACCCTCGCGCCGGATGACCAAGGGTTCCTGGGGCAGGCTAATCCGCCCAGGGTAAGTCGGGACCTAAGGCGAGGCCGACAGGCGTAGTCGATGGACAACGGGTTGATATTCCCGTACCCGCTTTAACGCGCCCATATCGAACCTCGTGATGCTAAGAGTCCTTAGCTCGCCTAAAGCCTTCGGGCTTGGGGTCAGAGTGAACGCTCGATCCGATCGGGTAGTAGGTAAGCGATGGGGTGACGCAGGAAGGTAGTCCAGCCCAGGCGATGGTTGTTCCTGGGGTAAGCATGTAGGG
>NZ_JBEOZT010000101.1:0-1241 GCF_040298265.1 Nonomuraea sp. NPDC001636
CTAGTGGCCTGGAAGATGGATTCGATCGCGTCCTGGCAGCTCCTGCCCGGTCTGAACCCATAAGATCGGGGTTCGAACCGTGCCTCCCATTCGGGTTCCAGCGCGTTACGGACCCGTGCCTGATGACACCGGTCCATGACCACCGGGATGCCGAGCGGGCGCAGCTTCGCCGCGTTACCGGCCTTCGGAATGTGCACCCGCCTGACCGCGCGCGGGTTCCAGGCTCCGATCGTGGCGTGCACGCGCACCGCCACCTCGGCCCTGGCCTCGGAAGTCAGCGCGACCTCCCCGTCGATGCCCGCGGTCTTGCGGCCAGCATTGCGCTGCGTCACCTGGCGCACGCTGATGAGCGTGTTGGCCCGGCTGCGCAGCATCAGCTTCTGCAGGTTCCTGACCTTGGGCCAGTCCTCTTCCTGAACCGCCTTGAAGATTCGGCTCCGCAGCCGCCGTACCTGTTCCTCCTGGCTGCGCCAGTCGATGCGTTCCCATCGATCGGCATCCATGTCCAGGAGCAGGCCCTCGGGTCCGTTCACCATGCGGCGTCCAACTTGTCCCTTGGTGCCGGCGGATCCGGCGCTTGGTCGTCAAAGGCTCACCTGCCCACGTCAGCCCCCTTTCGGGGCCGGGTACCAGGCCCGGTATCCGGCCGGTTATCCGAGACCATCCGCTGGAGGAGCGGCCCTAACAGTCTCGGTTTCCCGTTGCCTTTCGGCCACCGGCGTTCGCTTCTTGGGCATCCTGTTCCCGCCAGGGAGTTCAGCTCTCCTTGCGGTCGGCCTACCACGCCCCTTGTTCAGGGCGCGGACCCGGACGGGGTTTCCATGTTCCGCACGCGCGAGACACGGCTGGGGCCGGGCGTCCTCTGTACCCCGGGGACGGCGGTGTTCCCACGGCCGGAAACCCTCCCCGACCGCCGCCTGCCGTCTCTCAACGGCTGGTCCCTGACACTCCGGTCTGGCCTTCCGTCCCGGAGCGTTGACATAACGAGGCATCAGCGAGGATTCACGATCATTCGCCCCTCCCAGCCTTCCTCTCGCCTGTGACCACCGGACGGACGGCGGCTCTTGGGCTTTCCCCTGAGCTCCGCACCTCGCAGTTACCCGCGACGCACGTCAGGGTGAGGACAGGTCTCGAACACTGACCTGGACTACGTTCCCGACATGATCGATCCTCCTTCAACGCAGTCACTCGCCACGTGCGACCTCATGTCGCAAGGGTCGGTGTCACCAGACGCAAAGTAG
>NZ_JBEOZT010000102.1:0-1224 GCF_040298265.1 Nonomuraea sp. NPDC001636
GACAAAAAAGACCAGCTTCCTTTAAAATGGTGTTTATCACAAACCCATTTTTAGGAGCCGATCTTTTGTCTAGTAGGTTCTGTTGCAAAGTTTTCCAAAAAATCTATTTTAGTGTAAAATTGAGAAAAAAGACAGAGAGGACAGAGTAATGAATCATTTTAAAGGCAAACAATTCAAAAAAGACGTCATTATTGTCGCTGTTGGTTACTACCTGCGTTACAATCTAAGCTATCGTGAAGTTCAGGAATTGTTATATGATCGTGGAATAAATGTTTGTCATACTACGATTTATCGTTGGGTGCAAGAGTACAGCAAAGTCCTCTATTATCTTTGGAAGAAGAAAAATAGACAATCCTTCTATTCATGGAAAATGGACGAAACCTATATCAAAATTAAGGGACGTTGGCATTATCTTTATCGTGCACTTGATGCGGACGGCTTAACCTTAGATATCTGGTTACGAAAGAAACGGGATACGCAAGCAGCCTATGCTTTCTTAAAACGACTCCATAAACAGTTTGGTGAGCCGAAAGCAATTGTGACCGATAAAGCACCTTCTCTTGGCTCCGTCTTTAGAAAGTTACAGAGTGTGGGTTTATATCCTAAGACAGAGCACCGAACTGTGAAGTATCTTAACAATTTAATAGAACAAGACCATCGACCTATTAAACGACGGAATAAATTTTATCAAAGTCTCCGTACAGCCTCTTCCACGATTAAGGGCATGGAGACCATTCGAGGAATATATAAAAAGAACCGAAGAAATGGAACGCTCTTCGGCTTTTCGGTGTCTACTGAAATCAAGGTATTAATGGGAATACCAGCCTAAGATATTTGGAGTTCAGAGAGAGCGCGTTTGATTTTCAAACTTCGCAACAGAACCTTTCATGCTCTCAGCATTATTTTCTAGCTTTGCAAATTTTTTTGAAACAAGTTATATTGTAGTTAAAAAAACTACAGGAGGATTTATCACATTTTTATTTGGAGCAATCGTTTGTGTCATTGCACAAGTATTACTTATTCCATTATTTGGCTTGAATGGTGCTGGATTAGCTTCAATGCTTGGATTCTTAACAACGTTTTTATTTCGTGTCAAGGATACGCAAAAATTTGTGGTGATTCAGATTAAATGGCGAACTTTTATAAGTAATTTTGTGATCATTTTGGTACAAATTCTTTGTTTATTTTATCTGCCGAGTAAAGTCTTGTATCTATGCCTTGCCC
>NZ_JBEOZT010000103.1:0-1221 GCF_040298265.1 Nonomuraea sp. NPDC001636
CTCAATTTCACGACCACATAGATTATAACACAGACTTTCTCAAAGTTCTAGTCTCAGCTGAAATTTATTTAATATTTTAAAAAAATATTATTTACGCAAATTGCAAGTCCAAGTTAGCCAGCCAAGCTCATCTCATATGAACTCTTATAGTTGAACATTTTTCTTGGATAATGGTTCATCCAATACTCGATAGCGGCGACTTCTTCAGGGGTCGTCTTTGTTGTGCCTTTTGGCAGATGCCTACGAATCATTCGGTTATGGTTTTCATTCGTCCCTCGCTCAAAGCTCGCGTAGGCGTGTGCATAGTAAACTGGACAGCTTACGACCTCAGAGAGCCTTGCAAATTCATGGCCATTGTCAGGGGTAATGGATTTGAAGTCATAACTTTTTTGAAGTTCCACCAGCTCATCATTGACCGCCTGTGCTGTTTTCCCATCAATCAAGCGAATGATCTCCGTGCGGTATTTTCGCTCTGTGAGCGTCAAAAGCACCTTGTTCTTAGCTCTCGTAAGAATGACCGTGTCAATCTCGTAATGCCCCACTTCTAAGCGATTGTTAATGAACTCAGGCCGTTCTTCAATAGACTTGCCAAAAGGATGCTTTGGCGCACGAGGTTTGATTTTCTTTGCCGCCTTATACTGCGGATAGAAAAGATGATGACGCTTGGCTTCTAACCAGCCCCAGTTGACCCAATTGTAGAGGCTGCTCAGAGAAACTCCTTTTAGAGCCTGATGAATGACTTCCAAAGAGTCCTTGTCTTCTTTAAGACGTGTACTCACATAACAATCAATCTCAGTCGTGAGTTTACTCGGACGAACACTGTGAGCCCTCAATCCTTCATAATTTTCTTGAGCCTTTTTAGCAGAGTATTTTACCTTCCGCTTGAGCTGGATTTCCCCTCGCTTCATCTCTCTGTCAATCGTCCCATGAGCTTTATTCAATAAGCGCGCAATCTCACGGTTGCTCAGTCCTTCTTTATTGTGCCAACGTTCAATGTTTAAACGGTCTTGATTGGTCAGGTGTTTCCCTTTGCTCTGGCTTGTGATAGAATAGTCTTGCATCTGAATTTCCTTTTTATACTATTTGGTCGAACTTCTAGTATAAGAGATTCAGATGTTTTTTGCTTGACTCAAGGTGGCTAACTTCATTTTACAATTTGCGGATTTTTCTTTAATTAAATTTGGAACAAATAGTAATATCAAAATACTAATAATAGCTAGT
>NZ_JBEOZT010000104.1:0-1111 GCF_040298265.1 Nonomuraea sp. NPDC001636
GTTAAAAATGCAGGCTTTTAATGCAATGTTTGAGTTATCAAGTGCGATTTGTTTATCTGTATTTCTATTTATAGTGTTACCTTGTATGTGGTTAAAAAGAAAATGGAATTAAAAAGAGAGAGTGATTGAAATGTTAGCTAAAACGAAACGAAAAGTACAGCCACAATTTGAAGGACATAGAGCGTTAATTATTAAGGAAGAGGGTACATGCACTGTAGAACAGGTTATATCGTTTGATTCGGAGATTTTAGAAACGAGTACAGCCATGTTACCACGTGATAATGAATTGAGATTACTTGATGATAATCACGGTTATGTGTATCACATTTATAATTTAGAAAAACCGGCAAGAATTGAAGCGGAAAATATTAAAAGATTACGACGATCTAGTGCGTTAAAAGGGATTTTTGAATTTGAAACAGGAAAAAAACAATTTGATTTAATTGGTTTTATGCCATGGGTAATTATTGTTTTACTAGCTATTTTTAAATAATGGGGTGAACTGAATGAGTGAAGTGACTTTAGAAAAAACAGTTGTAGAAGAAGTGTTACCAGATGTTCAAGACATAATGAAAGAAGAAATTTTAGAAGAAGATACTTCAAGTGAAAGTATTGAAACGGTTCAATTATTTCAATACATGAAGGAAAATTCAGTGCCTTTGAATGCATCTCAGATGAAAGGTATTTTATTGCTTAATGAGAATGGATGTAAAGATATAGCTGATTATGTTATTTCTGTAAAAAAACAGAGTTTACCACTTGCCTTCTATGAAAAGGTTCTAAAAATATTAACTATGTTTGACAGAATTAAAGGTAATGCGAAATTAAGTCATTTACTGAAAGCGAATGCGAATCCATCATTATCACTTTCAGCTAATAGTGCAAAAGTAGTGAAAGGAAATGAACTTGCATGAACGTAATGGTCTTTGAAGGTCCTCTTGGAAGCGGTAAGACATTAGGAATGACATTGTTTGCACATCACTTTAAACAGAAAAGTAATTGCGTATTGTATAGCAATTATGGCGTAGTTGGTTCAAAGCCATTTACTGAAATAGAACATTTTAAAAATATTGCTCAAGAAAAATCTACAATTTTAAATTTAGATGAAGCT
>NZ_JBEOZT010000105.1:0-1108 GCF_040298265.1 Nonomuraea sp. NPDC001636
TTTCCGGGTGATGTCAAACCTTGGTAAGGTTCTTCGCGTTGCGTCGAATTAAGCAACATGCTCCGCCGCTTGTGCGGGCCCCCGTCAATTCCTTTGAGTTTTAGCCTTGCGGCCGTACTCCCCAGGCGGGGCGCTTAATGCGTTAGCTCCGGCACGGAACCCGTGGAAGGGTCCCACACCTAGCGCCCAACGTTTACAGCGTGGACTACCAGGGTATCTAATCCTGTTCGCTCCCCACGCTTTCGCTCCTCAGCGTCAGGTAAGGCCCAGCAAGCCGCCTTCGCCACCGGTGTTCCTCCTGATATCTGCGCATTTCACCGCTACACCAGGAATTCCACTTGCCCCTACCTACCTCTAGCCGGCCCGTATCCACCGCAGACCCGCAGTTAAGCTGCGGGCTTTCACGGCAGACGCGACCAGCCACCTACGAGCTCTTTACGCCCAATAATTCCGGACAACGCTTGCGCCCTACGTATTACCGCGGCTGCTGGCACGTAGTTAGCCGGCGCTTCTTCTGCAGGTACACGTCAACTTCGTCCCTGCTGAAAGAGGTTTACAACCCGAAGGCCGTCATCCCCCACGCGGCGTCGCTGCGTCAGGCTTCCGCCCATTGCGCAATATTCCCCACTGCTGCCTCCCGTAGGAGTCTGGGCCGTGTCTCAGTCCCAGTGTGGCCGGTCGCCCTCTCAGGCCGGCTACCCGTCGTCGCCTTGGTAGGCCACTACCCCACCAACAAGCTGATAGGCCGCGAGCCCATCCCCAACCGAAAAAACTTTCCACCACCACCCGATGCCGGGGGCGGTCGTATCCGGTATTAGACCCAGTTTCCCGGGCTTATCCCAGAGTCAGGGGCAGGTTGCTCACGTGTTACTCACCCGTTCGCCGCTCGAGTACCCCGAAGGGCCTTTCCGCTCGACTTGCATGTGTTAAGCACGCCGCCAGCGTTCGTCCTGAGCCAGGATCAAACTCTCCAAACAATGCTTGGAAAAGTGGTTGAATCCCAACCAAAAAGGAATCCGTCCATCCGAAGATTTGGACGGGGTTATGCATGTGTTTCATGCACTGGCTTTTAACACACTGTTGAGTTCTCAAGAAACGGACGCGTACT
>NZ_JBEOZT010000106.1:0-1024 GCF_040298265.1 Nonomuraea sp. NPDC001636
CTAGGTCCCGTTTCATAAGGCGTTGAGCCACTGGTTGATCGCGGCGATGACGATGACGGCTTCGTAGCGTACGGCGAGCTTGTCGTAGCGGGTTGCCATGCCGCGGTTGCCTTTGAGCAGGTTGATGCCGCACTCCACAGCATGACGCAGCCGGTAGAACGCAGGGTCGAAGACAGGCGGGCGGCCTCCCTTCGATCCCTTGGCCCTGCGGTGGGCGTCCTGGTCGGCCTTGCTCGGAATGCACGCCTTGATCCCACGCCGGCGCAGATGAGTCCGGTTGGCCTTGCTGGTGTAGGCCTTGTCAGCCAGGACCCGATCCGGGCGGGTCCTGGGCCGGCCACCGCCGAGGCGGGCCACCCGGATCTTGCCCAGCACCGGGATGAACTGCGGGCTGTCGCCCCGCTGACCGGCGGTCACCACCGCGGCCAGCAGCTTGCGGCCCTGCTCGCAAGCCAGATGGGTCTTGGTGGTCAGCCCGCCGCGTGAGCGCCCCAGCGCGTGATCGTCCGGCTCGCTGTGCACCCCGCCGGGTGGTTCCTTTTGCAGGTGGCCGTTCCGGCGTGCTCCGGCCGCGTGCTGATGAGCCCGAGTGATGGTGGAGTCCACGCTCACCGTCCACTCGATCTTCCCAGCGGCGTCCGCACACGCCTGCAAGGCGGCCAGGATCTGAGCCCAGATCCCTTCCCGCTGCCAGCGCCGGAACAAGCCGTACACGGTGAACCAGTGGCCGTAGCAGGCAGGCACGTCCCGCCACGGCGCCCCGGTCCGGATCCGCCACCGGATCCCGTCGATCAACTGCCGCCTGCTCCACTTCGGCGGACGCCCCTTGCCCGATGCGGCAGGCAGATGCGGCTCCAGCGCCGCCCACTGCGCGTCAGTGAGGTCGTGCCGCCTCGTCACCACTACGCTGGTCACGAGGTCTCCGGTATTTCGTTCTTCTTGGTCGTTGAACCAACTACCGGAGACCTCTTCGTTCAACGATCACCGACACGCCTCACACGCGATCTTTCGAAACACGGCCTAG